>JAAUUJ010000011.1 GCA_012030715.1 Synechococcaceae cyanobacterium SM2_3_1 | reverse complement strand
AAGGAAGTCTGACTTTCCAGTGTTTGCAAGATCTGCTGCATCACAGCTAATGCTTCGGTACCGGACCAGCGTTGGACCCACACCTGCATATGCCCCCCACAGATCCCCTCGGTTGCCGAGAAAGGATCGCCCGCTAACTCTGGGGGTCGTCCTGAAAATCCAGATGGATCAATTGGGGATTTCCTGTCTGCAGGACGGTGTGAGCCACCCTCAATACCCTGGCTTCCCCCACCCCCCCGCCGACGGTTCCGATGATCTCGCCGCTACTCAGCAGTGCCATCCTGGCCCCCACCTCACGAGGAACAGAGCCATGCACCTGCATCACAGTTGCCAGCACTACAGGCTCCCGACTCAGAACCTCAACACAGCGGCGAAAAATATCCCGCACTGATCAGTGACCCAGTAGCTTCACCAGGACGACTCCCAGGAGGTAGAGGAACGTAACTGCTCCCGCCAGCAGACTCTGGGTTAGGGGATCAGTAGAAGGGGTGAGAATCGCTCCTGCAATCATTGCTCCCAGAACTACATACCGCCATACCTTAAACATCTGTTCAGAGGTCACCACCCCCAACAAGCCCAAAAGGGTCTGCAGGATCGGAACCTGGAATGCTAATCCGGTACTGAACAACAGCAACAAAATAAACTCAAAATAGCGATCGATGGACCAGGCCTGATCCACCACCCCCTCGCCAAAATTAATGAAGAAAGATAGGGCTGCGGGGATCAACAGGTAATAGGCAAACACCAATCCCGCCAGAAACAGGATGCCAGACCCCAGGATCACGGGGTTGAGAAAGCGTTGTTCATTGCGGCTGAGCCCCGGTGTCACAAAGCGAGTGATCTGATAAATCACAAAGGGAGTGGAAAGCAGCAAACCACAATAGGCGGCCACCTTCATGGAGACAAAAAAGTATTCCCCTGGAGAAAGCTGCAGAAACGTAACATCCCCCGCCGGAACTTCCAGGATCGCCACAATCCGATTCACAAAAAAGAAGCAGACGATTATAGCCAGCACAATCGTGATCACGGAGGCAAACAGGCGACCCCGCAATTCTTCCAGGTGCTCCATCAGGGTCATTTCTACTTCGAGTGGAAACTCTGGATCCGATTCTGAAGGGGGGGATTGTTTCAGGTCCTCATCTGTGGCAACGGCCATAGCTGCTTCACGCGGTTGCTAAAGATCTAGACCATATTAACGTGCAGACCTGGAGAATGTGAGGATCTAACGCCACAACACAGAGGAGTCAAACACCACCCAGTCATGCTGATCGGGTCCCTGCTGCTGCCACCATTCAAAGTGGAGATGGCTGACCTGGGCCCGTCCTGTTGCCCCCACAAACCCGATCACCTCCCCCTGTTTCACCACCTGCCCTGGGCTGACGATCATCTTGGACATATGGGCATAGCGCGTAACCTGGTGGTTACTGTGTTCCAGAATGACCAGATTGCCCAACCCGGCAAAGCTGTCAGCGTAGAGAACACGACCGGAAAAGGCCGCCAGGATCGGGGTACCCAAAGGCGCTACGATATCTACCCCGTAGTGGAATGCCTCCTGCTGAGTGATGGGGTTAAGCCGCATGCCCACCCCTGAGCTGATCTCTGCTTTCATAGGCAAAGGATAGAGGACGGTTTCATTGCCCCACTGCTCCTGGACCTGCTGAGGCTGAGGAGCGTTCGGAGCATCAATGCGGGCCTGGATCTGCGGCTGATCGCTGAACTTGTCTGCCATCAAGGGGAAAGCCAATCCGACATTCCCACTCAAAACAGAGATGCCACAACCGATGATGATCACGGAAAACTGCTGAATCAGGTGCTGAGCACGTCTGAGGGAACTGCTGGATACCACCATTAACCCCACCATAAGCTACAGCAAAGTGTAGCCGCGACTAAACGATGAGCAAGGGTTTTGCGGGCAAAGATAAAGACCTCTGGAAAGGTTCAGACAATCTTTTATACTGATGGGCGATCCCTGCGGTGTGGTGGTGAGATGGTTGGCAGGCAGTCCTCAAGGTGGCAACAATGCTTCTATCGCGGAAGCGGTTCTCTCTTCATCTTTATGCTGGGAGCCTGTGGCGGTGGGACTCCCATGGCAGTTGTGCCTCCAGCTCAAGTGGAGATTGCCGCTGACGTTACCGCTTTGTCTTCCATCTACTCAGGTGTGGTTCAGAACGGGATCTTACAACTGTTCACCCCCATTCCTTCTGAACAAATCGTTTACGGCGCTGATATCCGGATTGATGTCAAATCCAGAGGCAATCTTCCCGATCGGCTCCAGCTCAATGATCTGACGCTGGTTCGCTACAGGCAGGAATTGGTGCCAGGCTATGTTTCTTATGCATCGGATATTGATAGCGCCTTGATGCAGGTGACCCCCTATCAACAACTGATCTTGCCGCTTGCGGAGGGTACAGAAGTTCAGATCGTTCCCTTCCATTTAGTTTCAGATCAGCAGACAAACAATGCTGGGACCGAGGACAACACCTCTTTTCCGCAGCAAGACGGAACGGGCCTGATCTATCAGAACAACCCCTTCACCCCCCAAACCCGTGACATTGCTTTAATGCTGGCAACCTTGCAGGTGAACCCTAAAAATCAGGCCAATATTGCAGCACGGGCCAGTGAGATCTTGGGGGAAACTATTGATCCTCTGACCTTGAATCCGATTCCGAATCAAGACAACACCAACTTTGTTAATCTTGGAGCCGGGAAGCTTAATACATTTGATCTGGCCTGTGTTCTGGCACGGATTGGGGTGGGTTTTACGCTCAATCCAATCACCATTGCCAACCGCATGAATCAACTGCTTGGGAGACCTGGATTGGTTCAAGCCAGCAATATCCTGGTGATTCCAGGAGCTTCTATCCCCCTGGCTCCTCCCCCGGATCTGGGTGACGATCTGGTGGTTGTGAATACTGATCTCGATACCATTACAGTGCTTCTAGATGGGATCAACAACTTTGGCTTCAATCCGGTTTTCTCTGTGGGTAATCGGCCTGTCTCTGTAGCCACAGGCGATTTTAATGGAGATGGGTTTCCTGATGTCGCCTCAGCCAATCAATACGGCAATACCGTCAGTATTTTGTTAGGGGATGGCCGTGGAAAAGTCACTTCCACCTCTACGATTTCTGTCGGAAGCCAACCCTCCCAGGTGGTGACCGGAGATTTCAATGGCGATGGAAATCTTGATCTGGCAGTTGCCAATACCGGATCTGATACGGTATCGATTCTACTGGGCAATGGCAATGGCGGGTTTACGGCTGCATCGCCTGTTTCTGTTGGACCTGGCCCATTTTCAATTGCCGTCGGCAGGGTGAATGGCGATAACTTCTCCGATCTGCTCGTGGCCAATCTTCTGGCGAATCGGGTCAGTGTTCTCCTGGGATTTGGCAATGGGCAGTTTAGTACCCCTGTGAATGATCAAGTGGGAATTGCACCCACTGCCGTGGTGACGGGAAGATTTAATGGAGATAATTTTTTAGATTGGGCGGTTGCTAATTCCTATTCCGATACGGTGACTGTAATTCTGGGCAATGGAAATGGCGGGATTCTCAGTAAGGCAAGTTTCCCCACCGGAAATTCGGGCGATACACCCACGGATCTAGCAACTGGTCGTTTGAATGGCGATAACTTTACTGATCTGGTGGTTACCAATAACAATACCAACTCGGTGGCCGTGCTTCTGGGGAATGGCACCGGAGCCTTTAGTAGTCCTGTGATGCTGCCAGTGGGGGGCAATCCTTACTCTGTTGAGGTTGCCGATCTGGATGGAGATAACGATGATGATCTAGCGGTCACTATTTGCAGCTTTGACATCCCTGACTCATCACAGTGCAGCGGGGATTCAGTGAATGTGCTTTTCCGAGAGGGATCTGCCAGCTTTTTACCAGCCGTTTCATTCCCTACAGGTAATGGTCCCCGAGATTTAGCCCTTGCCGATTTTGATCAAAGTGGCACCGCTGATTTTGTGGTCAGCAGTGGTATCGACAACACTGTGGAATTTCTGTTTGGCAATGGACAGGAGGATTTCCGCCCGATCCCTGGCTATCCTGTGGGAGATCAACCGATTGCAGCCACGGTGGGAGACTTCAATGGGGACTCGATCCCTGATATTGCCGTGGCCAATCGAGGAGATGATACGGTCAGTGTGCTGCTTGGTACGGGTGGAGGACGGTTTGCCCCGGCGACATCTTTTGGGGTGGGGGATCAACCCAGTGATCTGGTTACTGCTGACTTTGACGGCGATGATCAACTGGATCTGGCCGTGACCAATTATGCCGACAACACTCTGACCCTCTTGAGGGGTAACGGTAACGGCGGCTTTATTGCCCCAGTCAATACGCCTGTTGGAAGCAATCCTGTCTCGATTCTGACGGCAGACTTTGACAGCGATGGATTCTCAGATCTGTTTGTGATCAATGCAGGTTCGCAAGGAGGCACATTTATCTACGGAGAAGGAGACGGTCTGTTACAGTTACCAGAAATTACTGGCGGGGTGACCCCTGTTGCCGCCGATGCTGGCGACTTTAACGGTGATGGTCGTCAAGACCTGGTTGTGGCTAACTATATTCCCAACAATGTCTCGGTTTTCCTGGGGAACGCTGATCGGACCATTCGCACCGCAACTAACTTTGAGGTTGGCTCTAACCCCGTTTCTGTCATCACGGGCCGCTTTAATGCTGACCGTTTTGAGGATGTGGCGGTGGTGAATTTTACGGGAGACTCCGTGACGGTACGTGTGGCCAATTCCCTAGGCAGTCTGGGGCTACCCGATACGCTTAACCTCCCTCCCGGTTCTTACCCCTCAGATATCGACGTAGGGTACTTTAACCAGGATGAGTTGGCGGATTTAGCGGTAGCGAATGCCGAATCGGATACAGTTAGCATTCTTTTGGGCAACGGTAATGGGGGATTTGGTTCCGTCAGTAGCTTTCCTGTGGGAGCTTTCCCCCGCAGCCTCACGGCAGCTGATCTCAACTGACGGAGATAACTTTATCTTTCTTCATGCCCTGATCAGCGGATCAAGACATGACCCCTATCTTGAGGCTGAAGCGGGAATCGCCACCATTGTTACAACTTGCAACAAAGTTCTCACAGAGGGTGTAAGGCCCTTGTATCCTAAGCTTGGCAATGGCTCTGGCATCGCAGTGAGATCTGCTACTAGGGTTGCTAGCCCTCTAAAATGTTGATCAGGGCTGCAGCCAATGGCAAGGCAACATAGGTTAAATGCAGTTTTTTAATACTGATACGAAGTGGAGTTTTAGAATCGATGGGTATCAAAGCATCGGGTGGCACAGTTGTCTCCACACCCCGGCTCTACCAAACCGTGCCGGTGTCGACCATTTCTCAAGCTGAACAACAGGATCGCTATCTGGGTAAGACCGAACTCGATCGGCTGGATGAGTTTTTTACGACTGGCCTAAAACGGCTTCAGATTGCGGAGGTGCTGACGGCAAGATCGGAGCGGATCGTTAGCCGCGCTGCCAACCGGATCTTTACCGGTGGATCTCCCATGTCTTATCTGGAACGACCGGAGACAGAGGCGGATGTCCGTGAAGGATACAAACTGGGAACTGCCTTCTATGTAGAAGACACTGGCGGGTTTGCCGAGCTGCTGCGTAATGTTTTCAGTGCCACCGGGACTCAGGTGCCCCCCAACTTTCGTGCCATTAACGTGGCTCGTTACGGTTCTGCCAACATGCAGAAGTCGCTGCGAGATCTGGACTGGTTCCTGCGTTACACCACCTATGCCATGGCTGCAGGGGATCCTAATATTCTGGTGGTCAATACCCGGGGGCTACGGGAGATCATTGAGAATGCCTGCTCTACGGAATCCACGATTGTGGCCCTGCAGGAAATGAAGCAGGCCTCCCTCAGCTTTTTCCGCAAAGACGAAGAAGCCAGGGGGATCATCACCCAGTACTTCGATGTGCTGCTCTCCGAGTTTATTGCCCCCGCACCCTCTGACAAACTGCGCCAGCGCAGGGCCAGTACCGCCAATGGCAGCAAACTCCAGGGCCTGCAGCTGCCCCAGATCTACAATCTGGCCGCCGAAAAGGTGCCTGTGTTTGCCATGAAACCTGGCCTCTCCTCCAGTGAAAAAGAGGATGTGGTCAAGGCGCCTACCGTCAGGTGTTTGAGCGGGATATTCGTCGTGCCTATGGCCAGAAGGTGTCGGTGCTGGAGTCCAAGGTCAAGAACGGTGAGATCTCCATGAAGGAGTTCATTCGCCGTCTGGGTAAATCGGAGCTGTACCGCAAACAGTTTTACGAGCCGTTTATTAACAGCCGCGTGCTGGAGCTAGCATTCCGTCATTTCCTGGGGCGGGCTCCAGAGACCCGTGAAGAAGTGCAAACCTACTTCAGCATTGTGTCCAAAGGCGGGCTGGCAGCCCTGGTGGATGCCCTGGTGGACAGCCGTGAGTACGGGGACTACTTTGGGGAAGAGACAGTGCCTTATCTGCGCCAACTGGGGATCGAAGCCCAGACCAGCGCCAACTGGGGTGCTAAGTTTGATCTCTATACCTACGCTGCTCCCCGCCGTAAGGTTCCCCAGTTCATCACCCTCTTTGCCCAGTACGAGCAGCCCCTCCCTGATCAGCACGCCTACGGCTCTGGCAATGATCCGCTAGAAATTCAGTTTGGGGCCATCTTTCCGAAAGAGACTCGCAATCCCAGCAGTAGTCCTGCCTTCTTCAACAAGGATGTCAAGCGCCTACTGATCCGGCGGGGGTTTGCCCTCGAAAATGAGCGCACCACCCCCCAAACCGCTGCCCTTCCCAGCTCCCTCGCTCCCAAGATCTTTAAGCTGACCCAAACCCCCCTGAACCGCAGCCGCCGCATTGGGCCTCTGTCGGGTTCCACCGGCACCGAGATGTCCACCCAGGCGGTGATCCGGGCCTGCTACCTGCAGACCTATGGCTACATACCCTTTGAGGGACAGCGCCTCACCCGCTGGGAAATCAAGCTGGAAAGTGGCGAAATTCCTGTGCGGGAGTTCATCCGCCAACTGGCCAAGTCGGATCTGTTCCGCAACAAGTACTGGTCCACCCTTTACGTCTGTAAGGCGATTGAATTCATCCACCGCAAGCTGTTGGGTCGTCCCACCTATGGCCGTCAGGAGATCAATCCCCTCTTTGATCTGGCCTCCAAGCGGGGCTTCTATGCGGTGGTGGACAGCATTCTCGACAGCCAAGAGTACTCGCTGGCCTTTGGAGAGGATACCGTTCCCTACGAGCGTTATCTGACTCCGGGGGGACTGGCGCTCCGCCGCATGCGTCCTGGATCCTCGGATATGGCGACGAAACCAGCGATCACTGACGACATGCAGCCGGAGTTCGTCAAACGGGGTCAGCCCATGACCACAGTTCAGGGGGAAGTGGAGTTGAATCGCCGCATCAATCAGGGTGTCCCTAAGCGGCGGGAAGAAACCCCCATTTTCAAGCTCTCCAGTCTGGCCAACCGTGCCGAGGTGAACAACCTGATCCGTGCCGCCTACCGTCAGGTGTTTGAGCGGGATATGGACATCTACAGTGTTAGTAATGAACTGAGTACTGCAGAAAGCAAGTTGTGCAACGGCGAGATCACCGTCAAGGCCTTTATTGAATTGCTGGGTTGCTCGGCGCTCTACCGCAAAGAGTTCTACACCCCCTACCCCAACACCCAGGTGATCGAGTTTGGCACCAAGCATTTCCTGGGACGGGCTCCTCTGAACCAGGCCGAGATCCGTAAGTACAATCAAATCCTGGCCACTCAGGGACTAAAGGCCTTTGTACGGGCGATGATCACTTCTGAGGAGTACCGTCAGGTCTTCAACGAAGATGTAGTGCCCTACCGCCGCTTCCCCACCCTGCCTGCGGCCAACTTCCCCAACACTCAGGAGTTGTACGGTCGTCTGACCAAGCAAACCTCTGAGGTGGTGGTGCCCAGCTTCCAGCCTGCCCGCCCCGGAGCCAGCATCGGCTAGTTCGTTTCGGATCCGTTCGTTTTTCTGGGGGCAGTTGTGGCTGCCCTTTTTCTGTTGGAATACATGAGTTGCCACAAAATGCGAGACTGAGATTAAGACCGTTTTGGTAAGTCGCTTGTCCAGCAGTTCTCCCTACACTCCAGAGCAGCTCAAGGCCAGAGGGCTGACCATTGCCGAGTACGACATGATCCTGGAAAGGTTACAGCGCCATCCCAACCCAGCGGAACTGGCGATGTTTGGAGTCATGTGGTCCGAACACTGTTGTTACAAGAACTCCCGCCCCCTCTTAAAACAGTTCCCCACAAGTGGTCCCCGGATTCTGGTGGGTCCGGGTGAGAATGCCGGAGTGGTGGATCTGGGGGATGGGGATCGGCTGGTTTTTAAGATCGAATCTCATAATCATCCATCTGCAGTTGAGCCTTTTCAGGGGGCGGCCACCGGAGTAGGAGGGATCCTGAGGGACATTTTTACGATGGGAGCCCGACCCATTGCATTGCTGAATTCGCTCCGCTTCGGACCGCTGCAGGATTCCCGGAACCGTCGTCTGCTCAATGGTGTAGTCAGCGGCATTGCCTATTACGGCAATTGTGTGGGGGTACCCACCGTGGGCGGTGAAATTGGTGTTGATTCTTCTTATGCGGGCAATCCCCTGGTTAATGTCATGGGCCTGGGATTGCTGGAAACCCCTGACATCATCAAGTCGGGAGCAAAAGGCGTGGGAAATCCAGTCCTTTACGTGGGCTCCACCACCGGACGGGATGGCATGGGAGGGGCTAGCTTTGCCAGTGCCGAGCTTTCGGAGCAATCGGATCAGGATCGGCCTGCTGTGCAGGTAGGGGATCCGTTTCTTGGGAAATGTCTGATCGAGGCCTGCCTGGAAGCCTTCCACACGGGGGCAGTGGTGGCAGCGCAGGACATGGGGGCCGCAGGGATCACCTGCTCTACAGCAGAGATGGCGGCTAAGGGGGGGGTGGGGATTCAGTTTGATCTAGATCGGGTGCCCGTGCGGGAAACTGGCATGCTAGCGGCAGAATTTTTACTCTCGGAATCCCAGGAACGCATGCTATTCGTGGCCGAGAAGGGTCGGGAAGCAGAACTGCTGCAGATCTTTCACCGCTGGGGGCTGCAGGCGGTGGTGGCCGGAGAGGTGATTGCCGAGCCACTGGTGCGGATCTTGCAATCAGGGCAGGTGGTGGCTGAGGTGACGGCGGCGGTATTGGCAGAAGATACACCAGTTTATGCTCGAGAGATCCTTTCGACTCTCCCCGAATACATTCAGCAGGCCTGGGCCTGGAGTTCCGATCACCTTCCCCCCGCTGAGGTCAATGGCATCCTCCCGCAAGGGGCCGCAACACCGATGAGCTGGAATCAGGTGCTGTTGCATTTGCTTGGCTGCCCCACCATTGCCAGCAAGCGTGGGGTCTACCGTCAATACGATCACCAGGTTCAGAATAATACTGTGATTCTGCCAGGGGGGGCCGATGCTGCCATCATTCGGATCCGTGCCCAGGCCTTTGGGGTGGGAGAAGTACCAGATCTGACCTCCAGTCAGAAGGCGGTGGCCGCAACCGTGGATGGTAATGGCCGTCATGTCTACCTGGATCCCTATGGGGGAGGACAGGCCATTGTGGCGGAAGCAGCTCGCAATCTCAGCTGTGTGGGGGCCGATCCTCTCGCTGTCACAGACAATCTCAATTTTGGCAATCCTGAAAATCCTGCGGTGTACTGGCAGCTGGCGGAAGCCTGTCGGGGCATTGCCAAGGCTTGTGAGGTTCTTTCCACGCCCGTGACAGGGGGGAATGTATCCCTTTATAACGAAACGATCACTGCTGCTGGGGCCCGTGCGATTTTTCCCACACCCGTGATCGGAATGGTGGGGTTAATCCCAGATCTGCATCAGACCTGTGGACAGGGTTGGAGACATCGCGGGGATCTGATTTATCTGCTTGGCCCAGAAACCGTAAGTCTGGCCGGTTCAGAATATCTGGCTCAGATCCATGGCCTGGTGGCAGGTCGTCCGGTTGAGATTGATCTGGGGCTAGAACAAAAAGTTCAGACCGTTGTTCGCTATGGCATCCGGCAGGGTTGGATTCAGTCGGCCCATGATTGCAGTGAAGGGGGATTGGGAGTTGCGGTGGCTGAGTCCTGTCTCAGCGGTGGTCTTGGAGCGCGGCTACAACTTCAGGGTAGTGATCATCACCGACAAGATGAGGTGCTTTTTGGAGAAGGACCTTCGCGGGTTGTGATGTCCGTCCCCCCCTGGCCAGCAATCGATCTGGGAAACCTATTTAGATACCCAACTTTCTTCTTGCTGGTACCGTATAGGCCGGGTCACAGGATCTGAAGATCCACTGGAGATTCTCGATCAAGACGAGCACTTCATCGTTCAGTTGGCTTTCGCAGATCTCCGTAATGCCTACGAAGCTGTTTTCGATTAGTCAATCACCCTCAGCAAATCCTCCGCATCAGTTCATGAAACCTTTACACGAGCGTTTCTGACTATCTCAGCTTTTCTCACAGGCATGGGGCCACAACCCCAGTAGAGTCAAGTTATCATCTGAAATAGGGATGCTGGATCCCGCATTATCCGTCCCCGTGGTAGTGATAAAATTTACTTAAAATTGCTGTAAAGATGCCCTTTTCTTCCTGTTGTAGATCTGTACTAATGAAGGAACACTGCTTGCTCATTTAGAGATCAATGTCCTTCGCCACCCCGATTCGTTGTGTCTAGTGAACCCATGGCAAATCCTGTTGATTCTGAGCTGACTCCTCCCCCTCCTGATCACATCAACACCACACCTCTGCCTCCGACTCAGGAAACCCCACTGCCCTTTCAGCCTGGGGAAACATCGGCCTATGAAGTCGCAGAACGACAGTCTGTCGGGCGAGTGCTGGCAGGTAAGGACGTTCGCTTCCTCTTGATCATCCAACATCAAGAGGGTATGCGGACGGTTGATCTGAACGATGTGGTGGAGACTCTTGGCCGCTCCAGTGACAATTCGATTCAGATCCAGGATCGGTTTCTCTCTCGCCATCATGCCCATCTGGTCCGAGTCCCCGATCCTCAAACCGATAGCTACACCTATTGTGTCTTTGATGGAGGACGAGAAATTCGCACCCCCAGCAAGAATGGAGTGTATGTGAATGGGATGCAGGTGCGCAGCCACCTCCTCAGACCTGGGGATATAGTCTTCCTGGGTCCATCGGTGCGTTTATTCTTTTACCCCCTTGCGGCGGCTGAGATGCTGTTGAAGGAGCCAGAAACCGATCCGGCATTGTTGTCGCTAAAGCGCTAAGTTAAGCGATGGGGAGGGGATCCATGTAGAGTGTAGCCTTGCCCAGACATTCCACTCCGGCGGGGCTTACCTGAAAGCGATAGGGTAAGACTTCCACACCTGCAGCAACCGCCTGACGCAGGAGTTTCCCATAGGTGGGATCTTTGCTATCCCCCGGACTGAATTCGGGACAATCAACACGGTGAATAAAGTACAGCAGGACAGCCCGATGTCCCTCACTGACCATTTGCATTAATTCCTGCAGGTGTTTTTGGCCTCGGATGGTGACGGTATCTGGGAAGAGCGCCCGCTGCTTCTGGCTCCAGGTGGTGTTTTTTACCTCCACATACACCCGCCCCTCAGAAGAGGTCAACAGGAAGTCAATCTTGCTTGACTGGCTGCCGTAGGCTACCTCTCGACTCAACTGAGTAAAGCCTGAAAGCTCTGCAAACCAGTTCTGTTGCAACCCATAATGAACCAGACGATTGGGCATGCTGGTGTTAACACCCACCCAGACTTGATCCACCCAGATCATTTCCCAGGTGTAGGCCAGTTTGCGTTTGGGATCCTGGTGATGGGACAGTTGCACTGGAGCCCCAATTTCACAAACCCCGGTCATGGGACCTGTATTCGGACAATGGGCGGTAACAATTTCACCCGACTCCAGTGCAATATCCGCAAAAAAACGTTTGTAGCGCTGCACCAGTTTCCCGGTGATCAGGGGGTGAGGATAGGTGTATTTCATGCTGATGATATTACTGCGATTGCGCCTCGGGTTGTAAAGCCTGGTAAGCCTCACGGGCTGCTGCCATCGTGGCTGCCTTTTTGGATCGTCCTTCTCCTAATCCCCAGCATTGATCGTTGATCCACACCTCGGTGCGATACCAGGGCGGATGAGGCGCTGCTTCCACCAGGCGATACTCCGGCAGAATACCCCAACGACTTTGGGTAAATTCCTGCAAGGCCGCTTTGGCATTGTGACGGACAGGATCCTCTTGCAGTTGCCTCACCCGCTCTCGAAAATGGGCATCTAACCATGCATGTAGGCGACTGAGGACTGATGGAGAGGATTGCCAACTGAGAAAGAGAGCCCCCAGAACTGCCTCAAAAGCATCGGCCAGCCGTCTTTGTCGACCCCCAACATCCTGTACTGCACTGGATCCCATCACCAGAAACTGCTCAAATCCATACAGGTCGGCCAGCGATGCCAGGTGAGCGTCACTGATCAAATCAGCTCTAAGGGCAGAGAGGTCCCCCACCGAGAGATCAGGATACTTACGATCCAGAAACTCTGTTGCTACGAGTCGGAGCACGGCATCGCCGAAAAACTCTAAACGGTCATTGTTATGCTGCGGATCCATTGAGGGGTGAATCAGAGCCTGATCCAGCAAAGACCAGCTCACTTCCTGATGAGGAGTCATCCCGAGGCGGTGCAAAAACCCTTCTAATTCACGCTGTCGTGCAGGCGGTAGGGAGACATAGGGGGGCAGGGTTGGCATTAATCAATAGAGCAGACGAGGGTGAAGCGGTTGAAAGATTTCACAATTCTATCAACTTTAGTTTGGAAGCGTTGACGGTGAATATGAGCCTGCAGTGCTCTGGCCCGATCCTGCTAGCACCTGATGATGATCCAGGGAACCCTCTCTTTAATCCAGTCGGGTCGAGAAGAAACGCCAGGCTGTCCTCAAGGCGTCAATCATGATTTCTGCTGATGATGGCGGCCTGGTTCCAGCGGTTTTCACCTTTAGGGGAAATAATTACCGAAAGAATGAAGCTCTAACCAGGATCGATCTCATCGCCAACCGATTGTTTTTTTGTCTAGCTGCATAGAAGTCGAAATAACCCCCAGGAGAAAAAAGATTAACTGGGTGGTAACAATGCTGGGACCCGAGGGCAAGTTGAATGTTGCTGATCCGATCATTCCCAACACGGCACTGATCCCTCCCAGACCCATCGCTAGACCTAAGTAATGGGTAAACCTTTGAGAGAGGATTCGGGCTGTACAGGCAGGGATCACAATAAAGGCACTCACCAGCAATACACCAACCGATTGGATCGAAATTGCCACCACCAAAGACAGCAACACCACAAAGATCTGACGGTGTAGACGGGTCGCCACCCCCTGCGCTCTGGCTAGCGGTTCGTGCAGTGTAGTTAGCATCTGAGATCTCAATGTCAATCCCAGATAGAGAATACAGATCCCCAGCAAGCCTCCACTCAACCACAGATCAGTTTTGCTGATCCCGAGAATGTCTCCAAATAAGAGCTGGGTAATGCTGCCGCGATAGGCATCCGTGAAGGTCAGGCCAATCACTGCTAGAGCCAGAGAGGAGGAGTAAACAATATTCAGGACAGCATCAGAGGCCAGGTTGACTCGCTCGATCAACCAGGTCACCCCGAGGCCAAACAGGACAGCAAAGGGTAGCAACACCCAACGCGGATCTAGCCCCAGCAGTAACCCGATCACCAATCCCAGGAGTGCGGAGTGCCCCAGCGCATCACTGAAAAAGGAGAGTTGCCTCAGGATGGCGACCCCCCCCAGCAAACCTCCCAGTAGTCCCGTTAAGATCCCGCCCACCAGGGCTCGTTGCATGAACGGCAGGGTTAACAACTCCAGGATCTGTTGGATTTCTTCCATAAATTAGTGACAGCGATGGTGGTAACGAATGAACTCCGGCCCATAGGCAGCAGTGAGGGTTTCTGTTGAGAGCGTCTGGGCAGGAGGTCCTTGACAGAGTAGTGTTCGCCTCAAACACAGGACATGATCACAATGACGACTGACCATATCCAGATCATGGGAAACCTGTAGGATAGCCCAGCCCAGGGATCGCCTCAATTCTTCCAGAAGCTGATAAAAGTCTCCTTCGGCCTGCAGATCCAATCCCGCAGGTGCTTCATCCAGGATCAGGAGCCGTCGCGGCCAGACCAGACAGTAAGCCAATAGGACTCGCTTGGTCTCTCCTCCACTTAATCCAGCCAGGGATCGGTGCAGCAAATGCAGGGCATTCACCTTGTCTAGAGCCTGTCGGATTCCCCGCAAACGAGCCTGTCGGTGAGCCCAGGGCCATTGTGGTCCCAGAGATCCCCAGCCCAAGCCCACGAATTCTGCCACCGTCATGGGCACACTGGGATCGAACTGAAAGCTCTGAGGCAGATAGGCAATTTGCTCTCGGATAGAGGTGGGTAGGTGGCCATTTGCCGTCATTGGGGTTCCCAACACCGAAATCGATCCCTCCTGAAAGGGAAGGATGCCGAGGATTGACTGCACCAGAGTGCTCTTACCCGCTCCATTGGGACCGATCACAGCGGTGTTGGATCCTGCTTGTAGCTGAAAAGATACTCCCTCAACAGCCACTGCAGATCCCCGTTTTACGGTTAAGCTATCCACCACCAGCACCGACTGATTCATTGGGAGATCCCTTGCGCCCATCCCACGACAGGGATCTGGGGCAGGGCAGCAGATTCTGCCGCGAAAGCTGAGGCCAGGTTTTCTGCATTTTGTCGCATGATCGTCAGGTAGTATTCAGGATCCAACGCAGTTTCAGGTCCTGTTTCTAAGGGATCAAAGACACTCACTTGAATACCCAGATCCTGAGCAATCGCTTCAAAGGGGCTACCTCCATCTGCCTGCGGTTCAGTGAGGACTGTTTGCAAGCCGGCCTCTTGCACGGTTTCCATGATCCGTCGGACATCTTCAGGTGCCGCATTTTCCTCAGGTGCTTCCACCAAAAATTCAGACTCCAGCCCATAACTGTCGGCAAAATAAGCAGCGAAGTCATGAAAGACGACAAAGGGCTTACCCTCGTAGGGTTGGAGACGGGTCGCGATCTCCTGATCCAGAGTCCTCAACTCATCAATGAAAGCTGCCGCATTGGCGGTGTAGGCCTCTTCACCTTCGGGATCTGCTGCAATCAGACCATCCCGAATATTTTCCACTTGCTGAATCGCCCGTTTGGGATCTAGCCATACATGGGGATCAAATTCTCCATGGCTATGCCCGTGATCGTGATCTCCGTGTTCATGATCATGGTCTTCTTTGTCAGAATGTCCGTGCTCATCACCATGATCATGATCCCCGTGGGCATGGTCTTCTTCATGCGAATGCTCTTCTTCATGGGCGTGATCATGGTCTTCTTTGTCGGAGTGTCCGTGCTCGCCTTCATGACCGTGATCATGTCCCTCTGCAGTGGCAATGGTGGCGATACCCTCGCTAGTGTCAATCATCACCAGATCAGGATTTCCCGCATTCTCAATCAGGCCGTCCAGAAAGCCCTCCATCTCCAGACCATTGATCACCAGCACATCGGCATTGGAGAGCATCTGGGCGTCTTGAGGGCGAGCCTGGAAGCCATGCGGACCCATGTTCGTCGGGATCAGCGGGGTCACTGTTGCTCGATCGCCAGCAACTGCCAGCGTGAATTGGCTGATGGGCAGGATGGTTGTCACCACCTCAAGCTGATCATTTTGAGCGGGAACCTCCCAGGCCAGAGCACCTGTGAAGAGGGTTGAGCAAAATAAGACGCCAAACTGCCGGAGTAAGCGGGGCATCACAGTCTCCTTCATCGATGAGAGAACATGCTGATGTCGATCGAGATCTTACATGACCGCATCTAGCACCTGAAAGATAATCATTCTCATTCTACAGGGATCTCCCCGATCTTCAAGTCGAATGTCCTAAAGAGGGAATGGATTTGTCTTTGCAGATAGCGAAGGACAACAGTGACCAGATCTATAATCGGCTGAGAGTGCCCCGAGGTCACAGTCATGGTGATCAGTCTCAATCGCAACGCTGAAACGAAAGCAATCATCTACCCCTGTGAGGATGGTGAACCGTTGGCCGAGAGTTATGAACACCTTCAGGTCCTGTTAGCGACGTTCTATATCCTGACCTTCTATCTCAAGGGACAGCAGGCGGTGGTTCTAGCAGATCAGTTTTTATACTACGTAGAGGGGCAACCCAGGGCCAGAGTGGCCCCCGACGTCATGGTGATTTTCAATGTCGCTCCAGGGGGGCGAGGGAACTACAAGATCTGGGAGGAAGGAGAATTTCCCTCTGTGATTTTTGAGATGACTTCAGAAAGCACCCGTGAGAGAGACTGGAGTTTCAAGAAAAATCTCTATGAGCAGTTGGGGGTACAAGAGTACTGGTTATTTGATCCTAAAGGAGAATGGATCCCTGAGCAGTTGCAGGGATATCGCCTGGATGCTGAGGGCATTTATCGCCAGATCCAGGATGGGTGTAGTCAGGTCTTACAACTGCGCTTGGTCGTTGAGGGGAAGTTGATCGGGTTTTATCGCCAAGACACAAATGAGAAATTACTAACACCGGATGAGTTGCCTGGAGTTCTAGATCAAGCGAGACAACGCGCTGAAACCGCTGAAGAACGGGCCGATCAGGAAAAACAGCGGGCCGATCAGGAAAAACAACGGGCCGATCAACTGGCTGAACGGTTGCGCAGTTTAGGGATTGATCCTGGAGAACTGTGAAGTATCAATACTTAAACTTGTCGATCCGCACAATCTTCACGCCGATACACCCGAGAGAATCGGAGGATGGATCAGAGAGGGAACGATTCGCTCACTGGCCAGCCGAGCTCCCCAGAGATTGCGAGCAGCAGGTCCGAGCTGTAGAGCAGTCAAGCCCCCCATTACATACAGATGACATCCTGGCCAGCGGAGATCCTCCTCCAGCACAGGGAGTCCCCCCACCTCCTTAACAGGGTGCAGTTGCCGCAGATCTTGCCACACCGGATCTGCACTCACATCAAAGCGATAGCCCGTCGCCAACCAGATTCGATTCACATGGAACGAGGTTCCTTCCCGACACAAAATCTTCCACTCCGATCCCTGCCACCAGATCTGTTGCACCTGACAATCCTCCTGAATCTGCAAGATGCCCGATTTTTGTGCTTGTCGCAGCTGGGTCATAAGCTCAGGGGTGAGCGATCCACCATTCCGAGCTGATTGCACCATCGCCCAGCGAGTATCCCAGTTGGGTTCAGCATAAAACTGTTTCAGGTACTTAGGGCCTAACCAGCCCGGATCGGTGTCAAAGAGGCTTTCTTGCAAGGTTCGGCGGTAGAGGAGGGTGACTCGAGCACCCAAGTTAAGGGCTCCCCAGGCAAGATGACCACTGGTCAACCCTCCTCCTACGATTAAGATCCGTTCAGGTAGAGGATGGGGTAGGGATCTCAGATCCACTGCGCTGGAATGACAGAGGCGATCGGATGGATATTCTGGCGGGAGAGCTTCAGCCCAGTCAGGAAGGTTGATCAGAGGGCTGCCAGTGGCCATCACCACTCTGCGGGCGATCACAGCAGTGCCATCATCCAGCTCCAGTTGAAAGCGAGGCCGGAGGGATTGAATCCGGATGACTCGATGAGGACGGATCCAGCCAGCCAGATCCCAGTGCTGGAGGAGGTGCTGACAGAACTCCTGAAAGAGAGTAGAGGAGGGTCGATCATAGGGTTTGAGGAGATCATCTTCCGGTCTGGATTCAGCAAAACGGCGCAGATCGTAGGGGTTTGGGGCCGGATGGTGAACGGCGGGGGAGCGGAGATAGGGAATTCTCTGCGCCTCAAACTGTTGCTGCCACTGATACAGCCAGGTTCCTGCTGAATCGAAGATCTGCACTCGGCCTCTCATCTTGGGGCGTTTCTTTAACAGATGCATGACCAGGCTTAAGGCTTGTGGCCCTGCTCCCACAACAGCGATATCGATTTGAGATAAGTCCATGGGTTCTTGATTGGCTTGACGGACTCGGTCAGACAGTAAACTGATAATGATAATGATTCTAATTCCCATTATGTGTCAACACATACAAATTGCACGCTTCTGCCTCCCTATGATGAACTGCACACAACCACTTACTTCAGGAAGGTTTTGAGATGGGTAGTACGGGAAGTGTCAGTTCATGGTCAGAGTCTCTCTTGGTGGCCATGATTCAGTATCCGGTTCCGGTGATCACGGGTCCGGAAGATATTCAGACTCAGGTTAAACAGATTTGTAAAGCTGTTGATAACACTAAAGCGGGTTACCCTGGTCTAGATTTGATCGTGATGCCTGAGTACTCTACACAAGGTTTGAACACTAAAATCTGGACATATGACGAAATGCTTTTAACGGTAGACAGTCCAGAGATTAATCAGTACAAAGAGGCTTGTGCGCGTAACAAAGTCTGGGGAGTGTTTTCTCTTATGGAGAAAAATGATGTGCCTGGACTGCCACCTTTTAATACTGCAATTATCATCAATGATCAAGGAGAGATCGTCCTTCACTATCGTAAATTGCAGCCTTGGGTGCCAATTGAGCCCTGGTATCCGGGAAATTATGGGATGCCTGTCTGTGATGGGCCTAAGGGATCTAAACTCGCAGTTTGTATTTGTCATGACGGGATGTTCCCTGAGTTAGCTCGAGAAGCTGCTTATAAGGGGTGCAATGTTTATATCCGCATCTCTGGGTATTCAACTCAGGTCAATGACCAGTGGATCTTGACCAATCGGAGTAACGCCTGGCAAAACTTGATGTATACCATCTCTGTGAACTTGGCGGGCTATGACGGTGTGTTCTACTACTTTGGGGAGGGAACTGTTTGCAACTACGATGGAAATGTAATTCAACAGGGCCAGCGTAATCCCTGGGAAATTGTGACTGCTGAGCTATTCCCACGAATAGTCGATGAGGCTCGCAAAAACTGGGCTCTTGAAAACAATATCTTCAATGTTGGCTGCCGAGGCTATGTAGGTAAACCGGGTGGAGCTCGTGAAAATTACCTGACTTGGGTGAGGGACTTAGCTGAAGGGAAGTATAAGTTGCCTTGGGATCAGGACATCAAGATCCGAGACGGGTGGGAATACTATCCTGATGGAATTAAGCTAGGACCGCTTCCCACAGAAGAGCCTGCCAAGGACTTGGTGGGATCCAGTACTTAAATCAATGACTTCATCCCTACCTTAGGTGGATCCCCTGCAAGTTCAGCTTGTGGGGGAACTTATCTTACTCCACTTCCTATCTGGTCCATACTGCGTCTAATCAGGTTTGATGGGGCATTGACGATAGAAGAATAGGGGACAGAGATCATTTCGGATCGGCTTCAAGTCTAGCAGTGTCCTCTGTGGGTTGTTCAGCTAGATATTTCAGTGGGACCGCTTTGGTTCAAGAATCGGCTTGCGGTAGTGTCAAGCCCTTTTGATCGACCCCAAGGATTCAGTCCCGCCGTATGCTAAGAATGATAATGATTCTATTTCTGGAGGAGGTCAGCATGGTTCTGATCCAGGACCCTTTGGCAAGCCAGGTGGGGCGAGTGCCAGTGACTGTTCTCACAGGCTATCTGGGGGCAGGCAAAACCACCCTGCTCAACCGCATCCTCACCCACGAACATGGCAAGAAAGTCGCGGTGATCGTCAACGAGTTTGGGGAAGTGGGCATTGACAATCAGCTGGTGATCGATGCCGATGAGGAGATCTTCGAGATGAATAACGGCTGCATCTGCTGCACAGTCCGGGGAGATCTGATCCGGATTATTGGCAATCTGATGCGGCGGCGAGACAAATTTGATCATCTGGTGATCGAGACCACAGGCTTGGCCGATCCAGCTCCAGTGATCCAAACATTCTTTGTGGATGAGGATATGCAGGAACAACTGAGCTTGGATGCTGTGGTAACGGTGGTGGATGCCAGACATATTCACCAGCACTGGGATGCCGATGAAGCCCAAGAACAGATCGCGTTTGCCGATGTGATCCTACTTAACAAAACGGATCTGGTGACTGACTCAGAGCTGGAGGAGTTGGAGCAACGAATCCGATCCATGAATGTGATGGCCCGCATCTATCGCACCCAACAAGCAGCTATCGCCATGGAATCCGTGCTTGGGGTTGAAGCCTTTGAACTACAACGGGCTCTGGAGATTGATCCCCAGTTTCTGGATGAAGACGCCCATGAGCATGATCAAACAGTCCGCTCCGTTTGTATTTGTGAAGAGGGATCTCTGGAAGGAGAGCGTTTGAACAACTGGCTAGGAGATCTGTTGCGTACCCAAGGCCCGAATATCTTCCGCATGAAAGGAATCCTGAATCTGGCTGGAGAAGAGCGGCGGTATGTGTGTCAGGGGGTGCATATGCTGTTTGATGGGGTGGCGGATCGGCCCTGGAAGCCGGGGGAAACTCGCAAAAATGAATTGGTGTTCATTGGACGGAATCTGGATGAAGCCCAGTTGAAGGCCGATTTTCAGAGGTGTTTGCGGTGAGGGGAATTGGACAGGAGGTGGTGAAGCCCCTCTGGCAGGGAGGTTTGTCTGATTATGTAACAGGAATTGCCTGGTCTCCCCACGGTCAGATCCTGGCAGTGACTTCAGCCGCGGGGGAATTGATGCTGTGGCAATGGGATACCCAGGCTTTGTTTCCGCTGATGGTCATCAAAGAGCAATCCCTGGATTGTCTGGCGTTTTCTGCTGAGGGGCGTTACCTGGCTGCCGGAGGGCAGGGCCGACTCTGGATCTGGGATCTAACCCATCCGGGCTTGCTGATCGCAGAGCTGGATCTGGGACGAGCCTGGGTGGATCGGGTGAGTTGGAATCCCCGTTCACCTCAGTTGGCCTTAAGTGTAGGGAAGTATGTTCAAGTTTGGGATGCAGACATCCATGACATTGCGGTGACCTTACCCTTTGAGTCTTCTTCAGTGCTGGATCTGACCTGGCATCCGAATGGACAGGGACTGACGGTAGGGGGGTATCAAGGTGTCAAGATTTGGGATAGTCGAGACTGGGATGAAGAGCCCTACCTTCTAGCGATCCCTACCGCCACCTTGGCCGTGTCCTGGTCTCCGGATGGTCGTTTTTTGGCCAGTGGGAACCTGGATCGAACAGTTGTCTTACTAGAATGGGGCGATCCAAACCCCTGGGCCATGCAAGGGTTTCCTGGCAAAGTCAGACAATTGATCTGGTCCGATCAGTTGACAGCAGCTCAGACGCCTCTTTTGGTGGCCTTAACAGCAGAAAGTTTGGTGGTTTGGCAAAAAGAGCAAAGTGAAGATATGGGATGGACCGCCCAACCTTTGTCTGCTCATCAAGCAACTGTGAGAGCTGCAGCCTTCCAGCCTGGGTCTTTGCTTCTGGCCTCAGCAGGTTCTGATGGCTGTCTCTATCTCTGGTCAAAGGTGGGAGTTCTAGCACAGCTGCTAGAGGGAGTGGATCAAGGGTTTTCTTGCCTGGCTTGGGATCCGCAGGGACAGCTACTGGCGGCAGGAGGGGAAGCGGGTGAAGTATTGATCTGGAGCAGGAATCAATCTGGAAAAGGGTTTGGAGCAAAAAAGAGAAAATGAGCCAAAGGTTGATATCCCATGGTCTCAGGCCAGAGATCGGCCACTTCTTTCCCTTGGAGCTTGAGCACTTATAGCAATCAGACATCAGATGGAAGACGTAAGCACGCTCAAGTCCCTATCTATCAAGCAGGCTAATCTCACAGATCTCATGAGTCATGCCTGATTGCCACATCATCGACTGGTCTGATTGAGATGTGATCTACAATCGGTTCAAAGTGTTCTGAGGTCACAGTCATGGTGATCAGTCTGAATCGAAATGTTGAAGGGACAGAAATCATCTACCCCTGTGAGGATGGTGAACCGTTGGCGGAAAGTTATGAACACCTTCAGGTCTTGATCGCAACGTTCTATATTCTGACCTTCTATCTCAAGGGGCAGCAGGCGGTGGTTCTAGCCGATCAGTTTCTCTACTACGTGGAGGGGCGTCCCTCAGCACGAGTGGCTCCGGATGTCATGGTCATTTTCAATGTTGCTCCCGGTGGCCGAGGAAACTACAAAATCTGGGAAGAAGGAGAGTTTCCTTCTGTGATTTTCGAGATGACTTCAGAAAGCACCCGTGAGAGAGACTGGAGTTTCAAGAAGAATCTCTACGAGCAGTTGGGGGTGCAAGAGTACTGGCTGTTTGATCCGAAGGCCGAATGGATTCCAGAGCAGTTGCAGGGATACCGTTTAGATGCCGAGGGCATTTATCGCCGGATCCAGGATCAATGCAGTCAGGTCTTACAACTGCGATTGGTTGTTGAGAGTGAGTTGATCGGGTTTTATCGCCAAGACACCAATGAAAAATTACTCACTCCGGCTGAGTTGTCTGTAGCTATAGATCAAGTGACTCAACGAGCAGAAGCCGCTGAACACCGAGCAGATCAACTGGCGGAACGGTTGCGCAGTTTAGGGATTGATCCTGAAGAACTGTAGAGAACAATCCAAAATAGGTTGATCTCTGAACGATAGAGGAATGTGGGGCAGAGATCCTTGCCGCTTGCCAATGATGGATAGGCATTGTCCATTTCTGGGAGATCTCCTTCACTGGCTCCTTTCGCGGGTGAGTTAGTTCAGTGAGGGTTTTAAGGAGGCCATTTTGTCCCAGGAGGGCTTCTGGGGTTTGATAGTCCTGGATAAGCTCGTCAAGGAGTTGGTCAACTTTGGAGGCAGGTTTCTGGTTCCTTTACTAGAAATGTATGGAGTATTCTCACAAAGCATTTCAAAGCGCTATATGTTCGAAAAGAGCATCCCAGCATTGTTCTGCCTGCCACTGGCGTTGCTTGCTCTGGATCCGTTCTATTTCTCGTTGTAAATACCCGCCACGACCCGAAAGCACCCGCATTTCAGCCCGCAATTGTCTGAGGATCGGATCATTGAGCTCCAGATCCAGCTGGCGCAGGGCTAGCCGAGGAGGAGTGGCCTCGACATTTTCACCTAGAAGCGGGAGTAACCGCTGTTGCAATTGCTGTTCAGCCTGGCTCAGCAGGTTATCAATTTGTTCATCCAGCTGATCTGGTTCCAGAATCGTAGGATCGCTTTCCCTAAAGGCAGTACAACAGTCGTGAATTACCTGATGTAGATCCCTCAACAGTTTTGTTTTCTGCTCAGGCTCCAGCTCAAGAAACACACCAGCATAGGTGGGACCTGTACAGAGGCTGCGCACCTGCGTGATCAGGTAGTCGGGAAGTGCCACCAGCACCTGAGCCAGATACCCCTGATAGAGGTGTTGCATTTGCCGAACCAGTTCGTCCCAACCCTGATCTAGAGCCAAGATCTCATGCGCAAATGGATCTGGAGCGGCTGCAGTTGCCTGAGCACCGGTCATTCTGTAATCCCCGCTACCTGAACCCTTGTCATTCTATCTAGGCCTGGAGATGAGCCTCAATAAACCACATATCCTTGTCAATCTGGCGCGAGATCTCGGTGAATAGATCAGCGGTATCCGCATCCCCCAGTTCAGTGGCCCGATCAATAGATGCACGACTGGCCTTTGCGTACTGACCGTAGCGCTCTAGCAAAGCCTCCAGGTGCTGGCGACCATTGACCGCTTCCAGATCATATTCCGGCAGATTGGATGAACTGGCCACGATCCGGGCCGTGCCGCGAGCAATCCCCCCCAGCGCGGTGACCCGTTCCGCCACCATATCCACATATCCTTCCAACGTGGTGGCAAAGGTATCAAACATCTCATGCAGAGCAATAAAATTGATTCCCTTCACGTTCCAGTGAGCCTGCTTCACCTGAGTTTTCAGATCAGTGGTATCCGCAAGATGCTGATTGAGCAGGGTGATCAGCTGGATCCTGGCGTCCTCAGGCAGATCAACATGCGTGGTGTAAAGTTGAGGCTTGTCGGTAGTCAGCATGATTAAGCTCCTGTATGCGTGGTTCTATTTTAGGCGTTGATTTTTTCCTCCGAGTTAACCCCCAAAGGGCAACTCCAACACAGTCAACACCTCCCCAATACTAACACGAAGTCATTATGAGTATGGCTAATTGCTTAGATCAGGGAGAGGCAAGCGGATCTTGTGATTGGGGAGCAGTGGCTTCCGCTTGATCAGGGGTGGGGGTGGGATCGGGAAGCGGAGCTGTCTCGGGTTCGGCTGCTGGAGGGGAGGCCGCTTCCTCTGGGGGGTCTGAATCTGCTGGTGGCGAAGGGGCAGGATCGGCACTGGGGGGAATGATCAGCTCCACGGAGGTATCCAGCTGTGAGGGTTGAGGGGCCAGTTGGGGGTTTTCGGGATCAAAGTAGGCCGACAACGGATTCGACTCCTGCCAGCGCTGCTCCACCTCTTGGGCCATATCCGTCACCTGCAATTGAAAGAGCTGACCCACCTCGGCACCATTTAAATCATTGGGTTCAGTGGTTTCGCGGCTGGCTTCGCCAATCACATTCACCTGCAGATTCCCCTGCTCATCAAACGTCCACAGTTCCAGTCGGCTATGGGATTTTAGCTGGACCTCACTGACTGAGGCTGGCCGATTGAGAATATCGACTCGTGTGACAATGATGGCCTTGAGTCCGAGATAGTCAAAAAACTGGGAAATGACCTCGGGTTTACGCCGATCCCACTCAAAAACTTCGTAAAGAGGATAGCCAGCTTTCTGCAGGATCGGTTGCAATCTGCGGTTATCTAGCGGCACCACAACCTCACTGTCAGGAACAAGACCCAGACGCACCGCCTCTGTGGCCAGGCGTTGACCCAGTTGACTGGTGGTATCCAGCCCCCCCACTCCGATCACGCCCAGACGGGTACGGGGTTGGGGGACCAACGGGGTCATGAGCACAACATCCACAGGCGTGGTTAACCCAGGTTCCAACCACACTTCCGTTTCCAGTCGTTCATATTCCGGATGCCAGACCGTCAGTTTTTGGGTACCGGCTCCCTCCAGCTGGATCTCAAAGCCTCCGTTCGGGCCGGTCTTAATCAGGGGGAATTGCTCCTCGTCCCCGACACGCAGTTGAGCCTCCGCAACCGGTTCTCCCGTTTCGTTGAGCACTTTACCAATCAACCGGCCTGTCTGTCCTTCCTGGGCAGCCGGTAAAGCAGGAGCGGGATCTTGAGCTGGAAACAGGGGAGCCAGCCGCGGCGGCGGAGTTAGCCTGTCCACATTTTCTAACTGGGAAGGCTCAAGGCGAGAGGGTTCCTCCTGAGACTGGGGCTCCTCAAACAGGGCCAGCGCAAGGGAGAAGCAGGCTCGGTTTCCTGAGCCAGAACTGCAGGCGTAGGACCAGCAACTGTAAAGCAAAGCAGGAGAAGAGCGGAGGAAGAAAGGGCCTGTACCATAAGTATTTCCTGGGTGCTGGACAGGGAATTTAACCATCAACAAAAGGATCGGTCTGCTGGAACTGGTCTTTAAACACTGGGATCATGTTGCGCACCTGCAGCCGAAATAAACCTGCGGCGGCATCTTCATACATCGGCCTGCCCCCGACATCATCTCGACCATAGGCCTCGTAATACCGGGCTTGATCTCCAGGACTATCCTGATGCAGATCCACCACCACCACCAGTCCACGGCTGCGCAGCATGTTGGGGGTGAAGTTGGGGATCTCTACGGGCACCACGGGAACTAAAAAGCGAACCGCCGTATTCAGCAACCCATTGCCCTGCCGACTGTAATCGCGGGAGATCTGTAACTGGGTCAGCAGAATGTAGCGCAACCCCAATGCGTTCCCGATCAGTTGCAGCTTGCGCAAATCCTCGGTGTAGCGTTCATCCCGATCCAGCAGGGTCAGATTTTCGACTAAAGGCAAAAGAGGCCGGAAGCGCTCATCTGGTCCGGTGGGGCCATCCAGCAGAATCACCTCCCGATCAGGTTTCAGTTCCTCTAGGGCGGGTTCCAAATGGCGGGCCAGTTCATCCGAATAGGTGGGGGCATCTGGAAGCAAGCCTATGCCACTGACGCTCTCATCCATTTCTGAGGGGGGGAGCTGGACCTCCTGGGTAGAAACAAAACCAGCCCGCACCTGCACCTGGGTGGTGGTCACCGGAAAGCCAGGCACCTCCACATCAACGAGATGCACTCCCGCAGGCAATCCAGTGAGCAGATAGGTCCCATCCGGCTTGATCTCGGTCTGTCGTCCTGGAAAAAAGGGGGTAGGAGCAACGGTTAGAGTGCCTTGACTGACAGCCTGTTGAGCAATATCCATCACCTTGCCCACCACGGTTCCCACCGGGGTAGGTTCGGCAGAGGCTGAGATGCTCTGGGAGGGCCCGGAGTCAAGGCTGAGCCACTGCAGCTGAGGCACCCCCGCTTCCGCCAGCAGAATTCCTGGACCTGAGGGCGTATCAAGAATCTGGACTCCGGTGGGCTTGGCTTCTGTATCGTAGGTGGCCTGCAGCCGTCCGGTATCCAAATTCACCACCTGCAGGCGGTCATTATCTCGGGAGGTGACATAGGCGTACCCCTCTGAGACAGCCACCCGTGTAGGCCGCCAGTTCAACCCGATCTGCCGTACCGCTTGACCATTGCTTTTGAGATCAATTAAAGTCAGGTCCTGGCTACCGGAATTGAGAATCACCACTCGTTGTTGTTCGGCGTCAATCACTATATCTTCTGGAGTATCTCCACTGCGCCAGCGGGCCAGCAGCTCTCCATTATCGGGGTTAACCACCAGCACCCCCAGAGGATCATTGCCCGCCAGACTGACCAGGACATTCCCATTGGTTTCGTCATAGGCAGTGGCCAGAGGCACCCCAGGAACGGGTAAATTGCGGGCTTCCGGTTGAGTCAGGGTAATCACGGCCACACTCTGGGTGGCAGGGATCGTGGCAAAAATGCGCCCCATCTGCAGATCGACGGCCAGATCCAGTGCTCCCCCAGGCAGACCATAGGCTTGGACCAGCTCGCCAGTCTTCAGATCAAGAATCACGAGGCCGGGAGCTGAAGGCCCCGATGCATACACCAGTAGGCGCACCGGATCAATCTGAACCACACTGGGCTCAAACCCTACAGGCACCTGCCAGACGATTTCGCCAGCGTTGCTGAGATCGAGTAGCTGGACTGTTTGTGACTCCAAGACACCAAGGGCAACCCACTGATGCTCTGGAGTGGAGAGCACATCCATCCGATCCACTGAGCCTGCCAGAGAAACCACTGCCTCCGAGACAGGTTCGGATCCGGCAATGTCTCCATCCTCAGAGGGGGGGGCAGCTCCCGCTTCCAAGAACGGATACAGATCGTCCTCAAATAAAGGCTGAGAGGGGGTAAATGGGGGATAGGAATCCCACTGGCTATCGGGAGGAGGGGTGCTGAATTGTTGCTGCCCACTCAGATCAAGGGGAGGAGGGGCAGGATTCTCAGGGGAGATGGACAGAGGCTCAGCAGCAACGGTTGTTCCCGCAAGCACGACCAGACTCAAGGCGATCAGGTGGAGGTGGTGAAGAGCTCCCATGTCATGACATCCTATAAAAGGTGGGAGAATTATGACTCAGCATAGCGGATCCATCAGGGGCATGCTGTGCGCATCATCCTTAATTTGATTACCTTATGTGGGTAAACGCGGCACCAGGAGATCTAAACTCCTGCTTCCAGATATTGCCCAGCCCTGAGATTGCAGATTTTCAGCAAACTCGATAGCCTTAGATGGCTATTTTGCATGGGCAAATTGCTATGGCATCCCCCCTTCCATTGACCATTCAGCAGGCACTGCTCCCCACAACTGAAGGGTACCGAACCGTTGATGTCCAGATCCAGGATGAACGGATCCTGGCCGTGGGGAACAACTTGCAGACGCAGGGTACCGTCACCATTGCCGAGAACAAATTACTGCTACCGGGGTTTGTCAATGCCCACACCCATTCTTCTGAGATGTGGCAGCGGGGGCTGATCCGTCCGTTTCCTCTGGAACTCTGGCTGGCGGAGCTGCATGAATTTGCCCCCCTGAGCCTGGATCAGGTGTACCTGAGTGCACTGGGTACCGCTGTTGAAACTCTCCTGTCGGGGGGTACCAGCGTGGTCGATCACCTCACCCTGATCCCGCAGCAGGAACTAGAAACCATTGAGGTGGCGGTCAAAGCTTATCGTGAGGCTGGTATTCGGGCCTTTATTGGGCCCCTGATCCAGGACCAACACCCTGATGCAGGCATCCCCCAGGGAAAAGAAAAAGTCGAGATCGATGGCTACTTTCGATCGACAGCCGAGACGCTGGCCATCCTGCGCGAAGCAGTGGAACGCTGGCACCGACCGGAAGAGGGGATCAATATTCTTGTTGCCCCCACGGGCATGCAGATGTGTACCGATGCTCTCTTTCAGGGCTGCATTGAACTGAGTGACATGTTTAACCTTTGCCGCCATGCCCATCTGCTGGAAACCAAAGCGCAACAACTACTGGCCCAGGAAAAATATGGTTGCACAGCTGTGGAACACCTGCACCATCTGGGCTATCTCAGTCCTAAAACTTCTTTGGCCCACTGCATCTGGCTCACTGACAGTGACATTCAGATCATGGCTGCCACCCAAACCACAGTGGTGCACAATCCCCTCAGTAATCTCCGTCTGGGCAGTGGCATTGCTCCAGTTTTGAAATACAGACAGGCAGGCGTAAACGTCAGTTTTGGCTGCGACGGATCCGCTAGCAACGATTCCCAGGATCTGCTGGAAGCCATCAAGATTGGTTCGATTTTGCACAACATTACCGATTTTGAATACCGCCACTGGATCACCCCCCAAGAAAGTGTGGAGATGGCCTCTCTGAACGGAGCCAAGGGACTCCATTGCCAGGATCAGCTGGGCTCAGTGGAGGTGGGAAAGCAGGCGGATCTGGTGCTTTACGATCTGACCAATCTCTCCCTGCTGCCCCGTACCGATCCATTAGGTCTATTGATCTGGGGACGACCCACCCATGGGGTCGATAGTGTCTGGGTGCGGGGACGACAGGTGGTTCGGGATGGCCAGGTGCTCAGCGTGGATGTGGCCCAGCTGCGCAAAGATCTGTTTGCCGCCAGTCAATGGCAGACCCCTCGCCACTCGCAATGGGTAGAGCAGGTGGAGGATCGCTACCGCCGGGTCATGGGCCTTGATGATTGAACTTCTCTGCAGCTCACCCCACAATGATGGGTGGTCGCTGGAAGCTCGAGATCCTGAAACGGTCCGACGGCTGATGCCATTCTATGAATGGTGCTACACCCACTATTTTCAAGTCAGAACCGATGGCTGGGAGCATATTCCTGCTGAGGGAAACTTTTTATTTGTCGGATCCCATAATGGGGGGCTGGCTGCTCCTGATATGCATATGTTCATTTACGACTGGTATCGTCGCTTTGGTTATCAGCGCCCCGTATATGGATTACTCCATCCAATGGTATGGAAAGCATTCCCTCCCGTAGCCCATCTCGCGGTGCGGTTTGGAGCAATTCGGGCTGATCCACGGATGGCGATCGCGGCTCTGCGCCAGTCTGCCAGTGTTCTGGTCTATCCGGGTGGGGCCAGGGATACTTTTCGTCCCCATTGCTTGCGAGATCAAATCAGGTTCTTTGGGAACAAAGGATTTATCAAACTTGCTTTGAGGGAACACGTGACGATAATTCCCCTGATCTCCTGGGGAGCCCACGATACGCTGATGGTGATGGCAGATGTTTATCCTCAGATCTTGCAATTGCATCAGTGGGGTATGCCCTGGCTATTTGATCTAGATCCGCTGGTGTTTCCCATCTATTTGGGACTCCCCTGGGGTGTGGCCCTGGGTCCTCTGCCTCATCTACCCTTACCGATTCCGATTGCAACTCGGGTTTGTGCACCGATCCAATTTCCCCACTACGGCAGAGACACGCTCCAGGATCTAGCCTATGTCGATGCGTGTTACCAACAGGTGGTGGAAACCATGCAAATGGCACTGGATCAGCTGATTCAGGAGGTCAAGGGTTTAAAGGGCTAGTGCTTCACTGCGGCTGGCGGTACGCGCCCCGGATTCCACAGCCCACTGCTTGAGAGCCTGGATCTGATCGCGGGCCAGCGAAGCTAACGGCACCGTTTCTTTAATGACCTGGATCAGATCCTCCTGGGTGAACTCCCGTGGTTTTTCTGCGTTGAAGGCCAGGTGCATGGCATCGTAAATACAGTGTTCGATTTCTGCCCCACTAAATTCTGCCGCCAGTTCGGCCAGGAGTACCAGATCAAACTCGGAAACCCGACTGGGCCGCACCCGTTCGAGATGGACACGGATGATCTGCTGACGTTCCTGGGGGGTGGGCAGATTGAGAAAGAAGATCTCATCAAAACGGCCTTTGCGCAGCAGTTCTGCCGGCAACACCCGCACGTTATTGGCAGTGGCCACGATAAACACCGGTTTGGACTTCTCCTGCATCCAGGTGATCAGACTACCGAAAACCCGCTTACTGGTGCCAGAGTCTCCGGAAAACTCCCCGCTGATGCCTCCAAATGCCTTGTCAATTTCATCGATCCAGAGCACACAGGGGGCCATGGCTTCAGCAATCTGGATCATCTGGCGCACCCGACCCTCACTTTCACCGACAATGCCCCCAAATAAGCGGCCCGAGTCTAGCTTCAGCAGAGGCATACGCCATTCGCGTGCGATCGTTTTGGCCGAGAGTGATTTCCCGGTCCCCTGGATACCCACCAGCAAAATCCCACGGGGATGGGGCAATCCATAGCGGCGAGCCTCCTCCCCAAAACTATTGCGCCGCTGTTGCACCCAGGTTTTGAGATTTTCCAGTCCCCCCACATGATTGAGGGTTTCGGAGGGGCTGTAATATTCGAGGATCTCCGTCTGGCGAATATATTGCTTCTTTTCCTCCAGGACCAGATCAATATTCTCATCCGTCACCTTCTGGTTGGCGGCCAGTGCCCGTGCCAGGATCCGTTCAATTCGCCGCCGACTTAAGCCCTGGCAGGCTCGCACCAGTTGCTCCCGTCCCTTGTCATTCACCTGCAATTGCTCGGATGGCACCGTCGTGGTCAGGATCTGATCAATGTCGGCTATCCCTGGCAGGGGAAAATCTACCACTACCATTTCCTCCCGCAGTTCTGCAGGGACCACCGCCTCATGGCTGAGCAGGATGATCGTCTTGAGGGAGCCGCGACTGTCTCGCACCAGTTTCTTGAGGCAACGGATCGTGCCGTAGTTATCGCTGCGTTGTGGGTTCTGCAGGATGGGCAGAAAATCTTTAAGAATACAGATCACGGGTTCATCATGGCAGGCCTCGATTCGCCCCAGAGCCGAGTTGGCGTTGTTTTTGTGCTGGCCATTATCCTGCCATCCCCCCACCTGATCCCAGATCAGAACCCGGCAGACAGGATCAAGGTTGTTGGCAATGGCAGCGATCGTTTCTTCAGCGGGTGCCTCTTCGGCACTGACCAGAGAAATCAGGGTATAGCGGGCCTGGATCATGAGTTCAAGAGAGGCAGTGACTGCTTGTGTTGTTCCTCCCATCCCATGATCGGTGTCTGCCATCGCCTGCAAATCCATACTCAGTATCAACACTCTAACGTGTGAGCGCTAGCTGTGCGGGACCTCAGGGATCGTCAGAGGGACTCAGGCTCAACACCCGGTTCCTGCAGTTACCGGGCCAAGCGATCGGCTCGTTCCTCGGCTATTCAGAAGCTTTATCAGAAAAATGATGTTGATGAGGACCCCGAAAGAGGGAATGGGGTTTTTCCAGCGCATGGGCTTCCATCAGCTCCTGATCTCCCATGACTTCAGTGCAGGATCCATCCGCCACGATCTGACCCCCATCCATTAAGATCACCCGCTGGCACACCTCCAGAATAAATTCCAGATCATGGGAGGCAATCAGCAAGGTCTGCTCCGATTGCTTCAGGAACTGGATCAGGCGTCGGCGCGCCCGCATATCGAGGTTGGCGGAGGGTTCATCATAGATCATGATCTGGGGCTGCATGGCCAGGACCCCGGCGATGGCCACCATCCGCTTTTGCCCTCCAGACAGGTGATGGGGAGGCCGTTCCGCCAGTGCTTCCGTGCCTGTGAATCTCAATGCTTGCTGCACTCGTTCACGAATCGCTTCAGGAGACAGCCCCATATTTTCTGGACCGAAGGCCACATCCTCCCAGACGGTAGTTGAGAACAGCTGATCATTGGGGTTCTGAAACACTAGGCCGACTTCCGAACGCAGCTGTCCTGGGATCACGGGATCTCCAAAAATGAACACTTCTCCTCGCGTTGGCCTGAGCACCCCACAAATACTGAGGAAACAGGTGGTTTTTCCAGCTCCATTCGGACCAATCACCCCGACACGCTCTCCCGCCTGCACCTGCAAACAAAGATTAGAGAGAATATCCTGGCAGTCTGGATACGAGAAACACAGATCCTTGATTTGCAGAGCCTGATCAGGATAGAGAGATGTGGAGACGGCATTCACCGGAGACGTGACAGTCATGAATATTCAAATCCCAAAGTGCAAGGCCAGCTGAACCAGGATAAACCCAGCGGCTAAAGTTAACACAGCAATCAGATAAACCGCATCCGCTTGCATCAAGGCTGATCGGTCTTTGGAGGTCGCCTCAGGTGTGGGTGAGCAACCGTATCCTCTGAGTCGCATCGCCTGATACACCCGTTCCGACTGTTCGTAGCTGCGGATCAAGAGAGTTCCCACCAGCGACGCATATCGAGACCAGTGGGTCCAGGAGAAGCCAGACCTGTGCCGCTCTGATTGGAAACCGCGCAATTGTATGGCCCGTTGCATGGTGTGCAGATCCTGGCCGATGTCATGCAAATAGCGATAGGTGAGCAGCATCATATCCGACAGGGTTGCTGGCAGTCCCAGAGAGCGGAGGGCTTTAACGATGGTCAGGAAGGGTGTGGTTCCCAGCAGGATCAAGCTGAGGGTGAGGATACAGAGAAACCGACAGGAGATCAGCAGGGCCGCCATACACCCCTCCTGCTTCAGGCTCAGGATCCCCCACTGCCAGATCACGGTCTCTCCCGAAAGGAAGGGGAGAAAAAAGATCACCATCACCAAAAACATGCCTGGATACCGCAGCCGAGACAGCCAGTAATGCAGGGCAACTGGGAGAGGGCATAAAAACTGGTGGTGATCAGAATCATCCAGGGGAGAAGGATCCAGGACTCGACCATGGCAAAGGCAAAGATCAGGGCAAATAAGCCCACCAGTTTGGGCCGGGGGTCCCATCTGTGCAGGGGAGAATTGAGTCCGACATGCTGATCGATGGCCAGTTTGATGCTCATGGCTTTTACCGCCCCAGAGGTAACAACTCGGGTTTGATCCGATGCAGAAACAAAACCACCAGACTGGTGAACACCCCTTCCAGGATGATGATCGGGACATGGGCAATGATCAGCGTCCAGAGAGCCACTTGCTCAGAGTCGGATTCAAATCCTGAGGGAATGGTGGTCAGCACCACCCGATAAAAAATCAGGACCGCCAACCCCAACCCCAGGGATCCCCCCAGAAAAGCACTGATTCCCAAAGCCTGCCGTTCAGAGAACCACGAGCTCAGGGGAGTGTGGAGACGAAAGATCTGATAAGCCAGCAGAGCGGGTAACCCCATCATGGCCGCATTGATCCCCAGAGTTGATAGGCCCCCATGCCCAAACACCACCGCCTGGAAGAACAAGCCAATCAGGATGGCAGGAAAGGCGTAATAACCCAGGATCACTCCCAGAAGACCGTTGAGAACCAGATGCACGCTGGCCGGAGGGATCGGAATGTAGATGGAGGAGGCGACAAAAAAGGCAGCCGTCAGCAAAGAGGCCTTGGGAATCCCCTGAGTCGGATCTTGCTGTTGATGAATCTGATACAGAGAAAACCAGGTGGCCAATCCTGTGCAGGCATAGCCTCCGATCCAGATGGGAGCAGGCAGGAAACCCTCAGCAATATGCATGTTGACCCTACTTTTTCTGACGTGAGAAGAAGAGGGCCGTACCCACACACCCCCAGATCACAGAAGCTACCATCAACCCCTTTTGCAGTCGGGTCCCATCCTCCGATCCAGAGGCAGAGGTAAAGGGGGGCGGCATAAGCGCATCAGGATTCTGGCCAGGATCAACCTCCGCCACGGGAATGGCCACAATATCTCCATGTCCTGCTTGCCGCACCTGCACTTCCCAATTCCCAGGCTGATCGGGATCGGGGGCAAACATAAAGCCTCCTTCTGCATCCGTAATTCCCTTCTGCCAGGCATTTGCTGGATCTGAGGGACTGTAGACGGTGACCTGGGCTTCCGCCATCGGATCTCCATTGTCATAGCGCGCGGTCAGCTGAATCGCCTGCGTCATCTGATAGTCAATATGGGCACCGTGAGACCAGGCTGCTGTGGCCATCAGCATAGGGGTCAGAAGCGAGGCCATCAACCCAGATCCGCCTACCCAGACCAGAGCCAAACGACGGGATCCAATCTCAGTTGCTCGAAAGAATCGTATGTTCACAGTGTCCTTCCCCCCACATGGCCGAGATTGTCGAGTGTGCTGACCAGGGTAGCAAAGTCCTCAGCAGCCAGTTGTTCCTCCAGCATGGATTGATCGGCGTTTAAGGTACCCTCCTCCGCCACCGCTGCCAGGGGACCAAAACCTAATGCACCTGTGTTGATGGGATCATCGGGTGGAGCTTCCCCATCCCCAAAAATGTGATCAAAGTGGAAGGTGGCTTCAATATCGGCGTTTTCCCCTGCGTTGAGGATCCCTTTGCGCTCATCCCCGACAAAATCACCACAGGTGTAGGTGTACTCGCGATCAAACTTGAGATTAAAGTCAATGGTGGTATCCCCCTGGGTGGCTGTGCCCACCAGCACCAGAGTTTGTCCAGATGCAGGCCCCTGATCGGCTTGGCGCATGGTCCAGCTGAGGGCGTTATACCGTCCGGCGGTGGTGGGCAGTTCTCCCACTAGGATTGGATCCGCCGCCTCATCTCCCGCCGCCAGATCCACAACAGTAGCATTGGCAAACCTGGCTTCTGCAGTGGCATTCAGAGAAGACCCAGACTCTGGATCAAAGGGAGGATCGGTTTGATAAGCCGTCAACTCTGAAAGGGAGACATAAAGATGATCAAAGCTGATCTCCCAGCCATCTTTAGAGGTAAACCCCTGCCGGACAAAATCTTCACCATTGGCACGGAATTGAAGAGTACCTTCTTCAGCCGCTACAGCTGGTGAAAAGGGGAACGCCAGAAGCAGAGGCACTAAAAGCGATACAGAATGACCAACATGCTTATCCATCGTTTTTGCCTCGCAATCAGAATCATGAAGACAACATTTCAGCCGCATATTTCCAGAAAATCACTCTCACCCACCAATGACAATCCCCTCCCAGGGCATCCACAGACCGGATCCAGACAATTCACAGATAGTTTTAAGATTTGTATCGGTGGGCCACTGCTCTTGTTTGGTTGTGCTCCAGCAGCAGGAGTAAATACTGGAAAGATCTTTCCTGATCAGGATCCCGATACTGTTCATCACTCGCTAAATTGTCCAGCAAGAAAAAAGAGGGGAAGCGATCCCCTCTAATCAACCATCACCTCACTTCAACCGTTTGAATTCTGAAGCCAGGAGTAGAAATATAAGCCTCAACTGTGCTGGTTCGGTTTTAAGGCAGTGGTTCCAGATCTGCAGTGGAGACAGAAACAGGCTCAGGCATAAAGGAAAGGCTGAGAAAAGGTCCTCCTCGGAGGTTAGCGACTAAAGTGGCTGCTCCAGTTGACAGGTTCACCCGGTAAAGATCAGATCCACTAATTAAAAAGCCTCTGTTGATCGTGCCTTCAGTTAAAATGTCAAAGCCCCCAATCACCCCAAAGTTAAACCCCAGCGATCCAATACTGACAAGCCCTCCATCATTCGGAGGATTCTGCAACACCAATTGATCTAACCGGAAGTCAATATTAAACAGCTGCGTGGAGGTAGCTCCAGCAAGAGAGTTTGTATAGGCCGAAGCTGTGATAAAAGGATTGGTTCCAGCCTGATCATCCACATAGTTTAGAGTGCCATCGACAATCACATCCCCTGTGTCCACATTCACACGAAAGTTTTGATCATTCGCTCCCGTTAACCGTAAACGATCAGCTACAGGGTTAAAGTCAAAACCCGAAAGAGTTCCTCCATCAAAAGGAACCGATAGAGCTTGACTTGAGAGTGTCTGTCCGGTCAGGGGATCAATGGTATAGAGAATCCTCTCATTTGTGATCCCATAGAGCTGACCATTGGCAGGACGGAAATCGATTCCCAGTAAAACACCCGGAACTTGGACCCGGCGAAAGCCTACAATCCTTCCTGCTTCAGCGTTGATAAAAATCAAGCGGTTAAATGTTCCTAAAGCCAGAAGATCGGCCTGCTGAATCCCAAAAAGTAAGCTAGAACTGGCTTCCTCGGCTACAGATTCCTCCATTAAGGGAGCGGTACTTGTCAGCGTTCCTATTCCCTGATCCTGATCTGAAGGCAGAGTAGACACCCCATTGTCATTACTGCAACTTGCAGTGAAACACATAGCCAACGATACAGCTGAAAGAGAAAATAAGGTTCCAATCTTATTCATGATCTGATCTCCTAAAAAGCAGAGTAATCGATACTTGATACTTACCGAGGATGACCTGCACCGGACAAAATAACTGTCACCTTGTCGTGAGTGATGTTGCCGTTGGTTCAGAAGATGGTGAAGAACAACTTGCCAGCGAGAACCAAGCAATCAGTGGAACTATGCCCTTGATCATGGGGATCGCGTTTTTGATTGGCATACTCAGAGAACGCAATCGGTCTAGCAATGGAGAGCTGGCCTTGCTTACCCAGGAGTATCTGTTGAGCAGCTGTTCATTTTCCAGGTCAATTCCTGTTCACTTTTTGCTCATGATTGCTATTTATTCGATCTCCAGCTGCCAGAGGCTGGCTGCCATCTGACCTACACCTGCTTTCAGGTGACGGCGATAGGTACTGAAGGGAAGATCCAGGTATTCGGCAGCCTGTTCTTGAGTTGCTGCTGGTTGTATATAAGTTTGCCTAATGGCTCGATACAGCTTATTCCGACGGGGTGAATGTTGGAAGCTTGTCAGGGTTTCCCGGATCAGGGATTGCAGGATCAACACTCTTTCCCCCAGATCATCAACCTTTTCTACTCGCTCTGCCACGACTCTGGACTGGAGAAGGGGATTCAGTCGCAGTTGATCGGGTTGGGTATAATCGCGCAATGCCTCCTGTACAGCCTTAACAAACTCGGATTCACTCAGGACCATCAGTTGCGCTACAGCCGCCGTTGTGGAGGTAAAAGAACGTGAGGTCAATTCTCTCTGGGCCAGCAGGGCTTGCCATGTTTCGGGTGAAACAATTCTCCAATCATGCCCGAAGACAGCATAAGCACGATCTCCCACCTGAAAATCGGCTTGCGGAAGTCTCAAAAAATCTGCATAGGCAAAAAAAGGTGTCCACATCTGGGGATCAGAGCAGGGAATAAACGTGTAAGCCAGACCTGAGGTTGTGCGGTGGTAATAAATGAACTGGATAAAAATTTGACTCTGGACAGCAGAAACATCCTGGTAGGTTTCAGTGGAAAGCCAGAAACGTAAAAGGGTTGCCCCTTCCTGTGAACGCAGGGGTGCCTGTTGTTGAAGATATTCCCAGATGGAAAGAATTGCGGGATCACGGGCGGACACGTCCTGTTCTAATCTCTGCAGGGAAAGCACCAGCATGAATCCCTTCACCTGATTCTCTAAATTCCGAAAGACTTTAACCCCTTGGGGCTGTTGATCAAACCAGAAGGCGGCCAGATCTGCGGAGGTAGAGCCTTCAAACCGTCTCACACTCGCTAACAAGATGGGGAGATCTGCTTCGATCAACGGAGTACTTCTTAATCCAGGTGCAGGCTGCCAGGAAAACCTGGAACGGATGGCAGGGTTATCTCGGTGCAGAAAGATATAGTCATGCAAAATTTCCTGCTGCTCCAGACTCTGTTGATGCTCTAGGTGATGGGTGTAGTAATTTCTAGCCTTTTCATGTAAATCTGCATAACCATCGGGATGACGCCAGCGCAAATCTTGAATCAAAACATCGCGGACAAGATCATGTGGAAAAATTCCATGCTGTCCTGGCTCCATGAAAGATAAATCCCGCAACCATTCAAAAAGCTGAAGAGTGTCATAGTGATCTCCCAACATTTGCTGCAGAAGGCTCTGAGTCGTTTGCCTCACAATTGCACAGGCCTCAAGAGCAACTCGCTGCCCCTCATCCTCCACTAGATTTAGAAATCGAATTAATAGTGGTTTGATGATATTTTGTGGCAACACCAAAGATTGATCCAATTCATTCCCCTGGGCAAAATTTTCGGCAAAGAGAGAGAGCGCCAAGGGGTGGCCATAACTCATGGAAAAAATAGCCTCATGTTGATGAGCAGGAATGCCACGTTTTTGCAGGTAATGGATACACTCATGAGAGTTGAGATAACGCAGGGAGATCACCTGCAACAGATGCTGCCAACCTGGATCCATTCTCCAGGCGATCGAGGGAGCACGCGATCCGGCGAAGACAATCAGAATCTCTTGAGATAGTTGGGGCAAAAACTCCTGCCACATCCAGGAATCCAGTGCAATTAACGTTTCCCAGGTATCGATCAAGAGGACAGTACGCTGTTCACAGGTCGACAAAAAGCAAATAGGCTCAGCAGTGAAAACCGAAGCCAACGCACTGAGAAAAGCTTGAGGATTTGACTCCAGATCACGAACGTCCAGATAGTAGGCGGGAATAGCGTGGTGCTGACAGATAAATGACAATTCCCACAGTAAAGTTGTTTTGCCAACCCCACTGGGTCCCCAGATATAGAGCACCGATCGGGATGGCACTCCCTCCACAAGTATAGACTGAAACAAATGGCATTCCTTTTGCCTGCCGACAAAGCTCTGATGTCGAGCAATACGAAGCCGTTCTCCAAGAGGTGAGAGCATAAAAGATCTCCAGCTAACACTTGCTTTAAAGAGATCTACGTTGGCAGCAGGCTTAACGTTTTCTGGGGAGCCAGATTCTCTTTCTTGATGGCTACAGTCCCTGAATTGATTGATCAATTAACTCCATAGGATGCAGTAAGGGAAAATCCGAGACTCCTTGCAGACGTAAATGCTTTTGCAGTTGGATCCGGCAGCCAATATTAGAAGAGATGATCATTTCCGCTCTGGTGTTCAGTAGATTTTTAACCTTCTGGTGTCCTAGCTCTTCGGCAATCTCGGGTTGCAACAGGTTATAGACTCCAGAGCTGCCACAGCAAAGGGCGGCATCCACAGGCTCTTTTAAAATCACACCCGGGATCTGTCTGAGCAGTTGGCGTGGCTGTAAGCTGATCCGCTGACCGTGCAACATGTGACAGGCATCCTGATACACCAGCGTTAAAGAACCTGTTTTCAGGGGATGCAAAGGAGTGGTTAGCCCCACCTCCACCAGAAATTCCTGAACATCTTTGACCTTGGCGGCAAATTGTTTTGCTTTCTCAGCGTAGTCAGGATCTTCTGCTAGCAACCGTCCATATTCCTTAAGAGTGTGACCACAACCGGAGGCATTGATCAAAACTGCGTCAATATCTTCTGCGTCGAGAAAACAGTCGATCATCTGCCGGGCAAGTGTTTGTGCCTGCGCTTCCACCCCCTGATGATTGGGCAGGGCACCACAGCACCCCTGTTCGCGTGGGATCACCACCTCACAACCATTGGCAGTCAGTACCCGAACCGTGGCCTCATTCACCTCGGGCGCAAATAGACGCTGGACACAGCCCAGGATCACCCCAACGCGATACCGTTTTTCCCCCTGCGCTGGAATCACAACCGGAAAGTGGGGAGTCTGAAGCTGCTTCCAGTCAAGGGATGGAAAGATCGACTCCATGGCTCCCAGGGATGGATTGAGGCGATCCAACCAGCCGCTGCGTCTGATCAGGGATTGGATCCCTAACTTCTGCGCCAGTACCACCGGATAGAGTAAGGGGCGTAACCGCTCTGGATATGGAAACAGAGCAAAGATCAGGCCCCGGATCAGTTTTTCCTGCCAGGATCGGGGATGCTGCCGCTGCACCTGCCCTCGAGTGGCTTCGATCAGTTTGTCGTACTGCACGCCAGAGGGACAGGCGGTGACACAGGCCAGACAGCCCAGACAGGAATCAAAGTGGCTTACCGTGGTGGAATTTAATCGGATCTCACCCGAGTTAATGGCATCCATCTGATAGATCCGGCCTCTAGGAGAGTCCATTTCTTTACCCAGAACACGGTAGCTCGGACAGGTAGTGAGACAGAAGCCACAGTGAACACAGGCATCAATCAGGGCGGGATCAGGAGGATGGTGGGCATCGAAACCCGATCCTGTCTGGGTGGGCGAATTGGTCGGCGTGCTCATGATCGGACCCTGGCAAAGGAGGAAAAGGGGAATCAAGTCTTTCTCCTCTGCATCCTAGAAGCAAAAGTTCGCTACAGGAAGAAACAGAAGTGGAGGAGTCTTAAACAAAGGCTAACCCTTCCATTGACTCTCCAAAACCCTAACTGTGGTCAAAAAGTGCTTTCATATTGAAGTCTTGCTGCTGCGCCGCTGTATGAGTACCCAAACCCGCAATCGTCGTTTCTTTCTGAAGTGGTTGTCCTTTGGCGGGAGTGCCGCCTTCTTTCTGGCTGCTTGTGGTGATTCCGCTTCTGTTTCCACGGTTACCCCAGAAGGCACAGATGCTCTTGCAGCAGAGACTGAACCGGATCTCGGCACAGAACTCACGGGTCCAGATTTTAGTGAATTTCCCCAATCCGTATTCAGCGGCGATCCCACCGATACCAGTGTGATGGTGTCAACTCGCGCCCTTGTCTCCAATGCTTTACCCAGTGTTCCGGTGACTCTGGAAGTTTCCAGGCAGCAGAATTTTGCCACGATCGAGCGCACTGAACCGCTTACCGCCAACCTGAATCCTGGGTTTAACTACCGCGAAAATCCGGGCGATTACATCGTCAAACACCAGCTCACAGGTCTGGAGCCTGCTCAAGAGTATTTCTACCGCTTCAAGTCGCCCTTTACCACCAGTCCGGTGGGCAGTTTCCGGACCATGCCCTCCCCCAATCAGAGTCTGCCGATCCGCTTCCTGCACATGAGCTGCGCCAACGAGCCGCCTTATCCGGTGGCCTTTGCCCTGGGTCAGGAACTGGATCGCTTTGATCCCCAGTTTGCAGTTTTCAACGGGGATACCGTCTATGCAGACGCCTTTTGGTTAGGTGGTCTACCCACGCCCACGATTGACTACTACCGCAATCTTTACCGCCTCCAGCGGGATCGCACCTACACAGGGGCTGGGTTCCCTGATCTTTATTCCAAGATCCCATTTATCCCCAACTGGGATGACCATGAGGTGAACAATGACTTTGCCGGACGTGCCGGGCTTCCTGCCATCCAGCCTGCCGTGGGTCGACCTCTGAATCAGGGTACGCTAGAGCGTCTGGGCTACCAGGCTTTTCATGAGTACAATCCCCTGCGTCCCAACGACAATGATCCAGTTCAGGGGGTGAATCCGATCACCCGAGTTTTCCGTACCACCCGCGCAGGTGCCGATGCAGAGCTGTTTACCCTGGATCTGCGCCAGTACCGTAATCGTCCCGGTGGCTTCATTGCTGCCAATGCTCCGATTGTGCCCGTGATTCCCGATGGCTTTACGGTAGCCGAGCTGAGCGAAAAGATCGAAGAGGTTCTGGGAGGTCTGGTTTCCGTCAGCTCCGTGCTGCAGCTAGGTCTGTTTGGTACTACCGCAGCCAATCCCAACTCCTCCAACTATGGGCGCATCCTGCGGCAGGTTCCCCGCACCATGATGGGAACTCCTCAGAAGGAATGGTTTAAACAAAAGTTGCGGGCTTCGTCTGCTACATTCAAAATCATCATCAGCGAATTGATCTTCACCGAAAACTTTGCGCTTCCCTATGATCGGTGGGAGGGATATTGGCTGGAGCGGCAGGAGATCCTTAACTTTATTCTCAGCAACAACATTCGCAATGTGGTTGTTCTCTCGGGTGATCAGCACGCAGGCCAAATCAGTCTTGTCAATCCCACCCCGGATGGAGGAGTTCCCAGCAACCCCATCTATGAGATCGGAACCGGTCCCACCGGCCAGAGTACACTAGCCCGATCTGTGCGCGAGATTGCTGCAGATATTGGTCTCCCGCGTGGAGATGAAGTTTACTACTTCCTGCTTAACTACTTTTCGGCTGCCGAGGAATTTGGTGGCAAGTCCGGGGTAACCAAGCAAAACCTCCTGTTCTACGCAATTGACAACCCCAACTACACCACGGTTGAAGTCAATGGCGGTGTCCTCACAGCCAAGATCAAAGACTTCTCAGGTAATGTGCTGACGGATCCCCTTGGACGCAGAGGTGAGATCTCCATCTTTGCGAATTAGCCTGAGTTAAACCACTTGTTTAAGCTCGCAGTTGTTGCATCACCCTGGGTTGCCCTGTTGCATCCACTGCCAGGCGGTGGCAATGATCCGATCCAACTCGGGGTACTGTGGGGTCCACCCCAGCTCCTGTCGCGCCCGACTTGCATTGCTAATCAACTGAGCCGGATCTCCGGGTCGCCGTGGACCCACTCGCACAGGAATGGGGCGTCCTGTAACTGCCACCGCCGTTTCGATCACTTCTCGTACCGAGAATCCCTGTCCATTGCCCAGGTTGTAAACATTGCTGCCCGCACCTGCTTGTAAGCGCTTCAGAGCTAAGAGATGGGCCGAGGCCAGATCGGTGATGTGAATATAGTCTCGAATGCAAGTGCCATCACGGGTGTCATAATCCTCTCCAAAGATCACGATCTCGGGTCGCAGTCCGGCAGCAGCTTGAAGCACTAAGGGAATCAAATGAGTCTCGGGATCATGTTCTTCTCCTAGTTCACCCTCAGGATCAGCACCCGCAGCGTTGAAGTATCGCAAACTTATGGACTGGATCTGATGCGCCTGTTCAAAATCTTGAAGGATGCGCTCCACCATTAACTTGCTGGCCCCGTAGGGATTGATGGGCTGTTGGGGATGGTTTTCGTCAATGGGAATGGCCATGGGTTGGCCGTAGGTGGCACAGGTACTGGAAAAAATCAGGTGAGGGATCTGATGATCGCGCATGGCCTCCATCAGGGTCAGGGAACCGCCGACATTATTGCGGTAGTATTTGCCTGGATCCGTGACTGACTCTCCCACATAGGCATAGGCAGCAAAATGGATCACCGCCTGGGGTTGATACTTCTGAATCACCTGATCCAGACGGGACCGATCTTCTAGTTGACCGATTTCCAGAGGTCCCCATTGCACCGCCCAGTCATGACCATAAACTAAATTGTCATAGGTAACGGGGGTGAAGCTTGCCTGTGCCAGCGCTTTGCAGGTATGACTACCGATATAACCCGCCCCGCCTGTAACTAAGATATTCATCCCGATCTCCTATCCCCTTTGATTACCTATAAGCGTAATACTGCTTATACCAGTGGACAAATTTTTCGATCCCCAGTTCTAAGGGAGTTGCAGGTTGAAACTGGATGTCCTCAACTAAAGAATCAATATCTGCCCAGGTGGCCATCAGATCTCCCGCCTGCATGGGGAGCAGATTTTTCTGGGCTTTTTTCTGTAAACAGGATTCCAGGGTTTCAATAAATTCTCCCAACTCCACTGGGCAGTTATTGCCGATGTTGTACAGCCGATAAGGGGCAGAACTGGAGCTGGGATCTGGACTGGAGCTACACCATCGAGAATCAGGCTGGGGAATCCTATCCAGGACTCGACATACCCCCTCAATAATGTCGTCAATATAAGTGAAATCTCGCTTCATTTTGCCCTGGTTAAATACATCGATGGGCTCATCCTGCAAAATGGCTTTGGTAAAGGTAAACAGAGCCATATCGGGGCGCCCCCAAGGACCATAGACCGTGAAAAAACGTAGACCAGTCACGGGCATTTGGTAGAGATGACTGTAGCTGTGGGCCAGAAGCTCATTGGCCTTTTTCGTGGCTGCATACAGACTGATGGGGTGATCGACGGCGTGCTGCACCGAGAAGGGCAGACAGGTACTGGCTCCGTACACCGAACTGGAGGAGGCAAACACCAGATGTTCCACCGGGTGATGCCGACATCCCTCCAGCAGATTGACAAAACCCACCAGATTGCTGTCTACATAGGCGTGAGGGTCAATAAGCGAGTAGCGCACACCCGCCTGGGCCCCCATGTGAGCCACTCGCGTAAAGGTCTGGGCTGCAAAAAAGTCTTTCATCCCCTGCCGATCCGCCAGATCCAGCTGATGAAAATGAAAGGCTGGGAATGCCTGGAGAAGCTTCACCCTAGCTAATTTCAGCTGCACATCGTAGTAGGGATTCAGATTGTCCAGCCCCACCACATGCCATCCCTGCTGTAAAAGGGCAAGGCTGAGATGATAGCCGATAAATCCCGCGGCTCCGGTGACTAAAATGGAAGCCATAGCTCTCCTTAAAAATCTACTCCAAACACCCGCAACAACCTGCCAATGTTGCCAATCGGATCCAGCAGCAAGTTCAGAGGGCGCAATCCCACCGCCAGATCATCTCCCGCTTTGGCAATTCCAGACGATCCCACCAGGACAATATCGGCCTCCTGTAAAGGGGGATTGGCGTTGGTGTCCAGAGCCTGGGTGAAATCGATGGCCACCGTCTGATTTAAAACACTGCCATTGGGATTCAGGCGGATCAGCTGGACCTGGGCTTGATCAGCTTGGGCGGTGAATCCCCCTGCGGCCAGAACTGCGTTGTTCAAAGAGGTATTGGGAGGCAGCCCCAGGCGTCCAGGCCGTTCTACTTCCCCCACCACACTCACCTGAATCGACTCCGGCGCAAAATTGGCATTGCCCAGCTCTGTGGCTTCGGCCAGAATCAGCGTTTCTGCTTGGGGGACATGGATGGAGTCGCCATCCCGCAACACCAGATCCTGATCCGGTTGACCAGAGTTCAGCAACGCCCACAGATCTACTCTGAAGGTTGCATTTTTGCCAAAGGGTTGGGGTCGAACCACTTCAATATTGCGTACATCCGCCTGCTGCGTGATCCCTCCCGCCAATTGCAGCAGTTGGGTGACCCTGGGCACACTTTCTCGTAGGGTTGTGGCGTTGACATCGGTAAAACCTCGCTCACCCGTGGTGCCCTGATTGGGAGATACCGTGTACGCCCCGGGACGATTGACTTCTCCTACCACCACAATTCGCAAACTGCGTCCCCTGAGAAGGGTAATGGTTGTATCGGGATATTTTAAGAAGCTGCTGAACCGCTGATCCACAGCTGTGGCGGCCTGAGAGGGAGTCAACCCCGCCACCGTAACCGTACCAATCAGGGGTAATTGCAGAGATCCATCCACCAATACTTCCTGTTCACCACTCAGGTCCGGCTCATTTAAAACCCTCACCTGGACTCGATCTCCTGGACCAAGCAGATAGCCTGATTCAGAGTCTGTTAGGGTCAGGTTCAGGGCATCCGTTTGAGCAGATCCTGGAGAAGGTAAGGTGGCAGGGCCCACACAGGAGAGCAATAGACCGACTGCCACAGCAGGAACGGAAAAGATCCGGACCCCCGAACATCCTCATCGACCCACCCCCACCACTTTGAACCCACATTCCTGCAGATAGATCCGATCCAGAG
>JAAUUJ010000111.1 GCA_012030715.1 Synechococcaceae cyanobacterium SM2_3_1 | reverse complement strand
TTCAGTGCTACGATTGCCAGTGTTCTAATTCAAGAAAGATTACTCGAAGAAAAGGGATGAGCTCTTATCATTTTCAAAATCATATGATTATTTGTGGCTGGAATCATCGTGCGCAGGTGATCATCAGAGAATTGCAATCGGATCCGACCTCAACTCAGTCTGAGATAATTCTGATCGCCGATGTAGAAAGCAAGCCCATTGAGGTGGAGCAGGTCTCTTTTATCAAAGGGACTGTGAATGACGAAACATTACAACGAGCCAATTTAGCTCAGGCAAGCACCATCATTATCCTGGGAGATGATCGGCTGGATGAAGAAACTCGGGATGCAAGAGTTGTGCTGACAACCCTGACTGTTGAAAGCATCAATCCAGGTGTTTACACCATTGTTGAATTGGTAAAAGAAACCTATGTGCAGTACTGCCAAAGAGCCCATGCGGATGAAATTATTGTTAGCAGTGAACTGGCAAGCCATGTGATCTCGCGAGCAGCAATCAATCATGGGGTTAGCCGCCTATTTTCAGATATGGTGAGCACTCATATTCAGGGAACACAGCTCAATAAACTTCCAGTGCCACGTGATCTGATTGGGCGTCCATTTTTGGAAGCTTTGATCCAGATGAAACAAAAACATCATTGTATTATCCTTGCTATTGAGCAGGGTGTTGATGGTAAGCTCATTGCAAACCCTGCGGCTGACTATTCTCTGGAGATCTATGATTCCCTCATGGTCATATCTCCTCCCCCCAATCGCATCAAGCTATAGCATGATCAGCCCGGTGGTGCTAGTTAGAGCAAGGATTCTCATCCTTTTTAGCGTTTCCTTCTGAGGAAGAAACTAGTAGAACTACATGATCAGAAACAATCCTTGTCATCCTTCCGGGATAGGATTCTAGAGTCTGTAGCCGAAAGACCATGGAACCGACTGATATCCTTCGTCTTGTTCATCCGGCAATTGCCGTGACTTTTATCCTCCCCCTAATCGGGATTGTTAGCTATTTCGCCTGGCAAACTCGGCAGCGGCGCTTACAGTCTCAGGCAGGAGTAAAAAGTAAGATTCCTGCAGTGGTGGGGCCGGATCACGCCAAACTGGGTCGCATCCTGACGAGTGGAGTGGTGGGGATTGCCCTGCTGGGGCTATTTCATCCCATTGCCAAAACTCTGATCAAGAATCAGGTGTGGGTGGATCAACCCTTGCGACTCGTGTTTGTGATCTTGATCTTTCTGGCCACGATTGCCTCTTTGATCTTTCTCTATCAGGCAAAGCCCAATCAGAGGAACTGGCGCGGGTTGTTTGGGGGACTCACGGGTGCTGGGGTATTGATCCTGGGATCCCAGGAGGGGGTTTTTCGCCGGACTAATGAATGGTATGCTTCCCATTTTTATTTCGGTATGGCCGTCACCTTGTTGATGATCTTTTCCTTGGCGATTTTGCCGGAGATCTACAAGAACAAGAAATGGCGTCAGTTACATGCGGTTTTGAATACGCTGGCGGTGCTTCTGTTTATTGCTCAGGGGATGACGGGGGTGAGAGATCTGCTGGAGATCCCTCTGAGCTGGCAGGAACCCTTTATTTATCAATGTGATTTTGTCAACAAAACCTGTGCCGACCCCCGGCAATCGCAACAGGATGATCCCAGTAGATGGCTTCAGGCTCTACGAGACGAGAATCATTAGGCAGTAAAGTGGGAAGGCACCAGTTTTGATCCCACGCCTTCATTGGTGAGGATCTCCAGCAACAGGGCATGGGGAGTGCCGCCGTTGAGAATGTGGGCAGCGCGTACCCCCTGAGCTAAGGCACGGATGCAACATTGCACCTTCGGGATCATGCCCCCCTTGACAATGTCCTCAGCGATCAGGCGGCGGGCCAGATCAATGTCCAGGAGACTGTAAAGGCTCTGGGGATCCTTGGGATCTTTGAGGATGCCAGGAGTATCGGTGAGCAGAACCAGTTTCTCAGCCCCCAGAGCGGCTGCCAGTTCCCCCGCCACTGTGTCCGCATTGATGTTGTAGGGTTGTCCCGTTTCATCCGCCGCCACACTGGAGACCACCGGGATGTGACCACTGGCCAGCAGACTTTGTAAAAGGGAGGGATTGATACTGTTGACCTCCCCCACAAACCCGATCTCTGCCCGTCCCTGAGAGCGAGCCCGGATCAGATTGCCATCGCGGCCACTCAGACCCACTGCCGATCCTCCCGCCAGGTTGATCAGTTGCACGATCTGTTTATTGACCTTCCCCACCAGCACCATTTCCACCACTTCCATCGTGGCGGCATCCGTCACCCGCAGTCCATCCACAAACTTAAAGGGGATGCTCAGCTTCTGCAGCCAGCTGTTGATCTCTGGTCCACCTCCATGCACAAGCACGGGCCGGATCCCCACACAGGCCAGGAACACCAGATCCCGCAGCACCTCCGCCCGCCGTTCCTGGTGCACCATGGCAGCACCCCCGTACTTGATCACAATGACGCGGCCCTGAAACTGCTGAATATAGGGCAGTGCTTCACTCAACACCTGGGCTCGTTCCAGAGGATTGCAGGTGGGGGAAAGGTAAACGAAGAATCGCTCACAGTAAGGATCCTGACGGGGAAAGGAGGATGGAGGTCACTAAGCGCTGAAGTAGCGGGCTACCGGATGATAGCTGATCAGGGCCGTGGTGGATTGTTCCGGATCTAACTGATCACTTTCATCCATGCTCAGCCCCATCCGCTCCGTTGCCAGTAGATCCAGAAGATATCGCTGATCCGGGAGGTGAGGGCAGGCAGGATAGCCAAAGCTGTAGCGGGATCCACGGTAGCCCTGGTGCAAGATGCGACGAATGTCCTCGGCATCTTCGGCGGCAAATCCCAGTTCTGCGCGAATGCGTGCGTGGGTCCACTCCGCCAGGGCCTCCGCCAGGGAAACCGCCATGCCATGGAAGTAGAGATAGTCGGAGTACTCATTGGCCTGGAAGAGAGACTGGGCAAAGGTTGTGGCTTCCGCCCCCATGGTGACCGCCTGGATCGGGAAGACATCCACCAGCCCACTGTTTTTCTCGGCGTAGAAGTCAGAGATACAGTAGCGGCGCATGGATCGCTGGCGGGGGAAGGTAAAGCGCACCTGCTCCTGCAGGCTGGGGGGGGGTTGCAGGCGTTCCTGGGTGGGTAGCAGATAAAAAGCAGTGTCCTGATCAGAAAGCTTGACCAGCTGATCCGTGAATGACTCCAGGCCATAGACAATCAGATCATTGCCCTCCGATTGGCAGGGGAAGTAACCGTATACTACCTGGGGATGTAGGAGGTTCTCCTCCACAATCCGGGCTTGCCAGCGCTCGATCACCGGATCGATTTTGGTGGCCATGAACTCGGCAAACTCTTCCGCAGACTGGTTTTTGGCCTTGCGGATCTGCCACTGCCCTGCCACCAGCGCCTGCTTGTCCAGATACCAGAACACCTCAGACCAGGGGATCTGTTCTGATCCCGCCAGCAATTTGGATCCCCAGAAGGGAGGTTGGGGACGAGGGATATCTGTATCCACTGCCTCAGATCGGCGGGTATCCACCTCGTCTGTCTCTCTGGTGATCACCGCTGCCACAGGCTTTTGACCATTGCCGTTGCCATTCCCTGCGGCTGCCTCAGCAATTGCAGTTTCCTGGGCGGCCTCGGTCTCATGGCCGTTCTCAGTTGCCATCCCATTTGAGAACCCCTGCAGATCATGCCAATGTCCGGTGGCTTTGGCGGGCATCAGCTTATCCAGGAAGTGCAGATCGGCAAAGGCATCTTTTCCGTAGACCACCTGGCCCTGATAGGTGTTCTGGCAGTCTTCATTGACAAATTTAGGCGTCAGAGCGGCACCTCCCAGGATCACGGGTACGGTAATGCCCTTCTCGTTAAAGACCGCCAGATTCTCCTTCATAAAGGCAGTGGATTTTACCAGCAGACCACTCATGGCAATGCAGTCGGCGCGGTGGTCCTCATAGGCCTGGATGATATTTTCTACGGGTTGCTTGATGCCCAGATTGATCACACGGTAGCCGTTGTTGGTGAGGATAATATCCACCAGGTTTTTGCCGATGTCGTGGACATCTCCCTTGACAGTGGCGATCACCACGGTACCTTTGGCGTTGTTCCCCCCCTCTTTCTTCTCCATGTAGGGTTCCAGGAAGCCCACGGCTGCCTTCATGGTTTCGGCTGACTGCAGCACGAAGGGAAGCTGCATCTGTCCCGATCCAAACAGCTCGCCCACCACTTTCATCCCGTCCAGCAGGAAGCTGTTGATGATCTCCAGGGGGGGATACTTTTCTAGGGCGAGCTTGAGGACATCCTCCAGACCAATGCGTTCCCCATCAATGATGTGGTTCTTGAGCCGTTCCTCCAGGGGCAGGTTCGCATCTGCCTGCCGATCTCGCTTGGCGGAAACCCCTTCAAACAGTCGCGTCAGTTCCGTGAGGGGGTCATACACACAGATGCCATTCTCGTCGAAGCGGCGTTGATCATAGATCAGCTGATGGCAGACCTGCTGATGCTCCGGCTCAATTTTGTTAAGGGGCAGGATCTTGCTGGCACTGACAATGGCGGCGTCCATGCCTGCGGTGCGAGCCTCGTGCAGGAACATAGAGTTGAGCACGATCCGGGCTGCCGGGTTCAACCCAAAAGAGACATTCGAGACCCCCAGAATGATGTGACACTCGGGCATCTCCTGGCGGATCTGGCGGATGGCCTCGATCGTGGCCTTGCCATTCACACGGTCCTCCTCAATCCCGGTGGAAATGGGGAGCGCCAGCGGATCATAGAAAATTTCGTAGGGGGGAATGCCATAGGCAGTGGCTTCGGCCAAAGCACGGCGGGCAATCTCCACTTTTTTCTCGGCAGTGCGGGCCATGCCATCTTCGTCAATGGTTCCCACCACCACACCCGCCCCGTAGGTCTTGGCCAGATCCAGCACCTTGAGGAAGCGTTCTGGGCCATCTTCGTAGTTGGTGGAGTTGAGCAGAGACTTGCCCCCCGCCACCTTTAGCCCCGCTTCCATCTTGGTCCACTCGGTGGAGTCCAGCATTAGAGGAATGGGGATCTGGTTGACGAGCCGGGACACCAGTTCGTGCATGTCCCGCTCACCATCGCGGCCCACATAGTCCACGTTGACATCAAGGATGTGGGATCCTTCCTTAACCTGCCCCTTGGCCAAGGAAACCAGGGCATCCCAGTCCTCGGCGTTGAGCAGGTCACGCATCTTACGGGAGCCACTGGCATTGAGTCTCTCGCCCACAATCAAGAAGGAGTTGTCCTGGTCATAGGGCTGTGGGTTCATCATCGAGGCGGCTGCCGGGAGCCGCTGGGGGATTCTCTGCTTGGGTTTGAGACCCTTCACCGCTTCCACCAGGGCCGCCACATGTTCAGGTTTGGTGCCACAGCAGCCCCCGACAACGGCCACCCCCAGATCTCGGACAAAGTGCTCCAGATGGAAGCGCAGCTGCTCCGGTGTGAGTTTGTAGTGGGCTACTCCTCCCAGGTTCTCCGGTAGACCGGCGTTGGGAATACAGGAGATCGGGAAGGGCGAATGCTCCGACAGATAGCGAATGTGGGGCGTCATCAGATCGGGCCCCGTGGCACAGTTCAGCCCCAGGACATCAATGGGAAAGGGTTCCAGGATCGTCAGAGCCGCCCCAATATCTGTCCCCATAAGCATCGTGCCCTGCTGCTCAAAGGTGAGGGAAACCACCACTGGCAACCGGATCTCCCGCTCCTGGAATAATTGCTGTACTGCCGCCAGAGTCGCCTTTGTCTGGAGGATGTCGAAGCAGGTTTCGATGATCAGCAGATCTGCCCCTCCATCCACCAGCCCTTTTGCCTGCTCGAGATACGCCTGCTGGAGCACGTCAAAGGTAATAAAGCCCAGCGTGGGGGATTTGGTGCCAGGACCCATCGATCCGGCCACAAAGCGAGGTTTCTCAGGGGTCGAGTAGCGTTCCGCCAGACTCTTGGCCAGTTTGGCCGCCTCGTAATTCAGTTCATAGGCCCGATCGGCCAGATCATATTCCGCCAGCACCAGGGAGGTGCCCCCAAAGGTATCCGTTTCGATGACATCGGCACCTGCCTCCAGGAAATTGGCATGCACCTGGGCAACCGCTTCGGGTTTGGAGACCACCAGGACTTCGTTACAGCCCTCCAGATCGGGGCCTCCAAAATCTGCCGCTGTTAAGTTCTGCAACTGCAGTGATGTGCCCATGGCACCATCGAAGACAACGACAGAGTCCTCAAGTCGTCGCAGGAAAGGGTGTGTCATGGTAAATCCTGTACGTCCGGCCTGTGTGCACTTATTCTAACGACTCCTGCCCATTTCTCCCTAAAGCCGCCAGAATAGAGTGGTGCAAGAGGGTAGCAGGAAGACTATTTCTCTGGCGGTCAGGCCACCGACCGTACTCACAGAAAGGTGATGAGAGTTGAGACTTTCTCTAGCAGATTTGTTTTTTTATCCTTAACCTGTTGCTGTTTAGGAAACGGCGGGCTAACTTAGGAAGGATGTTTTTTGGTGTGAACGGCTACAGTTGCCCTTTGAGCCTGGTTTAGGAGCTTTTCGATTTGATTTTGCCAGCATGTTCAGTGGTTGGGGCTGTAAAGGCAGTCGGATCAAAAAGTTCTCCAGAATTCAGAGGATCGGCCCTAGCATTAAGGAGCATGTTATTGGGGGATGAGCGTGGACAGAGCATTGGGCACCTCAATTCACCGAATTGAAGTCATCTCTACAGGGCTGGTGGGTTGATCGCTAGGATGACCCCGGTGCTTTGCCCTGGAAATGTGGGTGGCAGTATCGCTCAGATACGATTAGCCTGACATTACTGCGCTAGACCCTCAAAACCGTCTTAACAGCCCCCAGGTGACTGTCGGTCCCCTTGCACTCAATCTTCATTTGTCTCAACAACTACTCGCTGTGATCAGGATCATGAGGAACCCAGCATGACTCAAGCCAAGGAACTGCTGACTCCGTTGACAACAACCGTGACGGAACTCGCCGACCCCGCCCCGTATCCCAGTCAGGACTTATCATCCGGTGCGCTCCCAGGGGTTGATGCAGAGGACGAAGCCATATCTCCGGAGGAAGTTGAGTCTGAGGATCGCAGTGGGGATCAACCTGCCACCGACGAACTGAGTGAGGATGGGGAAGACGAGGAAGAGCTGGGGGAGGACGGAGCTGCTGCCGGTAAAGGACGCTCCCGCCGCCGAACTGCAGCCAAGAAAAAGCATTACACCGATGATTCGATTCGGGTCTACCTGCAGGAAATTGGCCGCATTCGCCTCCTGCGTGCTGATGAAGAAATTGAGCTGGCCCGTAAGATTGCTGATCTGCTGGAGCTAGAGCGGATCCGCGATGACGTTTTCCATGAGAAGGGTCTCTGGGAAGATCCGGAGCAGGTGCCAGTATCAGACTGGGCAGAAGCTGTGGATATGGTGCTGCCTGCCTTCATGCGGCGGCTTTACCATGGGCGGCGAGCTAAAGAAAAAATGGTGCAGTCTAACCTGCGGCTAGTGGTCTCCATTGCCAAGAAGTATATGAATCGCGGTCTTTCCTTTCAGGATCTGATCCAGGAGGGCTCTCTCGGCCTGATCCGTGCTGCCGAAAAGTTTGATCACGAAAAAGGGTACAAGTTCTCCACCTATGCCACCTGGTGGATCCGACAGGCCATCACCCGTGCCATTGCCGATCAATCCCGCACGATTCGGCTGCCGGTGCACCTGTACGAGACGATCTCCCGGATTAAGAAAGTCACCAAACTTCTCTCTCAGGAACTGGGGCGCAAACCCACCGAAGAAGAAATTGCCACCCGCATGGAAATCACGATTGAGAAACTGCGCTTTATTGCCAAGTCGGCGCAGCTGCCCATCTCTCTGGAAACCCCCATCGGCAAAGAAGAAGACTCTCGTCTCGGAGATTTTATCGAGTCCGACGGAGAAACCCCTGAGGATCGGGTGGCCAAGGTGCTGCTGCGGGAGGATCTGGAGAGTGTTTTGGATACCCTAACCCCACGGGAACGCGATGTGCTGAAGCTGCGCTATGGGCTGGATGATGGTCGCATGAAGACCCTGGAGGAAATTGGCCAGATCTTCAATGTCACCCGCGAACGCATCCGTCAGATCGAAGCCAAGGCGCTGCGCAAACTGCGTCATCCCAACCGCAATAGCGTTCTCAAGGAATATATTCGCTAATCTTTGTGTTCTTCTGCAGATCTTGATCAACAACAGTGAGGCACGATTGTAACGGTTGACTGTTCCTCGGATCTGGTCTGTAGACGCATCTATGCAAACTGATTCCCTTTCTTTCCCCTCGGTGTTCTCCTCCTTCTGGAAGCGCTGGGGGGAACTGTGGGTTGGGGTAGGGTTGGCCCTGTGCATTGGCTTGATCTACTATCTGAGCACCCCGGAGCTGGTGAGCCCCTTTGATTACACCTTTCGCATGGCGCGGGCACTGCTGCAGGGGCAAGTAGGATTACAGGAGACTCCTCCCCCCTACCTGAATGAAATGATCCCCCTGAATGGGCGCTATTACTCCGTTTTTCCTCTCGGCAGCCTTTTGACGGTGTTACCTCATGCCTGGGTGGCGGAGCAGGGCTGGATCCAGGCTTATCCTTCGGCCCAGGTGGCAGGATTGATCGCGGCGGCGATTGCCTGGGTGGCCTATGGATTGGCATCCCACTACGGGTTTTCGCTGGGGATGCGCTGTCTGCTGGTGCTGTTTCTGCTATTGGGCAACTGGACCTGGTGCAATCTTGTGTTTGGAGGGGCCTGGCATCTGACGCTGGGGTTTGCGCTCCTGGGGCAACTGGCCGCCCTTTACTTTATTCTGGTGTGTCGCATTCCCTGGCTGGCGGGTCTTTGCTTTGCCCTGGCCTTTGGGAACCGTACAGAACTGGTGCTCCTGGCTCCCCTGTTTCTTTACTTGCTAGTGCGAGAGGATCTGTTTGTGGACAACTGGCTGGCCAGAGTCTGGCGTCCGGTCCTGGCGTTCTGCCTGGTTCCCTTTGGCCTCGGGGTCGCCACCCTGGGCTATAACTACCTGCGGTTTGGATCGATCACCGATTTTGGCAAAAGCCGGATTCCTGGCGTCCTGGAGGAACCCTGGTTTGCAGATGGGATCTTTGCCCTTTCTGCCCTGGGACGCAATCTGCAGGAGATGCTCTTACGACCCTGGAAGCAGGTGGAGGGCTTTCCTTACTTTGTCCCCACCGGGTTTGGGGGTTCGATCTTTCTGGCCAGTCCCTTTTTGCTGCTGCTTTTTCGCCCTCAAAATCTCCGGCACCCCTGCGTGATCGTCTCCTGGATCGCCCTCGGGGTGACCACTGCGATTCTCTGGTTGCACGGAAATCCGGGGGTGGCAGTACTCCTATCGCTATGCCATGAATCTGCTGCCCTGGATCTACTTGATCCTACTGCATAACAGCTCGCGTCCCTTACCCCTCTGCCCGTGATCTTGCTGGTCCTATCCATCGGTGTTAGTGGCTATGCCACCTGGTTATTTCACTGGACTGACTACGTGCATCCCTAATTTGCTAGCATCTCAGGGCTCCTTCCTGTGGCTACCGATCTCCTATGGCCTCTTCCCCGCATCTTCCCCTCCTCAAAATTGTGATTGGATCGGCCTGGGCCGATGGCCATCTGGAGCCTGCCGAGCTGGAGTATCTGCACCGTCTGCTGCAGCGCTATGACCTGGAACATGATCCGCAGCTGAAGACCCTTCTGAACCAGCCTGTCTCGCCTGATCAGGTGGAGCAATGGATGGTGGAATATCTGCAGGGAGCGACTGAGGAGCAACGCATGCGGCTGCTGGGAGCCATTGGCAATCTTCTGATCGCGGATGACACGGTTTCTACAGAAGAGCACCAGCTGTTGGATGATTTTCACACCCTGATGGCCGCCATTCCCACCCAACCGGATCTGCTGCCTAAGGTCGTAAAGTCTCTGGGACAACTGTTCAAGCAGATCGTGCCCCGTGCTTAGATTGGGCTGATTTACTGAGCCAGCGTGTGGGAAAGATGGGAGGCCACCGCCCGCACAGAAGTAATTGCCTGTTCGTAGAGCATGCGGGTGGGGCCCAGCAGGCTAACGCTGCCTAGAGGTTCTTCGCCGCGATCGTAGGTGGAGGAGATCAGGGTGCAGTGGCGGATCGATTCTAAAGGATTCTCCGTGCCGATATAGACGGTGAGCTGTCCGGGTTGACCCGGGATCAGCACATGGGTGAGCACCTCCTGCTCCTCCTCCAGTAATTGGACAACCGCCTGCACCTGTTGTGCCTGGGAGAACTCCGGTTGGCGCATCAACTCGGTCACCCCAGAGGTATATACCTTCCCCATGGCGGGGGGCAGACAGCGTTTGGCAATCATGGTGACCAGTTGTTTCAGCCAGACTGTATAGGACCGAAATTCTCGATCCAGTTCCAGCCAGCTGAGATCCTGGAGTTGAGTCAGGGTTTTGCCCCGCAGCTTGAGGCTCAGAAAATTGCTGAGCAACTGTAACTCTTCTTCTAGCTGGGCTGGGGAGACATCCGGCAGGGGAATCAGGGCCGCATCTCGATCGGCAGAGGTGGAGGCTTCTTCCCAGAGATTCACCAGAACCGAGTAGGTCTGGTAGGCATCGGTGACCACCACCACCATCACCCGCTGAGGATCCACCATGACCAGCTGTACATGCCGAATGGTCACAGCCTGAGTACTGGGGGGGCTGACCAGGGCAATGCAGCCACTGAGTTTGGCCAGGAGGCGGGCAGCGCGAGCCAGCATCTGATCCAGATCATCCCCCAGCCGACCCCCCAGGTGCTCACTTAACTTTTGTAAAATTTGTTGCTGATCGGTGGGCTGATCCGATTCCACTAGCAGGAGTGCACGGGGGCGCAAGAGATCATTCACGTAAACGCGGTAGCCAGAATCGGAAGGAACCCGACCTGCCGAGGGATGGGGTTGAAAGAGTAACCCTCCCTGTTCTAGGAAGGCCAGATCATTGCGGATCGTGGCAGTGCTGACCCCAAGATTGTAATTCTCCGCCAGTGCCTTGGAGCCCACAGGTTCAGCAGTGGCAATGTAGCTACGTACCGTTGCCCGAAGTATCTTGTGTTGTCGGGATGTAAGTTTGCATTGCATGGCCACTGGCAATCACAAAGATGTCAACAGAGCAGGGACAGGAGACAGAACGGAAATGGAGGAAAGTTGCTCAACTCAGGAATTAATGGGTCAACTGTAGCGATAATTCCAGAGGCTTGTCCACGGGTCACAAGTTTACAAGCAGCCATGGGAGGATCAGAGACAACGGGTAGGGAGGATATAAGAAGAAACGGATATCGGCAGAACCGCCCCAGCTTGTAACGATTTGCAAATACAATGAGAAAGTTCCTGAAGGTGAAAGGCGACATGCGGGTTGCGATTGCAGGTGGAGGATTGGCAGGTCTGGCGTGTGCTAAGTATCTCTGTGATCAGGGCCACCAGCCTGTGGTTTATGAGCGGCAAACGGTCCTGGGGGGGCTAGTTTCCGCCTGGCAGGATGCTGATGGAGACTGGATAGAGACTGGGCTGCATGTATTTTTTGGGGCCTATCCCAACATGCTGCAGCTGCTAGCGGAATTGGGGATTACGGATCGCCTGCAGTGGAAAGCTCACACCATGCTGTTCAATCAACCGGAACAGCCGGGGCAGTTATCCCGCTTTGATTTTCCAGATCTCCCTGCCCCCCTGAATGGGGTGGTGGCCATTCTCAGAAACAATGACATGCTCACCTGGCCGGAGAAGATCCAGTTTGGGCTGGGGTTGTTGCCTGCCATGGTCCGCGGACAGGGCTACGTGGAGGCCATGGATCGCTATAGCTTTTCGGAGTGGCTGCAACGGCAGCAGGTGAGCCCCCGTGTGGAAAAAGAGATCTTTATTGCCATGTCCAAGGCCCTCAACTTCATCAATCCCGATCAGATCTCGGCCACCGTGCTGCTCACGGCCCTGAACCGCTTTCTGCAGGAAAAAGAAGGGTCCAAAATGGCCTTTCTGGATGGATCACCAACGGAGCGCCTCTGTCAGCCGCTGGTGGATTACATCACGGCCCATGGAGGTGAGGTGCATCTGCAGGCGCCCCTGAAACAGATCGTTCTCAATCCAGATGGCACGGTCAGCCATTTTCTCCTGCGTAGTTCTAGTTCTGATCAGGAGCTGGACCGCGAGGTGCAAGCTGATGCCTATGTGTCTGCCCTTTCGGTGGATGCTCTGAAGCTATTGCTGCCGCAACCGTGGAAGACCCTGCCCTACTTTGCCCAGCTGCAGGAACTGGAGGGAGTCCCGGTCATCAATATTCATCTCTGGTTTGATCGCAAACTCACGCAGGTGGATCATCTTCTCTTTTCGCGTTCGGAGTTGCTGAGTGTGTATGCCGATATGAGCAACACCTGTCAGGGCTACGCGAATCCAGATCGGTCCATGCTGGAATTGATTCTCGCTCCGGCCCAGGACTGGTTGCACCGATCAGAGGATGAAATCCTGGCGGCAACCATGGCGGAACTGGCGCAGCTTTTCCCCAACGATTTGCCGGAACCTGCCCGCCTGCTCAAGGCCCATATTGTTAAAACCCCCCGCTCGGTGTATAAAGCCACCCCAGGGCGACAGCAATTTCGTCCCCCCAGATCACCCCCATCTCTAACTTTTTCCTGGCAGGGAGCTACACGCTGCAGCCTTACCTGGGCAGTATGGAGGGAGCCGTGCTCTCGGGTAAACTGGCGGCTCAGGCCATTGACCAGCCTCCCCCCCAACCCACTTCCCCTCCCCCCTCTGCAGAAGTTCTTTCTGGAGTGATCGGTTAAGAATCTCTGCATCCGCTCCCGACCATGGGATAATTTAGGCCAGAGTTCACAATCTGTAACCTGTTTGCTGCTTTGCGATCCTGCCTCAACTGCCTGTCTCCCAGCTTGGTTGTCGCTTCTCGTTGCGGGTGAGCCAGATGATCTCCCTTAGTGAATCCATCCAGCGCTGTCGGACCATCACCGCCAAGCATGCCAAGACCTTTTATCTGGGATCTTTGCTCCTGCCCCAGCCCAAGCGGGCGGCGATCTGGGCTATCTATGCCTGGCTGCGCCAGACGGATGAACTACTGGATGGTCTGGATAGTCCCACAGACTCACCCGTGCTGACCCGTGACACGCTGGAGCAGTGGTCCCAGGAGATGGAGAACCTTTTCCAAACCGGAGAACCTGCTCGCGACACTGATGTGGCTCTGGTGGATGCGATCCAGCGCTACCAGCTCTCCGTGAAGCCCTTTCGGGAAATGATCCTGGGTCAAGAGATGGACCTGGATACCAACCGCTATCAAACCTGGGAGGATCTGCATCTCTACTGCTATCGGGTGGCTGGGACGGTGGGCCTGATGTCCTCGGAGATTATGGGATTTTTGCCTGGGAACAATGGCACCGAAGAGGCGGTGGCTCTGGGGATCGCGATGCAGCTGACCAATATTCTGCGGGATGTGGGGGAAGATGCTCGGCGTGGGCGCATTTACCTGCCTCTGGAAGATCTGCAGCGCTTTAATTACTCGGAAGCCGATCTGTTTAATTACGTGATTGACCAGCGCTGGATCCATCTCATGAATTATGAGATCAAGCGGGCGCGGAACTACTATGCCCAGGCCGAATCGGGGATCCGGACCCTGCAACCCGACTCCCGTTGGCCGGTTTGGGCCTCTTTGATGCTTTATCGCCGGATTCTGGATGCGATTGAGCGTAACCACTACCAGGTGTTTCGTAGCCGTGCCTATGTCTCCACGCTGCAGAAGGCAGTGACTTTGCCGGTAGCCTGGTGGCGGGCCAAGTACAACTACTGAATTGATCCTATGGCATTGCTTGCTTCCCCTTACCCCTCCTCTGTTTCCCGTATCCTGGGTGACAGCTGCACTGTTTTCTGGCGAGACTGGCTGGATCTGCGCTCTCGTGTCTGGCAGATTCTGGCCTCAGGGCTGGTGGCTCCTCTGATCTACATGGTGGCGTTTGGGGTGGGGTTGGGCAGTTCTCTCAGCCCAGCGGCTCTCGAAACGATTGCGGGAGAGACCTCTGGGGGGACGGACTCCTATCTACGCTTTATTCTGCCTGGCGATGGTCGGCCTCTCGTCCATGACGATCAGCTTTGGGGGAACCACGTTTTCCATCTGTGGGGCTCGCT
>JAAUUJ010000110.1 GCA_012030715.1 Synechococcaceae cyanobacterium SM2_3_1 | reverse complement strand
GACCTCAAACTCAAAAAAACTCCTTCTGTGTATGCAATACATGGAAACGGATAGATCCCTCTTGAGAGGTATATTTAACAGCGTTGTGCAGGAGTTCTCCCACAATCCGTTGCAGGCAGCTGCGATCACTGTAGAAGAGATCTTCGGAGAGATTAAGTTCTTTTTGTAAAGCTTGCTCCCCCAGTTTCAGCTCGATGGGTTCAAAGATTTGGGCTAACTCTAGTTTCAGATCCAGAGGCTGGATGCGTGTCTCATAGGTTTCAGCCTCCAGGCGTTGCAGATCTAACAGATCATTGACCATTTCGATCTGGCGTTCACATTCTCGCATAGCCACAGCGAAGTAATTCTGGCGTTTATCTTCTGTATTGGCAAATGTCATCATTTGCAGCGCCATGCGCACGTTGCTAAGGGGGGAGCGCAACTCATGCGAAACAGTGCTGAGAAAGTCATCCTTAAGGCGATTCAGTTGTTGCAGTTGTTCTTTATTTTGACGCAGCGAGATCTCTGCCTGTTTGAGATCAGTAATATCAGTAACTGCAGTACCTACTCCCTGATTACCGTCTGCAAGTTCAATTGGGAAGTAACTGCAAAGCCAGTAATGATCTTGATCAGGATCAGCAGGGGTTCGTCCCCGGATTTCGATATTAGGAAGCACTGTACAGGTATCTATAACTTCCTGAAGAATAGGCTCCAGAACATCTTTCATCCCAGAGATGATGTTTGGCCACCGCTTGCCAATATGCTCCTCAACAGAAAGACTATTGATATCTGCAAGCACTTTGTTAATCCTTCGGATCACCAGGTTAGAGTCAAGAAGCGCCAGACCTACAGGGCTGGAGTTAAAAAGGCTTTCTAACGTTCGATTGACATGCTGAAGCTGATTTTCGGCAGTGAATAATTCATTGATCACCACAAAAGTTACCACCACCCCATCCTGATTACCTGAAATGTTAAGATAGGGATTAATGTGCATGAGCAATGATCTTGAGTTTGTCGAACCACCACTCTACTTTCCAATGGGATGACCTGTTGCAACCACCTGTTCCAGGCGTTCAATTAGATCTGGGCATTCCAGGTTGTGCGTCAGATCTGTTAGCGGGCGGTTGGTGTCGGTGGAGATAATATTAATGGCAAGTGTAGTGGCGGGAGTAAATTTGCGAATATTGAGCTGATTATCTAGAAATAAGACTCCGATCCTGGTACTGCGGAGTAGATTATCAATGTCACTGTTGAGTTGTGTCAGCTCCTGGATCTTGGCTTCATAGTCTGTGTTTAAGGTTTGGAGTTCCTCGTTCACAGATTGAAGTTCTTCGTTGGTACTTTGTAGCTCCTCATTTGAGGCCAGCAGTTCTTCGTTGATCGCCTGCTGCTCCTCATTGCTGGTGCCCAACTCCTCCAGAGTGGCTTGTAAATTTTCTCGAGTTTGTTGCAGTTCAAACTCCAGTTCTGAGATCCGTTGTAAGGTTTCGGAATTTAGCTCTGAGGGTAAGGCGTCTGGGTTCTGATCCCGAGGGAAATCCAGCTCAATGATCACGATGAACTGGGATCCATCTCCATTCTTGCTGGGGCTTACCTTCAGGGTGGCCACCCAGTCCTGTTCTTGTCTGGGTAGTGTGATATTAGAGTAGTACACTGGCTTTGCCTCACGGCGGGCCCGGTGGAGAGCTGTTCCCAGAGGAATTTTGAGCTGGGCAGGGACGAGATCGGTGATGTTGGCTTGCAGATCTCCTAAGGGTAGCTCCAGCAGTTGATCCGAGTCAGCGTAGGTGTGCAAAAGCTGATTGCTTCCATTGACCAGAACACAGGTCAGACATTTTCCATCAAAACAGGTTTGGTAGATTTCCCCCAGTAAACGATCAAACTGCACAGGCCTGGATGGATTGCGATTAGAAGGTGGAGATGTATTGTATATCGGCTGGCTGGAGATTGACCGGATCGGTAAATAGACATCCCGAACTTTGCGGTAGATCTTCCATTTGCCCTCCAGAGCCTCAAACTCACCCGAGAGATCCGCCACGGTTTCGGAACTGCCCAACATCAGGATTCCTTGATGCACCAGCGAGAAATGTAGCAGCCGAAGCACCTGTTGCTGGAGTTGCGGTTGCATATAGATCAATACATTGCGGCAGCTGACCAGATGCATGTTCGAAAAGGCCGCATTCTGAGTCAGGTCATGAGGAGCAACGATCAGCATCTCCCGTAAGTAGGGTTTGACCTGATACTGCCCGGAGCTGTGTTCAAAATGTCTCTGCAGACGGGTGGGAGTGAGTTCCTCTGCAATACTTTCAGGATAAATACCCTGGGAGACCACGTGCAGTGCCTGGCTATCCAGATCGGTAGCAAAGATTTTCACAGTCATCGAAAGCTGTAATTTCTCCAGGGCTTCCTGCACCAGCATGGCGAGTGTATAGGCTTCTTCGCCGGTGGCACAGGCGGGTACCCACATCCGTAAGGGCTCCTGAGAGGGGATCTGTTGCAGCAGCTGGGGCAGTACTCTTGTCTCCAACACCTGCCAAGCTTGCGGATTGCGGAAAACTGGGTTGCTCCGATCAACAGATCCTGAAGCAACAGATTTTGCTCTTCGGTAGAAGATTCCAAAAGCTCAGGTAATCATTCAGATCGACTGCTTTACTCAGGGAACATCGATGCAGAATCCGACGACTGAGGGTGCCCGTTTTATAGTTGGAAAAATCAGTGGCACTGCGCTGTCCGAGGATATCGATGATCTGCTGGAGTTGCGATTGACTGACCTGCAGCTGACCATCCCTGGTAAGCGCTACTGAACCCGATGGGAACTCGGTCAGATTAGCCACCGCCTGAGCCAGTTCAGGAACAGAGAGGATCTCGTCTACATGCCCTGAAGAGATCGCCAGGGAAGGCATCGAGGAGAACTGTGCAGTTTCCGGTGATTGCACCAGAGCACATCCTCCCTGCTGGGCAATTTCTTGCAGCCCCTTCACCCCATCCTCTCCAGTACCAGAGAGCAGAATACCCACCGCCCGTTGACCCGCATAAGCCGCCAGGGCCTGAAAAAAAGGATCGATGATGGCTGCTTTTTCATCGGTGGTTTTACAGCGAAATGCACCCGCCTCTAGCTCCAGGATCGTTCGGGGGGGGCAGAGGTAGACTCGACCGGGAGCAAGGGTAAGTTCCTCCTCAACCACCTGCACAGGCATGGGGCTATGGCGGGCGATCAGATCGGCTAGATCCTGGATAGGAGCATTAGGAGTTCGGTGCTGCAGAATTACATAGGCCGCGTTGGGAGTAGACCCCAGATGTGTGAAGAATGTGATCAGCGCCTCGATCCCTCCCGCAGAAGCTCCAATCGCGACGATAGTAAACATTCCGGGATCTGCAGAAGCGGTCATAGGAGTAGCAGGGCTAACAAGAAGCTATTAAGAGAATACAACTTTCAACTTTCAACCTAATGAACAGGTTAATAGGAAATCAGCATCCCCTGTCAAGGGTAAAAAACCAGGGGACAAAATCGAAAATGAGCCATGGTTGGATATGTCCTTCTTACTTATTCTAAGTAGAGAATCAACCCTGGGAGCACTGCTTCACCCGACAGTTGTGCTGGGAGCAGGACCACTGCTACAGGTTGATCCTGCCGATAGATCTCCACTTGCCGTTGCTGTGGATTGATTAGCCATCCCAGGCGCAACCCGTTGGCTTGATATTCCAGCATCTTCGCTTGCAGAAGACTCAACCGATCTGCACGGGAGCGTAACTCAATCACAAAATCAGGGCACAAAGGAGGAAACCCCTCCCGCTCTGCTTGGCTCAAACTCTCCCACCGATCTTTCTTGACCCAGGCAGCATCCGGCCCTCGATCCCCACCCTCAGGCAAACTAAAGATTGTGGATGAACTAAAGACTACTCCTAACCCTGTCTGGCGGTTCCATAGCGTCAGATCGGTAATCAGATTGGCTTCCTGGTTTCCCCCCTCTCCTCCAACTGGAGACACAATCACCAGATCTCCTGCAGCTGATCGTTCTAAGAATAAATCAGGATTTGCCTCACAGACCTGACGAAACTTCTGGCGAGATAGACCCTGAATCGGAGTTAAGTTGATTACAGTTGCCATACCCTTTCCCGCAACAGAATGCCTTCTCAACCTGGAATGATCCTAGCAAGGTGTTTGGATCTTGGCTCTGAACTAATTGCTCCTTGCAGCAGGTCTGAGAAGCTGGAGCAGCCAGTCCTGGGGTTGCTGGTTGACAAGAACCTGGAGAGCCTCCGCCATCTCCACCTCCAGATCACGGTTTTGGACCGCGACGATCAGGGTGTAGGCAAGCTCAAACTGAATGCGCTCTGCCTTTTCCATGATGCGAAAACTGCCATTCTCTGTCTGGTTTAGCCACTCAATCTCCTTCAGACTCACCGCTCCTTTAATCTGAGGTTCGCGGGCATCCCGGATCAGATGGAATTGCGTTTTGGGGTTGCTGACCACCAGTTGATTAAAGTTCTTGATCCGGGGAGCAAAGGCTGCTCCACTGAGATTCAGAAAGCCGATGACATGACTGCTGCGATTCACATCGATTTTGATGTGTTCGGGTAACACCCGTTTGCCCAGGGATAACTGATCCACAACAATACTCTGGATCTTTTGAAACGCATTAATGATCTCCAGCAATTTTCCCAGCTCATCAGAATCTGCGAGGATCAGGGCACGGTGATAATCTTTTTCAATTTGTTTTTGCTGGGCCGTCAGAAAATCTAAAACCAACTGATCGGGATCGGTGCTCAGAGCAGCAGAAGGAATGGTGAACACGGGTACAGCTGGTCTTTGCTCGGGGCCTGGAGCTGTAACTGCTAAGTCCTGATCAGGCACAGGAGTTGAAGGAATGGAGACATCTTTCGTCACAGCCAGGGGCTGAAAGAGAGAAGACAGAGTCAGAAGTGCCTGCTTAACGCGGGTAAATTCCTGCTCCAATCGCTGTAATCTAGCATCCATACTTTTATCAAATAAAACTGGAGGATCGGGTTGGGATGGGGGCAGAGGAATATTTTGGGCCAGGGCACGATAGTAAGCAGCAGCCCGGTTCAACATGGCTCGGATAGAGGGCTGCGCCAGAATATCCTGAATTTCTCGAGGTCCAAACAGGGTATCCAGGTCCAGGTCTACTGTTGCAGCCTTTTGCCTCAAAATATCATGCAGCTGGGCTTGATCTGGAATCTGGAGATGCACTTCGTGTTGAGAGATTCGATCCACCACGCTTCCGTCAAAAACATGCCGAAATTGCTGCCACCGATCTGGAAATAGAGTGAGAATCACCAGGGAATTGGGCACATGGGTCAGAATCTCTTTGACAGCATGACCAAAGCTTTCCAACAGTGCAGGTTTATCCGCCAGACCTTCTAATTGATCAAAAATAATGATCAGGGGTTCATCCAGGGTTGAGAGTTTTCCGAAGGTTGTAATCCCTTCCAGTGAGAACTCTTCTTTGCCCATGTTCTCATGCCAATCCTCCAGACCAATATCAGCAATATCTTCCTCTGACAATCCACCCGCTGCGAGCCAACGGCGTACCTTACTTTTCTTGCTGGCATCGGTGTAGCCACAAAACTTGATGATCCCTTTGAGAATGTCTTGAGAATAACCAGCAGCAGTGTAGCGCTCTGTCCACCAGCGGGTAATATTTCGATCAATATAATCCCAAACATCCAGACGCTTTTGGGCTGGGATATTGTGATAAAGATAAAGACTATTTTCTTTCAAGACCTTGAGAATTGCCTGACCCTTCTCAGCGTTTCTGACACTGGGGATTTGCTCCAGAATACGAACAAAACTATTGGAGAGTAACTGCTCTAACTGCGTAAACTCGGATCCGGGAATTTTTTCGGCCAAAGACTCCAGAATGCGGGAGTAGGCATGATGTAAGACAGCCTGGGGGTGATTGGGCTGGCGAATAAACAAAAGCCGATTGGTGGCCAGCACCTCTTTGGCCAGACGCATCATCAAATGAGTTTTGCCTGAACCGGGCTCACCGATGACAATAGCCCCCCGGCTTTGCTGGTTGGGATCCTGCTTGATGTCTAAGATGACTGACTTAAGCGTTTCATATTCTGTGTGATAAACCGAGCGCAGATCTAAATGATCCTGGAAGGGGTTGTCAACCCGGTTGCTGCTAAAGGGATTGGGAGTGGTTTGCAATCGGTTTACCATATCCTGATGTTTCATGATCCTTGCGTATAGATAATAGGTGAACTCAGCATCATACCGAGCACTGTGGTGATGGTCAGAGTGAAAGATCTTGCCATGGCCTCTGATCTGCAGGTATCGACAGAGATACTTGAGGGAATAGCTGGGTAAGTTAGGAAAGCAGGTTTGGGCCAGTTCCCAAGTGCATTTTAGGCGGAAGGGGGAGGGGCAGCCCACATGGTGAAAACTATGGGCTAACACCTGCCGATCATGCTGGGCATAATGGCACACCAGGGTTTGATCACTGACAAGGGCCGTCAGATCCTCCAGGATCCTGGCTAAGGGCTTGTCATGGAGCCGCCGTCGTCCCTGAACCGGGCTTTCGGTCGAGAAGGCTTCATAGATTAACTTTCCGTGGTGATCAAAGACTGCAATCTCACGCAGAAGTGGGCTTCCTTCTGTATCGATAACGAAATAGCGATCCACTTCTGTCACTGCTAACAAACACTTGCAGGAAAGATCTGCTGAATCATCTTCTCAAGGAGGTAGGCAGGGAACCCTTCCTTTCCTAAAAGTATTCCCCAAACCATCCCTGCGATCAAAGGCGTGGCTAATTTGTGGCCAGCAGGGGGATCTGCGCTGAAGATGGCAAACCCATTGACCTTGAGTTGCGATTGCTACCTTTTGCGGTTGTCCCCCGCACCCGAATTCAGGCTAAAATGAGCCTCTCAAGCCTTGTGCATAAGCAGCTGTGTCTGTTTCAGCACCTCTGAGATAGCCATTCTCTGTGATCCTTCAAAGGCATAGGGCTAGATGCACCTGAGCTACGCTGAACGTAATTTGAATTGAATCTGACTCCAGGGGTAATCCAGATGGCTCCTCAACATCTATCCGCACACAAGCAAGGTCGCAGGATCTGGAGCGGACTCACGTTGGGAGCTTTGGAATTATTCCTGTTCATGGCTTGCCCCAGAATCGTGGCTGCCAGCCCTACCCCTGCTTCGACAACTACTGAACAGGATCCACAAGTTCGTCCGCAAGGGGGCCCTTTACGGATTGGTAACCGCACCCCCCATCCCCTCCGCCTGGTGGCACTTCTGCGAACTGGAGAGCAGGTGATCATACCTAAAGTTGCTCACTGGGATTTTGCTCCCGGAGAGGGAAGTCGCTCGGGTCTGCTTTTGAGCCTGGGAGAAGATCCGCTGCATCTGCAGGCTGGGGATATCGTTTTGGGTCATAGTCTGGATGGCACCGGACAATACTGGGGGCCTTACTTGCTGGGTGACTCTCGCCTGCCCACCTGGTCCTCAGCACAAGATCTCTGGGTATTGCCCTTTCCAGAAACCGATCTGGAGGAACTGGTGCCCCAGGCATTGCCTCAAATGCTGACATCTCCCCAACCTCATCAGCCAGAGGAAAGCACAAATCTAGCGCCTCGGACTGGCTCGCTGCGGCTCGGAAACCGGACCGATTTTCCTGTCAGAGTCGTGGTCATGTTGCGCTCTGGAGACTACAAAGATCAGCCCCAGGTGTTTCACTGGGATTTTGCTGCCAATGAAGGCGGGAGTGAAGGCCTGCCCCTGAGCCTGGAAGAAGATCCGCTCTTGATCAGCCCTGGTGAGATTATCATGGCCTTCAGTTTGGATGGTTCTCAGCGATATTGGGGTCCCAATCTGGTCGGGGAGTCCCTTTCTCCTTTCTGGGAACCCAATCTGGAGGTGTGGTCAATGATCCTGCAGCCCTGAGCTACTGATCAAAAATAGAGAAACATTTATTCATGGGATTAGGGCAAGTGGATAGAATTGCTGAACGAGGAACACAGGCCAGGATCATCGGATGGCGGGAGTGGGTGGGATTGCCGCTGCTAAATGTAGACAGGATCAAAGCAAAGGTCGATTCTGGAGCTCGTACCTCTGCTCTCCACGCTTACGATATTGAGATCGTGCCTCGGGACGGTTGCTCCATGGTCCGCTTCAAAATTCATCCTCTGCAACGGGATACCCATTTTTCGGTTCAGGCAGAAGCTCCTCTCCTGACTCAACGGTCGGTCCGCAGCTCTAATGGCCGTGCAGAAATGCGTCCTGTCATCCGCACCATGGTCAAACTAGGAGCCCAGTGGCCGATGGAATTGACTCTGACCAATCGTGACATGATGGGTTTTCGATTACTCTTGGGACGGGAGGCGATCCGGGGTCGTTTCCTGATTGATACCAATCGTTCTTACCTACAAAGCTCCCGCCACCTCTAAGTCCTAAGTGAACCTATTTACTAATGGCTCATGAACATTGCTATTCTCTCCCGCAAGTCAACACTCTACTCTACCCGCCGCTTACAGGAGGCAGGGGAGCAGCACGGACATAATGTGCGAATTGTGGATTATTTACGCTGCTATATGGACATTACCTCTCACTCACCTCAGGTTGTGTATCAGGGACAACGATTGGAGGGCATTGATGCCATTATTCCCCGGATCGGAGCCTCCAAGACTTTTTATGGAACGGCTGTGGTCAGGCAGTTTGAAGTTATGGGTGTGGTCAGTGCCAATCCCTCCCAGGGGATCTCTCGCTCTCGGGATAAGTTGCGCAGTCTCCAGATCCTGGCCCGCCATGGCATTGGCTTGCCTGTCACCGGATTTGCCCACTCCACCAAGGATATTGAAGGTCTGCTGGATATTGTGGGTGGGGCCCCCTTAGTGATCAAGTTGCTGGAAGGAACGCAGGGGATCGGGGTGGTCCTGGCAGAGACAGAACAGGCGGCAAAATCTGTGATCGAGGCTTTTCGAGGATTGGATGCAAATATCCTGGTACAGGAATTTATCAAGGAAGCCAAGGGTATGGACATTCGTTGTCTGGTGGTGGGGGAAAAGGTCATTGCTGCCATGAAACGACAGGGAGCTCCTGGGGAGTTTCGCTCCAATTTGCACCGGGGAGGACAGGCGAGTGTTGCGAAGTTATCACCTGAAGAACGCAGCACTGCTGTCCAGGCTGTAAAAGCCATGGGACTGAAAGTCGCGGGTGTTGATATCCTCCGATCCAACCGTGGACCAGTTGTCATGGAAGTTAATTCCTCACCAGGACTGCAGGGGATCGAAAGTGCCACTCGCGTGGATGTAGCAGCCGAGATCATCAAATTTCTGGAAAAAATGTCAAGGACAAGAAAAGTCGAGACCGAGTGCAGTACTGATACCACATTCAATCTCGGAGGTCAGTTCATAGCTAAAAATTTGAGGCTGTGTGAATAGGTAGGATTAAGATCCCTTCGGTATTTTCTGGACTGCCCTCTGGAGTTCAGGTTTAGAGTTTGCATGAAACGATCGACAGCGGATATCTGGATTTTTCCGGATACAGGTGGATTCAGATCATTTCCAAATTCTCAGGAGTCATACCCCCTCCCTGAACAACCTCTACCACACGGTGAAGGGGCAAACCTCAGAAATTGTGGGTGAGGAAGCTATTCAAAGTAATCCTGATGGCGAGATCTGTTTCTGTGTGCAGTCAGGAGATGAGTTTATGGAGTATGCCTTTGCGCTAGGGCTCACGTCTCAGGAACGTTCCTGGCTCATTAATCAGATCCGCAAATGGCTGCAAGATCGATAGCTCCTGAGTATTAGCATCCGATTATTTATGTAAGCAAGAACACATCGCAAATCATGCTTGTTTCGCTAAATATTCCAGCGATCTTGCTGATCACCACACTGTAAAAGTGCCATATAATACCTCTGTCTTCGAGGGTGAGGCCAATATGAAATGTGTTAAAGAATACGCGAACCTGCTGGTTATTTCGGTTGTACTTTCCCTGGCTGCCTGTGGATCGACAACCACCACAGCTGTACTGCCAGAAGAAGATGGCTTTTCGATCTCCACGGAAGCGACTACAGCCCTTTCAGTAACTCCTGTAGCAGGAACCAGTCGGGCCGCAGATATCAATGACAATGGTCTGGTTGGTGGTAGCAATAGCAACTACAGTGAAAGCTTTACTCTGGCGCAGGCTTCTGAAATTGAGATCACCTTTACCGGACAAAACGGCTACTTATTTCCTCGCAGTTTAGCCCGAGGTGGAGCCAGTTTTTACCTGACAGGCCCTGGTGGGTTTTACGTTTTTCTCTCTGGTCGCTTGCCTTTCAGCGGCAGTCCTAGCTTATTTGGATCCGGAACAGGGGATCTAGACATCAACAGCACTTTGAATGACGACAGCACGACCCTCACGATCGAGGGACCTCTGCCACCTGGCACCTACACCATTCAAGTTCTGGCTGCAAATCGCCTGGAAGCTCCCTTTACTCTGGATGTCTCCTCCACTTCAACAGGTGGCGGTGGTGGGATTAGTGCTTTCCGCCAGCGGGCAGTGGATATCACTCTGGGTGAATGGGAGTTCTGGGGTCGGACTGAGCGCAATATCAACGGATCTTACGTGCGTTTAGGTGCTACTGAAACCCAGTCTGGATTTGATGCCCGCGTTGGAGAGTATTGGGATGTATTGAACTTACCTTACGATGGGGATGACACAGATCAACCCTGGTCAGCTGCCTTTATCTCCTGGGTCATGCAGGAAGCAGGAGCAGGCAACAATTTCAACTACTCGCCCAACCATGCGGCCTACATTAACGCATATGTGCTCAACAACAAAAATGGAAACCTGAACGCTCCTTTTGTCGGCTATGACATTGATGACACAGCTCCTCGGGTCGGAGATCTGGTGTGCTATACCCGCGCAGGTGCCACTACCACCTTTGACAGCATTACCCCCTCTACTGGGTTTTACACCTCCCACTGCGATGTTGTTACCGAGGTACGCTCGGGTGAGATCGATGTGATTGGCGGAAACGTGAATAACTCAGTCACCAAAAAAGTTCTGCGCACGAATAGCCAGGGACGGGTTACTGACACCTTTAACCAGTGGTTTGTAGTGATCCGAACCAATCTCTAGGCACGATTGTTTAGCAAATTGACGGTCCCCAGGGGATGTTTCGCGAGTGGGTAATATAGAGGGGCTGCTAACTGGTTATTTCTGTGACTCAAGCTACAGTCCTTTTGTCTGATCCCACCTTAGCAACCGCCCCTGCCCTCACCACCTTTGCCGCTGCTGTTCAACGGAAAGAGTTTTTGGTGACGGCTGAGGTCACGCCTCCCAAGGGGTCTGATCCGGGACATATGCAGGCTCAAGCCCAGTGTCTGCGAGGGCGAGTACATGCGGTGAATGTTACCGATTCCAATCGGGCAATGGCGCGCATGAGTCCACTGGCGGCAGCAGTTCTGCTCAAACAACAGGGCATCGAACCGATCTTTCAGCTCGCCTGCCGAGATCGCAATCGTCTGGCCCTGCAGGGGGATCTGCTGGGTGCCTCCGCTCTTGGAATTCACAATGTCCTGGCTCTGACAGGAGATCCCCTGAAGGTTGGAGACTGCGGCAGTGCCAAGCCTGTCTTTGAATTGGAAAGCGTCAGGCTGCTGCGACTGATCCAGAACCTGAATCAGGGATTGGATTGCAACGAAAAACCCTTACCGGATCAACCCACGCACCTCTTCCCTGGGGCAGCAGTTGAACCCCAGAGCCGCAGTTTTAGTGGGCTGCAACGGCGTTTCCAGAAAAAATTGGAGATGGGGGCAGAGTTCTTTCAGACCCAGATGATCACGGATCTGGATCAGATGGAGATCTTTATGGAAAAGCTAGGGGCAGCCAGTGGCAAGCCCATCCTGGCGGGCATCTTTCTCCTCAAATCTGCTAAGAACGCTCTCTTTATCAACAAATATCTCCCAGGGGTCCAAATTCCGGATCGCACCATTTCTCGTCTGGCCGAGGCCTCCCATCCCCTTGAGGAGGGAGTGCGCATTGCTGCAGAACAGGTGCAGAGAGCCCAGCAGATCTGTCATGGGGTTCACCTGATGGCTATTAAAAAAGAAGAACGCATCCCCGATATTCTCGATCTTGCTGGAGTTTCCACCCTCCGACATGCAGAGGCGTCCTGACCAGAGAGAAGAGCGCCAAGCGTGTATGGTGAGGAAGAAAGTCCATCACTCTGATGAAACGCTCCAGCAACAGGAGCAGGGTAGTGCTGATCGATAAGGAACCATTGGCTCATGAGCAAATACAACGTCTACGGTCTCGGGAATGCGCTGGTAGACATGGAATTTGAAGTCTCCACCGAGATGCTGGCCGAAAACCAGATTGATAAGGGCGTCATGACCCTGATCGAAGAAGACAGACACCATGAATTGCTGACTAAATTGGATGGCTCGCAGTCCAAACAGACGGGGGGAGGATCTGCGGCCAATACCCTGATCGCGATCAGTCAGTTTGGGGGCAAATCTTTTTATTCCTGTAAAGTTGCCAGCGACAACACTGGAACTTTTTTCATGCAGGACATGCAAGCGTGTGGTGTGGCCACCAATCTAGAACAGCAGCAGCGACCCGAGGGACATACCGGCAAGTGCCTGGTCTTTGTCACCCCTGATGCTGATCGGACCATGAACACCTATCTGGGGATCTCAGCCTCTCTTTCTCCCGCTGAGCTGGTGCCAGAGGCGATTGCTGAGTCTGAGTACCTTTACATGGAAGGGTATCTGGTAACTTCACCCACTGCCAAAGCAGCCGCACTGCTGGCTTACACAGTGGCTCGGCACGCAGGGAAAAAGATCGCCCTCTCGCTGTCGGATCTAAACATGGTGAAATTCTTCAAGCCCGGGTTGCAGGAGATGATCGGCTCAGGAGTAGATCTCCTATTTGCTAATGAGAGCGAGGCCCTGGCGATGGCGGAGACCGCAGAGATGGCGACGGCCATTGACTACTTCAAGACCATTGCCAAAACCTTTGCCATCACCCGTGGACCACAGGGATCGCTGGTGTTTGATGGTCAATCGCTGCTAGAAATCGATCCGGTGGCTGTCAAGGCGGTGGATACGTCGGAGCGGGCGACATGTTTGCGGGGGCTCTCCTTTACGGGATCACTAACGGCATGGATTATGCCAGATCAGGACAGCTGGCGTCTGCCGCCTCGGCCAAACTAGTCACAGAATTGGGAGCACGCATGACTACGGATCTCGTGAAGGCTCTGCTGACTTAATCCTTTTCCCTGGACAGGTGACATTACAGCCCTGGAAGTAGATGCAGCAAGGGTTCTGGGCTTGTCAAGAGGCAAAAAAACTAGGACGTATTCCATTACTCCTATTGACAGATGCTCGATTTCCTTAACTTGTCAGAAATGACCAGCAGGAAGTGTTCTTGCAGAGCTTCTCCCCTCGACCGTCTTCTGTTCGGACCGTGATCCGCTTGGGAGTGAATCAAGACTCAGATCTCAGTTGCGCGATCTATTCCATCGATAGGCCAGAGGTTTTGGAAATGAGCTCAATTGCCACTCCCTCCTGAAGCAATTTGATCACCATTTGTTGGATCCCACGCTGTTCGCCAATCTGGATCCCTTCTTCTCGGCCTTCCTCTTTGGCCAGTTCTTCCATACTGCTGATCAGGGGCATCTTGACCTCCGCTTCGTACTGCTCCAACTCCTCTCTAAATTGTCGCTTAAGTTCAACAGGCAGTGTCATCATCCGGTCCATGACCCGAACTAGCCGGATCACATCCTCCCGACTGTATCCCCGCTCGTATAGTCGTCGGGTCAGGATCCATTTCCACCGTTTCCGTGCCTGGGCATCTGATTTGGTCATTCTGGAACGCAGATGAGCCATGACCACGACAGCCATGGGATTATCACTGGCCTCTAATTCTGACCACCGATCCTCAAAATCCACCAACTTCACGATGGGAAATCTCAGACTCAGTTCACATCCGGCCAGGGTGTAGGTATACCGATCCGGTCTCCAGCTACTTCTCTCATCCCCCAGCACGGCCAGGCTCATCACTCGCTTCTGGTAGTAGTCAAAGATCCGGTAGTGGTAGATAAACATGCGCTGGGCAAAGCCACTGTCCTCCTGAGATTGGACTTCCACATGAATGAGGATAAAGGCTTCCTCTCCGTTGCTGAGCCAGGCTTTCACCAGTTTGTCGGCATAGCGGCGACCGACTTCAGCCTCAGGGATCAGGTCCTGGAATTCTTTGTCGAGGAACTCAACC
>JAAUUJ010000109.1 GCA_012030715.1 Synechococcaceae cyanobacterium SM2_3_1 | reverse complement strand
GATAAATAGCAGAATCTTAAATGCAGCTAGTAAAATCACGTATAAAGAGCATTTTTCATTTGTGCATAGTTGCCTTAATCCTGAGCAAAGACTATCGGGTAATTCTAATGAAACATAATCACCTGCATATAAATGCTTTTGTTCTATTTTTTTTGGTAATTGAAGGGTAGTCAGATCTTGTAGTTGGGTTTTCCAGTATTGAAGCTGTTCTTGAGCGAGATCCGACTGCAGCCACTGATCTTTCCAATGATTGTAGTCTATAGGCTGAATAGGTAACTCCAGGGGATAAGCACTTTCAAAATCGCTGTAATATAGATACCAGGCCTCTAGTTCCAAATAGAAATTTCCTATAGAAATATAGTCAGAGACTATATGATGCATTGTCAGTAATAATAAGTATTCAGTTTGAGCCACATGAATAAGTCGAATTCTCCACAACAGCTCTTCACGATTCAAATCAAAAGATTGCCGACAATCTTCATCAATAAGAACATCTATCCTTGTGGCTTTTTCGTTTTCACTAAGTTGGGTTAAATCATCAATTCTCAGCTTAAATTCCAACTCAACCTTTAGTTTTTGACAAGGCTTTTCCTTTTCATTTATTTGAATTAATGTCCGGAAGGTCTCATGTCTATTAATAATATGTTGGATACTTCTTTCTAAGTAGTCTATATTTAATAACCCCTGGATAGATAAAGCTTGAGGCAAATTATAAACCGTACTTTCTGGGTCAAGCTGGCTTAGTTTCCAAATCCGATATTGATCGAGAGTCAATGGATATTCAGTGTGATTCCTGGGAATAGAATAATTTTCATTTAGCAATTCTTCACGCTCAAGATTTTGATCTGACAAAAGTTTTATCAACTCACTCTTGTGTTGCTTGATCGCACTCTTTAGTGCTTCATTGACAACCCCTCTAGGGGCAAACAACCTCAGATCATCTTGATTTACAGACAGCTGAACACCTTCAGCTTGAAGTTGGTCTAATAACTCATCTATGGACATCAGAAAATAATCTCCTCGAAAAGATCTTGCCTGTCATTACTCACTGTTGATTTAGATCTGTTAATTATTGATAGTTTAAGTTTTGGGCTGTTAATGATTATATTAATTAATTGTAAAGTGCTTGTATCGTCCATAAGTTGCCCAACAGGAACGTCAATTCCTAGATCTTTTCTAATTATATCTCTTAGTTCAACACTAATTAGGGAATCAAAGCCAAGCTCAATTAAGGGTTTATTACAATCTAACTCAGATATATTTGCAAATCTAAGTAACCTAATAATTACTCCCTCTAGATACTTTTCGAGGATTTTCTTCCACTCGAGATGGGGGCATGCCGCAATTGATCAAGGATATTGAGCCCATCCTCGCCATCAGGCTGAGTGGAATTATCATCGGGCAACACACCATCTAAATTGGGATCCATTACTCTCATAGTAAAGACTGAGGTTTTCCCAACTCTGCCTTCATAGGTTGTCTTGAATACTTCCCAATCCACATTAGCCACAACAGTGTGGACCCGACTATTTTTCAAAATGTAACTTAAGGCCTGCATTCCTAATCTAGGCTGCAACATTTTAATCCCACTACGCCGCAACCATTCCTGAGCTTCCTTCGTTGCCATTCCTCCCCCTGTCCATGGCCCCCAACTTACTGATTGAGCGGTCAAGCCCTTGGTATTACGGTGGGCAGCCAGGGCGTCCAGGAAGTGGTTTGCCGACGCATAATGCCCCTGTCCCCGTGATCCCCAGACCGCTGCAATAGATGAGAAACTTACAAAGAAGTCCAATTCTAACTCTAAAGTGAGTTGATGCAATATCCAGCCCCCCATCACCTTTGGTTGCAGAACTTCTTTCAGACTCTCTATCGTCATACTCTGCAGTTTCTGGATCGCTCCTGCTATTCCCGCAGCATGAATTAGGCCCTTGAGGGGTGGCAAGTCTGCTTGTATTTGCCTGAGCAAAACCTCCATTTCACCTAAGTTGGAAACATCTACCCCTGCTACCTGCACCTGGATCCCTTGTTCCCTCAGACGAGAAATCCTGGCTTGGGCCTGCTCACTGCTGTGGCGACTCAGCAGAACTAAGTGTTGCGCTCCTCGCTCTACTAACCATTCAGCTGTACGCAATCCCAGTGTTCCCAATCCACCGGTAATCAGGTAGGTTGCATCTGGGTGGATATGCACCTCTTCAAATTCTGGTAGTGGGGTCCTCATCAGGCGGGCAACGTAGCGTTTTTCCCCACGATAGGCAACCTGATCCTCACTCTGCCCCTCTATAACCTCTCTGAGTATGGATTCCACCTCAGTAGCTGTAACCTCCGGTGACAGATCTAGCATTCCACCCCAAAGTTTTGGGTGCTCTATGGCTATGACACGACCTATGCCCCACAGAGGCGATTGAGCGACTCCACCAGGGAAGGTAATCTCACCAGCTACAGGTACAGCGCCCCGGGTCACCAACCACAGCTTCGGATAACCAGGTTGATTTCTCCCTGAATCGCTGTTTAGAGCTTTGATGAGTGCCAGTACACTACAGCAGCCCAAGATTTGGGCCTGTTCCAGCTCTGTTGTGTTCATGCTCTCCGTTGGAGTAGAACAAAGACTCCAGCAGTGGAGAATTCCTAGCAGAGGCATTGAATAAATGGATTTAATTTCTTGAAATAATTGATAAAACTCTTCCTGATTCACCGGATTAATTTGCCATATATGCTCTTGCAAGCGGAGATAAGCAGTTCCAGGCTGCACCCTAATACATGTATACCCCTGACTCTGCCACTGAGCGGCTAATTGTTCACCAAGATCTGAAGGATCCACAAACAGGATCCACAAACCTGATCCTGGGGTTATAATTCCTGCCCAGGATGTAGCGGCAGCAGGCTTCGTCTCTGGTTGCCAGCAGACTTCGTAGAGCCACTGTCGCAGACAATAGTGACGATAGGGTTCCATGTTGGAGAGAACTTGTAAATTAACTCCCTCTAACTCCTTAACTGTTGATTCACTTTCTTTTCGTAGTGTTAGTAACACATAGTTGAGCAAGCCTTTAGTCAATAAGTTTCTCTGCTTATCATAGGATTCAAAGGCTTTTCTAATATTAATATTTCTATTTATAGTTCCAGTGCGCTCCAGGTGACTCTCAAAGTCCGGGTCATAGAGAGAGTTAGCCACTTCTTGACTCATATTAATAGCTTTGATAACACGCAAATGATTATTCGAAAAGAGTTTTACCCAGTCTTGAGTTGATATAAGATAGGAAGAGGTGACCTCATGGTCAATGGAAAAGCCTGTCTGAGAGATAAAGTCAGCTAAGACTAGCATGCCGTGTTGATTTAGATGACTGCTGATATTGGCGAACAAGCTTTCCTTATCTCTGATGTGGCAGGCTACCTCACATCCAAAGACTAAGTCGTAATGATTTGGAAACGGATCATGGGCACTGTCTTTTCTAGAAATGTGGATCCGGTCAAGAATGCTGAGGCCCGTAGCTTTATGCAGACTGATATTGAGTTGCTGTTGAGAAAGTGTATATCCATCCAGTTGTAAATGTGAATACCTCTGAGCAAAACTAATTAAGTCTGTACCATAACCACACCCAAAGTCCAGGATTCTCTGACAGGAGTAAAAATCAACGAGATGGAAAAGAACATCCCTCATCTCTCTGTGAGCAATATTGACAAGATTTATAAAGGTGGGATAGCTCTCTGGACTGGTCGCCACCAGAACAAAAGAGAAACCACTGACAATATTTGGAAAAGGAAAAAAATTCAAAAATCCTTCCGAAAAAAGATCAATTTGTGTTAAAGAGTCATAGTAGGACTCAATCACGTTTAGGTCGTTAGATTGAAGTTGCACTTGCTGTTGAGTAGCTAGCAGATTCAGGACTTCCATGGCCAGCTGTCTCTGCTCTGGAGTGAACTGTTTTTTCTCCTCTAATAATTTCATCAGAGACTGGGTGTCCTTCTGGTTTAGAAGTGTAACGATCTCTGTTTTTGTAGTTGGAGGTACAGGAGTTAAATCAATGGGACTAGAAGGTTCAATCCAAAAGCGTTGATGTTGGAAAGGATAAGCGGGTAATCCTGAGATCTTGCAATATGATTGCTCCTTGTAAAATTGCTGCCAATCAATATTGTTCCCGCGGACATAAAGTTGAGCCAAGTTAGTCAGGATTTGTTGCCAATCTAAGTGTTCTTGTTGCAAGCTGGGAAGCCACTCACCATGATCCTGGCTGATGGATTGCTTTCGCCATTCTAGGAGAATATTTGCTTGCGGACCTGTTTGTTGTCCAATAGCAACTTCAGGAGTTTCCCTAAATTGACGAGACTCAACACTCTCTAGCTTTTGACTCAGCTCCTGAATCGAACTTGCAACTACCGCCAGCCGATGCTCAAATTGCCCTCGTCCAGTGTTTACTGTAAAGCACAGATCTCCTAAATTCACCTCAGGATGTTCTGTCAGATAGCCTCTCGTCCTTCTCACCCACTCCTGCAACGCCTCCTCTGTCTTGGCTGATAGAGTCAGCACGTGGTGAGGTTGGGTAACGTCTCTCTCTCTGTCTTCAACTGCAGGAGCTTCCTCCAACACCACATGGGCATTCACTCCCCCAAAGCCAAAAGAACTGATCCCTGCCCTTCGGGGAATCATTTCTCCCTTTTCCTTTTGCCGCTGCGGCCAATCCTGTGTCTCGGTCACTAAATAAAAAGGACCATCCTCTAATTTGATCCGTGGGTTCAGGCTTTCAAAATTTGCCAGCTTGGGAAGCTTCTTATGTCGCATTGCCAGAATCACTTTGATTAATCCTGCGATCCCTGCCGCTGATTCCGTATGACCAATATTCGTCTTAACAGCTCCCAGCCCACAAAACGCTTCTGGTGGTAATTCTTCCCCATACTGTTGAAATAGCTGAGAAAAAGCTCGCTTCAGGCCGTTGATCTCAATCGGATCTCCAAGGGGGGTGCCTGTCCCGTGGGTCTCAATGTAGGTGACGGTGCCCGGTGATATTCCTGCCTGGGTATAGGCTGCACGGATCACTTGGGACTGGGAGTAGGCATTGGGAGATGTTAATGTCCGTGTCTTTCCTCCATGGTTGACTGCACTGCCTCGAATTAGTGCCAGGATCTGATCTCCATCCTCCAGCGCCCGCTGCAGCGGCTTGAGCAAGACAACTCCCGCACCTTCCCCTCGCACATAGCCATCGGCACCCGCATCAAAGGTTCGACATTGACCCGTAGGTGAGAGCATTCCTAACTTACTCAGCGAGATAAAGCGTGTAGGCATTGAGTAGATATTGACCCCCCCCACCAGCGCCATTTCACATTCACCCGATCGTAGAGACCCTATCGCTTGATGCAAAGCAATTAGTGAACTAGAACAGGCAGTATCTACTGAGAAACTGGGTCCATGAAAATTAAAAAGGTAGGAAATCCGATTCGGTAGAATTGAAGCTTGATTTCCTGTTAGAGTATGACCTCCGATGTGCGGTTCCCGCTCAAGAAGCAGTTGCTCATAGTCATAGTTGCAGACTCCTACAAATACCCCAATATCTTGCCCTTTGGGATCATAGGGAGTATAGCCAGCATCTTCTAGGCAAGCCCAACTCAGTTCCAGCATCAGTCGCTGCTGCGGATCCATTCGAGTCGCTTCTCGGGGTGAGATCCCAAAGAAGTTGGCATCAAACCGATCGATCCCCTCGATAAATCCTCCCCACTTACTTACAGTGGTATTAGGAGTCTCTGGATCTCGGGAGTAAAATCTGGAGATTGACCAACGATCCGAAGGGATCTCGGTAATACTATTCACCCCCTGCTCCAGATTCTGCCAGAACTGGTGATAATTTTCAGCCTGCGGAAAACGACATGCCATCCCCACAATAGCAATGGGTTCAGACTGAGATTTCCCCTGAAAAACCTGAACCTCAGGAAGGGTATTGGTTCTTAAGAACTGATCCTTGGAAGATGGTGGGTTGCTCATATGATACTCAGATCTGTTTCAGAAAAAATCAACTCTAGCGGCGATCTCGATCCCATCGATCAAGTGCATCTGTCAGCCACTGACTGCGTGTTCCGTCAGGATTTAGACGTTGTTCATAGGTGATCAATCGATCGACCAGAGCCCGATCACCCCGCGCCTTTTCCACAAAAGACTGGTATAAACCTTCCTGTAACTTTGAGGAACCTGAGCGAGATTTCTGAGGGATTTTTTGCAGCAAAGGAGGAACTGTTAGTATCAAGACCAAAACAATCAAGCTCAACATTCCCCAAAGAATACCCTGAGTGAAGCACAAGATCACAACCAGAGTCATGGCAATTCCTGAGGTGATCCGCTTGAGAGCCCACTGACGGCGAGAGGGTTCGACAGCCTCACCCCGATCCGGTAACAAATGCAGATAGCGAGCTGCCTCCGACCAGCCAGTTTCCTCATCAGAACCACATTCTGGACAGGCTTTAGCCTTCACAGGCACATTTGCGCCACAATTTGGACAACGAAATGTATCTGACATCATCCTCACCCACCCAATCAGCCGACCGATCAACTATCCAGTAAAGATCCAAGCCTGAAGTGTTAATCTAACGCATTTCCTGCCGCCACTTCATAAGGATTCCTTAATGTAGATGACTGGCATTTGTCCCTTCCACTGATTCCAGAGGGTGTCATTCGTAATCAAATCCGCCATGAAGTGAGCAACATGGATCCGACTCAATGACTACCCACGCTCCTGGATCCACTCCCAAAGCTGATCCTTGCGCAAACTGGCCTCCACCAACACATTCACCTGCAAACCCACCTCTAGATCTCCTGCAGACAGCGGCAGGTTAAAGAGATTACCCAGATCGGTTTTCCCCTGAAATCCCGCCACAACCGCTGCCACTCGATCCGTTTCTCGAGGGATCAGATCGGCAAAGGCCAATCGTAACTCTGGAAGCACCCGCAGAAATTCCTCATCCTCCCACTTGTCCAACTGCGCCTGGATCGCGGCCAACAGTTCCGTGACGGTCCAGGCCACTTCTCGACAGGTGCGCAATAATCCTCGCAGGTAGCCCACCCCCTTAGCCGGATCCACGACCGCCTGCTGCAGATAACCCCTGGCCTGGGTCACCAGCGTGGTATGGTCCACAACCCCCAGCGTATGCAGGATCCCGGTTGCCCCGCCCAGAATCACGGAGTGACCCTGCAGATCTTGGAGTAAGGCCATGAGGGCATCCACAAACAGCTCCCGATCCAGGTGGGCCGCCGCCTGCTCCTGATTCAACAACTCCCAGATGCTACCCAGGCTAGAAAGGACGGCAGCAATCCGGTTTTCTGGGCAGCTGCCCAGGTGAGGGATCAAGTAACAGAGCCGTTGATAGGCGATCCTGGCCAGGTCTGGAATATCCTTCAGCTCATGAGCTTGCAGCGGTTCGCGCGACTGCCAGAGCAGAGTTAACTGGGTCACCGCCTGCACCAGCGACTCAAAATCCGGATCCGTGGCCACCGAAAGCTGAATCATCTCCAGAATATGGTGGGTATAGGCATGCAACCCCATACAACAGGTCTGGATCATGAACTTCACGACGATTGCTGCTGAACGGGCTTCCCCCTGATCCGCCAGCTGGGAGATCTCCTCCTGCAGCCGCGCCAGCACGGCCTCCTGCACCGTGGTTCCATACACAGAAATCTCAATCAGTTGACTTTCAGTTTGCGGGGTCCAGCGGTATTCCCAGTTCTCCAGAATCCGATCCAGTCCCGTCCCCCGGACAAAATCGGGTCCACCCGTCATGGAAGCAAAGGGCACTTTCAAAAAGCTAAGACAGTGCAGCAAGCGACTGATCTGACGGTGCACCTTTTTGCGATACAGATCCAGGTGGAGAGTTTTGGGATAACTGCTGTCCAGTTTCAAGCGCAGCTCTTTAGCCAGACGACGAAAATCCTCCACCAATGGGGGCACCCCCACCTCCGCAGGCAGATCGCCAATGGCATCCCCCCGCAGCACCTTATGCACAGTGGCCATGAGCAGAGCTCCCTCTGCATCCATCGCTCCCTTAACAAAGCAACTGCGGATCCCATCGAGCAGATCTTCGCGGCTGGGTCCGGCATGACCCCGAAACTGGGCCAGACGCAGGGTTTGCTCTAAAGCCGCGATCGCATCGGCCACCGACAGGGGCGTCAAAGGATTTTTCTGCCGACTCAAACGGGCCAGATCAATCAGAATTTGACAGGCAACCGTCATCTGGGCCTGGGGATCTCCTTTTTGTTGGATCTGCCAGAGGCGCTGGTAATAGGAGGGGGCAGGCATCCCTGAGGCATAGCCATTGAGGGCATCCAGTTGTTCAAAGCTGTAGCGCATCAGGACCGTCTGGGTGGCCTCTTTTTTGTACCGTGGAGAATCGGGAGCAGCAGCCTGGTGGATCAGAAAGGGCAGCACCACCGTATGAAATCCCCCCGTCACCACCAGCACCTTGCCGGAAGTGGACTGCAGAGCCTGGGCAATGGCAGCGGCCATCTGAGCTTCCCGAGCGAACGTCGCATCCGCCTGCAGCAGGTGAGGATCGGCATCCTGACGGGCTACCCAGCAGTAGGTGGCCACCTGCGCCATGAATATCGAGGCATCCACCCCCAGACCCTGGATCTCAAACAGGTGATCCCAGAGATCATCGTGATTTCGACATCCCGTTTTTCTGGCCAGGGCTTGCAAATATTCACTCCGTTGCAGATAACGCTCCGCCTGCAGGGCACGGATATGGGGAGACTCTTGCTCTGATTGGGTAGAGAGCACCTGCTCAGCGTAGGTCAGATCAATAAATTGCAGCTGCGATCCCACTTCCGCTCCGGTACGCAAGGCCACCAATTCGGGGGAGTAATCGCAAAGAGGAAAGTAGCCAGCCCACCGCCGCGGACCACTCTCCAGGATCCCTGGTAACATCTCTCTTTCCTCAGGATCCACATAGGTGAGGTAGAGGGCAAAGGGTGCCTTGCTCTGGGGGTGCACGATGAAAGGGATCAGCTCAGTGGCATCATGAGGGCCTTCAATCAAAATGGCTGTAGGGTGATGGGAGCGGATCCAGTGCTGCAGATGCCAGGCGCAGGCGGGACTGTGGTGACGAATCGGAAAAAGCAGAGCCGATCCTGCTCCAGTGAACTTAATAACTGATCCAGCGAAGGCTTTACTTCAGCCATTTGCGAGCCTTGAAGTAACTCTCCCAGAGGGGTTGCTGATGAGCCCGATCTTTAACTACCACATTAAAATAATGGCGTAATTTCTTTTCATCCTCGGGATTATCCTTGAGGACAGTGCCCACCAGGTTCCGGACAATATGTTCGCTGGTCACCTCCCCTGACCCCAAATAGCAGGCATCCAATCCTGCCGAAACCCCCACCGACACCGCTTCAGCCGTAGACATCACCGTCGAAGGTCGCTCCAGAACTGTTCCTTCTGCTGTCCGCCCCTGCCGCAGATCCTGAAACGTGGTCACCAGCAGGTGGATCACATCCTCCGAAAGGTTGACAGTTACGTCATGGGCCGCCAGGATCGCTTCGGTTTGCTGTCTGACCAGCGTTTCTTCCAGTGTGCGGCTACGGATGGGAGCTACGGTCTCAAAGTTAAAGCGGCGCTTCAGGGCGCTCGACATCTCATTCACCCCCCGATCCCGAATGTTGGCGGTGGCAATGATGTTAAAGCCCCGTTGAGCGAGCAGTACCGATTCCGCTGTACCAGACAGTTCGGGAATGGTCATGATCTTATCGGAAAGCACACTCACCAGAGCATCCTGGATCTCGGCAGGGCAGCGGGTGATCTCTTCAAACCGCACCAGCTTGCCATTCTTCAAGCCGCGATAAAGGGGTGAGGGTACAAGGGCGCGAAGGCTGGGTCCTTCGGCAATTAAGAGGGCATAGTTCCAGGAGTACTTGATCTGATCTTCAGTCGTGCCTGCCGTTCCCTGGATCGTGTTGGTAGAATCACCGGAGATGGCCGCCGCCAGTAGCTCAGAAAGCATGGATTTCGCAGTCCCAGGTTCCCCCACCAGCAGCAGTCCCCGTGTTCCAGCCAGGGTTACCACACACCGATCCACAAGAATGTCATCCCCGTAGTATTTTTGCTTGATTTCAACTTCAACTTTCTTCCGTCCCTGTTTATAAGTCAGGGGCTGACCTTCTGATCCCAGAATAAAGGTACGCACGGCACGCGGGGATAACGTCCAGCCTGGAGGTTTGGGGTGGGGATCATTGGCCGCAAGGGCCTCTAGCTCCTGGAGATACAAAACTTCTGCCGGAGGGCGCACAGTATTGGGGGAAATCTGCTGAGTCATAGGATCCAGGGCCAAAGCGATCTGATCTTATCGTGATTGCAGAGGCAGAAGAGGGCCACGAACCTTCAGAACAGCAGGTTTTTGACACTTACGGCTAAAGCTCGTGGGATTCTTGGTTCATCGAGCTAACTTGCTGAGACAGGATTGCTCCAATCCCAGTAGAGTTTGCTTCTCCCCAAGCGTTTTGCACCTCAAGGATGCCAGTTCCGATATGCCCTACCTTACTGGGTCCAAGTTTCAAGATGTTCAGAGCCGCATTATAGTCGCGGTGCAATTCACATCCACACTGGCAGTGATGAGTCCCAATCGAGAGCGATTTCTTGACAATGGCTCCGCACTCCCAGCATCCTCGGCTATTGAGGTCGTATTTGGAGAGATTCCGCCCATTTATCCAGAAGTGCAAGCACTTGTTTTGGATGAATTGAGCAGTCCGTATCGCCTGATCAATTGCGGCGTACTAAGCAGGCTTGGCTGTGACTTTGAACTCATAGATCAGCATGAATATATGATGTCTTATGCTGAGTGTCTGGCGTATGATTGCTTACCTTTGGCCCACGTTGCTTATGTCTCAGGGCTAAAGCGCCTGGGTTTTACGCTCCGCTCTATAACAAAGGTCACCTCTGTGAACGGATTGAGTCTGCTGGAGGCAATTCCAGAAACTGAAACACCTGAATGCGGCTGTTATCAGTATCTACCACTAGGATACGATCATCCTCGGTAACCGATACACTGGTCGGCTTAGAAAATTGTCCCAGTTGGAATCCCACTTCTCCAAAGGCAAATAGAGGTTCATGACTTTGATCAAAAACCTGGATGCGGTGGTTATTGGTATCGGCAATCCAGATCCAGCCCCTGTGGTCGATGGTAATGCCATTGGGAGCTGACAACTGACCTAAACCCCAGCCATACTCACCCCAGGTGGTGACGGGTTGGGTATTGCGATCAAACACCTCCACAACGCTCCGACCCGTGTCTGTCACATACACCTGACCATCCTGATTAAAGGCAACGCTGCCCAGGACCAGGAATTTGCCTTCGCCCAGGCCCCAGGTTCCCAGGGTGCGCAGGTACTCTCCGTTAGCAGTGAACACCTGCACGCGATTATTGCCAGAGTCCATCACCCAGATCTGCCCCTGAGCATCGACCATCACCCCTCCAGGGCGAAACAGTTGTTCTTTTCCAAAACCAGCTGATCCAAAGTGAAAGAGGTGCTCCCCTTCGGGACTGAAGATCTGGATGCGATTGTTGGTACTATCGGCAACCAGGATCTGCCCCTGATTATTGAGTGAGACTCCAGCGGGTGAGCGAAACTGACCGGGAGCAGTGCCGCGTGTCCCCAGATAAAACAGAAATTCTCCCTCTTGATCCAGCACCTGCACACGGTTATTCCCCTTATCAGCCACTAAGATCCGACCCTGACTGTCAACGGTGAGATCACTGGGGGCAGAAAAAAGTCCCTGGCTCCACCCCTGACCCCCAACGCTGAACTCAAACTGAATCACGTCTGTCGGATCCAGGTTGCGCTGTTGCCGCTCTTGAGCCAGGGTCACAGATGTTGTGTATGCCTGTTCTCCCCAGATATTTTGCCTTTGCATCTGGATCACCTGAGCGCACCCCGAAAGGGGTAAGGAGAAAAGCACAACCCCCGTGGCCAGACCTAGAAGTTTCTGAGAGATCTGCTTCTGTAGATGAGATGGGGGATGATATTGTGAGCTTGGGGAAGTCATAGATAAATGTGCACTATATGGGAATGACATTTGCTTCTAAAGAGGCGTGTCTCCTCTGTGAAACTAGCGACTGAAGATAGCTTGGTTTGAGCCAGTCTTAGGTTAAGGATCTCCTGAGGGAATAGTCATGGGAAGCCATTGCTACAGAAGATCAGAGAAGACAAACTATCTTAATTTAATTTTATCACTCCTGTATTTTTCTTTGGGATTGAGTGTCAACTTTTGCATCCATCTGTGAAATTATTGGGAATTCAATTGAAAGTAAGTTACAGAATATTCTGCTGTGATTGATGAGGGCAACACTGATTGATGGACTATCTCAAGTGTGGTGATCGCCTTCCCTGTGGGATGATGAGAGCACCATAGGCAGTCAGTGACGTGTGGGTACAGGTGTGGCATATCGAATTGGATTGCTAGGACTGGGAACAGTGGGAACGGGGGTGGTTCAGATCCTCCAGGATCCCCAATCCCGTCATCCCCTATTACGGGCAACACAGATCCAGAAAGTGGGAGTCCGCTCCCTGGATAAAGCTCGGGATGTCAACCTGGATCCAGTTTTTCTCACTACCGATCTGCAGGCGATTGTTCAGGATCCTGAGGTGGATATTGTGGTGGAGTTGATCGGGGGGCTGGAACCCGCTCGTTCTCTGATCCTGTCAGCCATTGCTCAGGGAAAGCATGTGGTTACGGCCAATAAAGCAGTGATCGCCCGTCACGGCACTGAGATCTTCGCAGCAGCCCAGCAGGCGGGGGTGTATGTGTTGCTGGAGGCGGCTGTGGGCGGCGGCATTCCGGTGATCCAGTCTCTGAAGCAGTCCCTTGCTGCCAACCGTTTGCAGACCGTGATGGCGATTATCAATGGCACCACCAACTTCATTCTCACCCAGATGAGTTTGCACCAAGCTTCTTTTACCGATGCCCTGGCCCTAGCCCAATCCAAAGGCTATGCGGAAGCTGATCCCAGTGCTGATGTCGAAGGGTGGGATGCCGCCGACAAAATTGCCATCCTGGCCAGTATTGCCTTCGAGGCTCAGATTGAGCGCCAGGCGATTCTCTGCGAGGGGATCCGCAACGTGACGGCCTCGGATATTCGCTACGCCGCAGAATGGGGATACACCATCAAGCTGATTGCCCTGGCTCAACGATCTTTGAATCAGCCGGAACTGGATGTGCGGGTGCATCCGGCCCTTCTCCCCCAGGCGCATCCGCTAGCCAGTGTCAATTATGAAGATAATGCGGTCCTGGTGTTGGGGGATCCGGTGGGGCAGGTGATGTTATTCGGTCCAGGGGCAGGTCGGGGTCCTACGGCTAGTGCGGTGGTTGCGGATCTGCTCGCCATCATGGCCGCGCTGCAAATGGCTACTCCTCTGGCTAATCCTCTTCTGTCGACCACCGCCACCGATCCTGCCTCTCTCCTTTCGCCCCAGGCCATCCGGAGTGAGTTTTACATCCGAGTGATCGCCCAGGATCAGCCAGGCGTGATTGGGGCCATCGGTACCTGTTTTGGGGTTCACGAGGTGAGTCTCGAGTGCATCATGCAAAAGGCTTCCCACGAGCAACAGGCGGAGATTGTGATCATGACCCACACCGTATCCGCTGGGGCATTTTTGCAGGCGATCGAGGAGATCCGGCACCTGCCTGCGGTTGTGGACATCCCCAGTGTCTTCAGGGTCTTTCCCGATACCCATCAACTTGTGGATCCCAGGGCAGCTTCCTACCCAGAAAAATCAGGATGACTTGAGGCTGAAAATAGATCCCCCCCACCCCTGCCAGCGTGACCAGAGTTTTCAGATCTCCGGTTAACAGCTTCCCCTGCTGCAGCAACCATCCCCCTGCGCCGCCAGACTGCCTCCCATTAGCGAGATCACTAGAACCCATGGTGATCAGGTTGCCAGACTACCCGAGGCTTTCACCAGTTCACAGATCTGCAGTTGCAGTCCCCCCCCAAATAGGATCAGGGCCACCGATAGAGAGACGATTGAGCTGCAATTCCCGCCAGTACCGTCAGCGTCATGAGCGCAACAATGTCAAAGGGGTGTTCCATCATTGCTCCTTCCCTACCTGACTCCCGTACCTTATAAAGATAGGATCACCTGCCTTCAGAGAATAGCCTGGGAATAGGGCTTGCTTGGTACAAACGCATGGCTGAATCCCCCTCTCCAACGTCTCCACAATCCGATCGTGAGCAACAATTCCAGATCCAGGGGGTGGTGGATGGCGATCGCTTGGC
>JAAUUJ010000108.1 GCA_012030715.1 Synechococcaceae cyanobacterium SM2_3_1 | reverse complement strand
GATCTGGTATAGAGGTCCACTGAGACTGGTCATCATCACGCAGGCCAGCACGGTGCTCAGCCCCAGAAAAAGCAGACCCCTCCGTGCTAGTGGATCTTGAGAGCGGAACCGCTCGGGTAAACCCATCCCGCCCACACCCGCCAGACCCAATAGCAACGCCATCCAGAAATAGGGGACTAAATGAGCATCAAACTCTTGTTGCGATAGCTGTAAACCCTGTCCATTCCAGATCAGCAAAAACCGTTGCAGCGGATCGTACATCTCCCAGCCATTGATCAGATCGATACTGACCCAGCGCTGATCCAGAGCCGCAGGCAAGAGAAAAAAGCTGGCCAGCAGCAGCCCCATCCCCGTGCCCCCGTACAGCCAGAACCCCAGAAGTCGCAGTTCCCGACCTGTGCGAGCCATGACCCAGGGCAGCCCTAACCACACCAGTGTCCAGACCAGAAGCGCCGGGAGATGGGCTAACCCCAGCAGGGCGTAAGATCCCGCCAGCACCACCATAGCGCTGAATCGTTTCTGCCCGAGCCAAACCGCCAGTACCAGCCGCCAGCCTGCCCAGAGCACCCAGGGGATCAGGCTAATGGCCCAGACCTCCCCAATGGCCCCCCGTTCATAGACATCTACCAGAAAATAGGGTGAGGCCATGGCCGCGAGAGCAGCTGCCACTGCCACAGGTGAGGGCCAGAGCAGACCGCCCAGACGGTAGGTCCCCCAACCGCGCACAGCCGTTGCCAGCAGCATCGATCCCACCAATGCCGATCCGGCAGGCCAGCCCAGAGCAGTGAAGGGCAGCACCGCCGCCATACAGAGGGGGGGATAGAAGACAAACGTGGGGTTGCCCAGACCAAAAAAAGAGGACTCCAGCCAACGGGGATAGAAATCTCCCCCAAACACCTGCTGGCTATACTGGAACACCCACATCAGGTTGAAGTGAATTGAGTGCACCAGTGGATAGCCCTGCCGCAGCATTGGGAGGATCACAATCCCTGCCCCCAGGGAGAGGAACAGGATCGGTGCCCATCCTGGGATCAACAAAAACAACTTCAGGCGGGGTCCGGAATATCTATCCATGAAAACCAGAAGAGAACTTGCCGTTCAAATAAGGTTAGGAGGGAAGAACAGTGACCGCTTCGTACATCAGATCAATAGGACAGCTTTGGTTCAGGCTCATGAAATGCAGAATCTTGTGGGGACCATAGCAGGTAAGTTCCCATTTTTGGCGGTCATTGAGAGAAAAAATTTCGACGTTGATAGCCTCAGAGCTGATCAGGGCGTATTCCTGCAAACTTGCCAGCCGACGGTAGTGGGCAAATTTAGCGCCTCGATCATAGCTTTCCAAGGTAGTCTGCTGGAGTCAGGTGGGGGTTGTCCGGAGTCGCAATCATTCAGACCTCCTTCAATAACCTGAGTTTGATCCGGATCCCTCCGGTGAAGAGAGCGATGCTTCATCAAGGCCAGGATCATCGCCCCCTAGCAATTCAATAACTCCAGGCCACCAGGCCCGCAAAGGTGAACAGCAACAGCGTGATCACGCTAAAGCGGCGGTAGTAAAGCAGCAGGCCCTGCAGATCAAGATCCTGCCGGATCCAGTCGGGAGTTTGCAGCAGCCAGATCAGTGCTCGCAGGGAACGCGCCCACAACACTCGCCGACTCCATACGGAAAAAGGCGGTCGCTTCCCCGCAGGTCGAGGCCGCCAGAAATATCCCCACGGCTTGCCATCCACCACCCACTGCGAAGGATAGCGTTCAAACTGGAGACGCACCAGCTGATCAAAAACGCCCGTGGCCACAAGCAGGGCAAGCAGCGCTAGAGTAAGGAGGGAAATTTCCAGAAGCATGGAGAAGAACGGGCGACAAGCCCCGATGTAAGTCCAACTTACAATTCGTTCCCACTAACTGTCATCCCTGCCCACCCGCGGCAGCCTGGCTGACAAGCCACAGAGAACCTCATACGGTATTGTACCCAGGTAATCCGCCCACTGTTGTACGGTCAGATCTCCGCCCAGCAGCTCTACCACATCCCCTACCTGTACATCGGATACCTTGGTCACATCCCACATGCACTGATCCATGGTGATCATGCCCACCTGCTGAATCTTTTGGCCGTGGAGCAGCCCCTGTAACCAGTTGGAGAGACGACGCGGGATCCCATCCGCATAGCCAATCGCCACCGTTGCCAGTCGGGTGGGCCGAGGGGTGACATAGTGATGGCCATAACTCACGCCTGTTCCCTCCGGGACGCTTTGCAGGTGAGTAATACGGGCTTTGACCGAAAGCAGAGGTCGCAGCGAAATTTTTCCCGCAAGATGGGGAGCAGGAGCCAGCCCATACATAGCCAAACCCACACGAACGCGCTGCACCTGTTGCTGAGATCCCAGTAATGTGGCCGCCGAGTTGTCCATGTGCAAAGCGGGTAGAGCCACTCCTTGTGTCTGCAACGTCTGCAAAACCTGTTGAAAGCGCTGTTGCTGTTGCTGAATCTGGGGATGATCCGGCTCATCAGCAGTTGCGAAATGAGAATAGAGACTGCGACAGTCAAACTCCGCCAGCTGACCAAGATCAGCCCAGACGGTCGCGGCCTGCTGCCAGGGGATCCCCAACCGGGTCATCCCGGTATCCACATTCATATGCAGTGGCAAGGGCTGGGCCTGTTCCCGAGCGATCTGCAGCAACAGCGGGATCTGGTCCAGGTGGGTGAGGGTGACCTCCAGCTGATAACGCTGTGCTTCCTGGATCTCCAGACGGGTATTGAGCGCCCCCAGGATCAGGATGGGAATGGTGATCCCCGCCTCCCGCAATTCCACCCCTTCCGCCAAAGTTGCCACGCAAAAACCCGCTGCTCCGGCGGTGACGGCTTCGGCTGCCACGAGCTGAGCCCCGTGACCATAAGCATTCGCCTTGACCACGGCCCACAATGCCATCTGGGGGGGCAGCAGCCTTTTCAGACTGTGAATGTTGTGGCGCAACGCCGAGAGATCGAGTTCCACCCAGGCACGGCTACGATCTAGCAATCCATCAACTTGAGCCGTGCCCATCCAGCGAGAAAGGAGGGTAATTGCACTCATGAAACATCCTGCCTAGTTCAGGGTCACGGGGGGAGCCAGCCACAGGATCGAGGGTAAAGATGCCGGAAAGGCCTGGACATCTGTACCAGGAGCTGGTGCAGACATGATCTGGTTCGTCATCCATCCCTGCAGCATCTCTCCCCAAGCGGTCCCCTGAGCCTGGAAGCGACTGGACTCCATCAGGATCTGGCGCAGTACCCGGTTGACCCCGAGAACTCCGTCACCAATCACCAGCTTTTCTTCCTCATCACCCAACAGAGCCCGCAGATCAGCAATTGCATCCTGATCCCCACCCAGAGCATCGATCAAGCCCGCCTGCAGAGCTTGATCACCCGTAAGATACGGCCATCCGCCAGTTCCCGCACCCGCGCTTCGGTGAATTGCTGACGCCGTTGTCGGATTTCGGTAGTCAGGATCGCCTCGGCGGCCTTCTCATTGTTGACCGTGGTCTGGGGCAGCTGCTGGCGACCTGTGGCCACATCCCGTACAAACTGTTCCAGCGTGTTGTCGACCAAATTCTGGACCAGTTCCACTTCGGCAGGGGTGGCAGGTCGATAGGGGGAGAGGAGATCTTTGTAGGTACCTGTTTTGTAAGTTTCTGCTTCCAGGCCGACTTTATTCAACAGCTGACTGGCATTAAAGCCCTGCACAATCACGCCAATACTGCCAGTGAGCGTCCCAGGGTTGGCATAGATCTTATCGGCGGCACTGGCCACGTAATAGCCACCGCTCGCCGCCACATCCTGCATGACGACAATGATCGGCTTTCCTGCTTCCCGCAACGCCATCACCGCACGGTAAACTTCCTGACTGGTGCCGACGGTGCCTCCGGGACTATTGATCCGCAGTAACACTCCCTTCACACTCTTGTCTTTGATGTCATTGCGCAAGGCCCGTTCCACAGAGCTGGCAGAGCCGTCGGGAATCACGCTGGCCGGACCCGCCATGATCGCCCCCTGCAGCGATAGCACATCGATCCGATCCGCACGACTGCGATCGAGAACAGCGTTCCCGGAACTCATATCAAATGAAGAGGATGACGGCTCTGGCCGGGAACCCGCGAGAACTGCAGCCAGTAAACAGAGGCCCAGGATCAACGCTGCCATGACGCGATGCAGCTGCATAGGCATCACTCACCCGTAAAGGACTGACTCAGTTCTACCATCCTCTTGTCGGTGAGCCCAGTGCAAAAACGCAGACTCCTGTTTGCCTAGTTCAGGGACAAACGGGGAGCGCTTGTGAGAAGACCGTAAACCTCTTAAACTATAAACTCAAGATTAATTGTGTATTGCGGGTTAGCCTGATCTTGACCACTCTCATCACCAGGAGCACTGTCATGATGTCTGCCTCTATTTCTAGCCTCCACGATGCTCTGGCCCAGCGCCGTGCCCTGAAGGTGATCAGCGGCCTGCAAAATTTTGATGCCACCTCGGTGCGTCGGGTTGTGCGCGCCGCCGAGCAGGGGGGAGCCACCTATGTGGATATTGCCGCAAGTTCTGACCTAGTCAGACTGGCCAAGCAGGAGACGGATCTCCCAGTGTGTGTCTCTGCGATTGATCCGCAGCAGCTGGCTGTCGCGGTGCGTGCGGGTGCTGATCTGGTGGAGATCGGCAACTACGATAGTTTTTATGCCTCGGGACGGCAGTTTAGTGCGGCAGAAGTGCTGGAGCTGACCCGCAAAACTCGCTCGCTGCTTTCTCGCACTCTCTTGGCGGTGACCGTTCCCCACACCCTACCTCTAGATCAGCAGGCGGAGCTGGCAGAACAGCTGGAGACTCTGGGGGCCGATATGATCCAGACCGAAGGGGGCACCAGTGTGAAGCCTCAGCATGGGGGTAGTCTGGGCCTGATTGAAAAAGCAGCTCCTGCTCTGGCCGCCACCTATGAAATTAGCCGAGTGGTGTCGATCCCGGTACTCTGTGCCTCGGGGCTTTCGACCGTGACCGTGGGTATGGCCATTGCGGCGGGGGCCTCGGGTGTCGGGGTAGGTCGTGCCATCAGTCATCTGCAGGATGAAGTCGCCATGGTGGCTCAGGTGCGGTCTTTAGTCGAAGCCTTAGGCAAAGCCGCTGCAGTCGTTCCTGTCTGAATATTGCCCATGGGAAAGGGAAGAAAAAGCAGGTTGTAAGCCGGGTTCTGTCTCTGCTCAACGGAGCAGGAGTGACCATCTATCTGGGATCGGCGTTACCACCGACCTCTGGCAGCGCACCTCCACCGGGCTCACGCCTTCCCTGCCCATCGACAGGTACCCGTGTCCCGATGCAGTAGTCAGGAGAAGAGGACCATCCTGATCACAGCTCTGTCACTAGGACAAAGATCTGTGCCTGCTACTGCGGCCTTGCACCCCACCGGGGTTTACCAAGCCAACGCCTCTCAACGTTGCTGGTGGGCTCTTACATTAAGCTTTCGCCCCACCATTGCACCCTTACCTGTGATCGAGGTTTTTACCTCTGATCCATCGGCGGTATGTTTCTGTGGCACTATCCTCACGGTTGCCCGCACTGGACTTTCTCCAGCGGTGTGATCCTCAGGGTGCCCGGACTTTCCTCATTCCGTTGTCGGGTGTTGACAACTGCGAACGCGATCACCTTGCCCCTGCTTTTTCTTCTAGGTTGATCCTACCTCAGGCTCCCAGGTCCCCGATAGTCCTGATCAGGCATCAAGTTCCAGATGCTCTTTACCCATATCCGATCAACGAGCCATCAGCAAACGCATCCTCCAGTTCTCCTGAGCGGGGTGATCTGGATCGGCCCGCTCCCACATGGACAACCAGGACTGGGCAGCATCCAGTCGCTTCTGAGCGAAAAGCAGCTGAAGATAGGTTTGACTTAAAGCTGCAAACTCAGAGAAGTGCAAACGTCGGTAGGAGAGGAAGGGCTTCAGGATCGCTTCTGCCGCCTCGAATTCTTCAGCCTGGACATGGAGAACCGCCAGCCCCAGTTTCCCAAATAAATACTCCGGAAAACGGGCAGCCACCTCGCGGATCTGTTGATTCGCCTCTTGCTGACGTCCCTGAAGTTCATAGGCAGCGGCCAGGTTATAGCTCAGATCAGGAGCCTCGGGCTCGAGCTTCAGAGCCTGCCGCAGTAAGCGCTCTGCCTCCACCCCATCCTCTTCTTCTCCGTAGCGAAGCAGCTCCAGAGCCTGCTCACAAAGCTGCGTGACTTTGGCTGAGTGCTGTCCTTGAGTTTCATCATGCAGTTTGATAGCCAGGGGTCTGATCTCCTGCCACTGTCCTCGCAGCCACATGCGAATAGATTCATCGGGCCAGAGATCAGCTTCCGCCACCAACTCCATCGCCTCCATGCGCATCTGATCCGGTCCCCGCTGACTGAGGGCAAAGGTTTTCAGGCACTGCAACATCGCTGGGGTGGCCACCATTTTGGCCAGGAGCAAGGCAAAGTGGCGTCCCTGGGGATCTCCCCGCTCCAGGAGCAGCGGCACCAGGTGAGCCAGCGGTGGGTGCTGATCCAGGTAAGCCCGCATCTGACCCTGCAGATCCTCCTCTGCTTTCTCCTGAACTACCTCGACAATCTCATGAAATAGAGAGGAACTGAGCCACTCCCTGAACGTAAAGGGCCAGGAACCGTGACGTTCACTGATGGGAAGGTCCTGATCCGCCAGGTTTTTTGCAGCCAGAGCGTAGCTGGGGGAGCACTCTAGAGCTTTCTCCCACAGGTTGACTGCTTCCTGCTCCTGGCCTTCACGGTCCATAGCCACCGCTACCAGATGGTAGAAAATAGCTCCTGCTTTATTCGCTTCAGAGTGCCCTGTCTCCTGAAACTGTTGGTAGAGCTCCAGAATATCGGCATGATTGCCCAGATAGCTGAGGGCCTCCGCCTTCTTGGTCCAGTGATCCCAGATCTGGACCGGACTGGCTTTCAGCTGGGGAACGTAGCTCTGAGCCAGCTCAATTTCTCCTCGCAGACAGTGAAAATGGATCAGGTTGGCCAGGGCATGAATATTGTTGGGATCTTGCTGCAGCACTTCTTGGGCAAGAGTGATGGCATCCTCTAGATTGCCCTGAAGCCAGTTCACCAGGCTCAAGTTATTGCGGGCCGGAAGGAAACTGGGGGCTTGTTGCAGGACTTTGGCTGCCGCTTGACCAGCCAGGTCATACTCTCCGAGATCCAGATAAACCTGTCCTTGCTCGTGGAAGGCCCCCACTTCGATGCGCGCCTGTTTATCCAGGGCCGTCAGAGCCGGATGATCGAGAACCTCTTGAACAGGAGCCTGCAACTCCTCCACCAACCGTGACGCTTCCTCGGCTCTCTGGTGATGTGGCCAGCGTGCCAATGCCCGCTGAAAAGCCTGCAGTGCCAGGATGTACCGTTCACTCATCACATAAGCCCCCGCCAGCTCAAACTGAACATCAGCTGCTTTCGGATCGACCTTGACATAGCGCTCACAGGCATGCTGGTAGGCGGGCATGTCCTGGAGTTCATAGTTCACGTTAATCAGACGGCTCAGGATATCTGTATTTTGGGGATAGCTGCGACTGAGGGACTCAAGAACCTCCTGAGCCTCCTCCCATTTTCGACGTACCAGCAGGGCATCAGCCTTCTGCAGCTCCGGGCTGAGATTCTTGACACCAAAGCCCATCGCCTGCTTGGAGGTGGTGGAGTTTTTTTTCTTTTTCTTGGCCATTGCTTTCCCCAGACTTCGGATAGGCGAAGCTGCTGTTTTCTATTCCCAACTCTGCTGTTGCGGATCTGCCTCCTGTAAGGACAGAGCAAATCCAACCCGCTAATCCAACGATAAGCTATTAGCAACCCCATTGAAGGAGTTTAGTCATGCGCACTGCCAATCCGGCCCTGAATGAAAAAGCCTTTGATTTTCCTGCGAGACAAGGGGAAACCCAAGCCTATTCTGAGCAAATGACGATTCAGGGAACGGTTAACAAATCATTTCTGCTCTTGGCAGGGGTATTATTAACTGCCAGCTTTACCTGGAATCAATTTTTCATTGATCCTGCGGGTATTTTTATCTATCTGATCGTTGGGGTGATCGGGGGGCTGATCTTTGCTCTGGCCACAATTTTCAAGAAACCCTGGTCTCCGATCACCGCTCCTCTCTATGCTCTCTTTGAGGGACTGATGCTGGGGGGCATTTCTGGCTACTTTGAATCTCAATTTCCAGGGATCGTTATTCAGGCGGTAGCCTTGACCTTCGGAACCCTGCTGGCCTTGCTGATGGTCTACTCCTCCAGGCTGATCCAGGCCACTGAGAATTTTAAGCTGGGGGTAGTGGCAGCTACAGGTGGGATCGCGTTGATCTATCTCCTGAACTTTATTCTGGGATTTTTTGGGGTCAATATTCCCTTTATTCATGAAAGTGGCTTGTTCGGAATCCTGTTCAGCCTGTTCGTGGTCGTGGTGGCTGCCCTCAACCTAGTCCTGGATTTTGACTTCATCGAGCAGGGCGCAGAACAAGGCGCTCCCAAATTTATGGAGTGGTACGCAGCTTTTGGGCTCATGGTCACCCTGATCTGGCTGTACCTGGAGATCCTGCGCCTGTTGTCAAAACTCAGAAGTCGCTAGGTACTGATCCTTCGCCATAACTTTCCAGGGCAACTGACGAAATACGCCGATACAGAACAAAGCAATATCCCGAACGCTGGATCTTCTCCTCCAACTGAAACTCGGTGCCCAGCAGATGTTCATAGGCCGGGAAAAAGGTATCTGCCTCGTACTGGCCTTGCACCAGGGTCAGATCAAGGGTATCGGCGATCTGCAGGGCCTGGGCATAAATGGACGCACCCCCAATAATAAAGGCCTTTTCTTGGTCCTGCACATGATCCAGAGCTGCTGGCAAGGAACTGAAGAAGGTGAGGCCCAGAATAAACTTACGACAGCGATCGGCAATGGCATAGCGCTCTGGATGGGAGGTGATCACCAAATTACAGCGTCTTTCCAGGGGGCACTTTTCCAGATCCTCTTCCCAGGTTCTGCGTCCCATGATCACGGTGTGCCCTTCCGTGATCTCTTGAAAATGCTGGGCATCTTCTGGAATCAGCGGCCAGGGGACCTTGCCATTTTTGCCGATCGCCCGATCGACCGTGGAGAGGGCAGAGAGAATGATGATCTCTGGTTTTTGAGCCTTTGCCTGGGACATGGGAAGAAAGCAGAAAAGCGAAACAACAGGTAGGGGAGTTGATCTGGTGATGGGCATCCGTACCCTTCAGGATCCCCTCCCCCCACCTAGGATGGATCAGAAGCCCAGGGTCTCGCCTGCAGCAGGACTTTAAAACCCGTTTTCAACTACAACCTCTTCCAGTTTCAGCTGACCGGGCTTGGGCCAGGAATCCTTAACTTTTTTACCGATCGCTACCATGGGTCCCATGACGTAATCGGGGGGTAGATGGATCAGTTCTGCCACTTTCTCAATGTCGAACCCGATCATGGGACAGGAGTCATAGCCCAGATCTTTGGCTGCCAGCATCAGGGTCTGCATGGCCATGCCAATGGATCGCTGGGCTTCATCCCGCTGTAACCACTCGCGGCCTTCATGAAAAGGTCCCATCCAGCCCACCAGCAGGTTGGCCACTGCTTCCGGGGCGTTGTGCCAGTAGCGTTGCGGATCCTTCTGCCAGGCTTTGGAGTCTGCCGTCATGATGATCAGCAGCGAGGCATCGGTCATTTGAGCCTGATCATTACCAAACTCTTTGCGAATCTTCTGACGTAGAGCCGGATCCCGGACAATCACAAACCGCCAGTGTTGAATATTGAAGCTCGTCGGAGCCTGAATCGCTGCTTCCAGGAGCTTGGTTTCTTCTTCTGGCGTCAGGCGATGCTCAGGATCAAAATGCTTGATGGCGCGGCGACCGTAAATGGCCTCAAATGTATCCATGCGAACTCCTTTTTTGCAAAGTCATGACGATCTCGATGGACCCACTTATTATGGACTAGCATTTCGCTGAACAAGATGAGAATTCTTAGAGAGATCTCAATCCATCAAGCCACTGACCTTAAACTCCGGGTGATGCTCCACCACAAATTGGTAGGTCACGCTTTGCTGCTCCTTTGGGGCTAAATTCAGACTCCATTCCAGCAGGCCCAGATCCGCCGGGGTAATAGAAGGATCCGACTGCGTTAGCCGCACCTTCAGCTGCTCATGCTTGCTCACTGGGATCTGCTCCTGCACGATCAGTTGACAGGGATGCTCTCGCAAATTGCGAATCCGGATGCGATAGGCAAAGCTAGTGCGGCGCAGCCCCTTGATCAGGGTTTTATCCACCTGCCGCTGCACCAGATCCCGCTCGACTTGCAGGCCCTCATCAATCCCAAGATTCACCTTAAACTCCTGTCCGGGCGCAACAGCCTGGATCGTATCTGTGCCCACGAAGTCATTCTCGCGGAAGATATTGCTAGGCCCCCTGAGTAAACTGACTCCGCTGGCAGGATTGATTACTGTTGCCTGTAAGTAGGCAAAATCCACCAATTTTGGGATGGCAATGTAGGTGGGTTTGCAGGGGTAATCGGCACTGAAAATCGTGAATTTGTGAGGTGAGCGATCACTGGGAATGGATCCCCGCCGATCCAGTTTGAAAGTGACCACACCTCCCTCAGATTGCTTGGGGGTTGCGGTGACCGAGCGAGCAGCCTCAGATCGGACCGTGCTACTGCTTGTCATCCGATATGAACTACTCATTGACGAAGTTTTGGTTGACGAAGTTTGTTGCATCGGATCGGTTAACGAAGTTTGTTGCATCGGAATCGGTGCCGGAGCTTTATCCAGATACCAGGGTTCCAGTTTGGGGGGTAAAGATCCCAATCCTGCTTTTGCCGTGGAAAGAGTCAGCTCCACCTCCTGCCAGTTTTCCCCGGTCCACTGCTGAATACTGGCCAGATAGGTGAGATTAAGTTGATCAGCTGCTGCATCGACCCGCAGATCGTACAGAGGTGACCAGCTCGCCTGTTGCATGGCATAGGAAATCTCTAGTTCAAACTCACCCGTTCCTTCAGCAGCAATGCCAACGGCCAGCGTGATCGTTCCCTGAGGATTGGGGCTTTGAATCTCCCGTAAGCGATTGCGACAGATCTGGATCTGCTCCTGCAGCAGCTGCTGCTCCTTCACTTCCAGCCAGATGGCGTTGGCAACATTTGGGTAGTGCCGATCAGCAAAACCTAAAAGTTGCTGGGTCTGCTCCAGACTGATCTGCTGGGCTGCCAGCCCGCGGGCAAACCGATCCACCGATTTTTCTAGCAACTGCTGCAAAAAAGTTTGTTGCAAATGCAGCGCCGCCAGATGATTTTCCAGACGTTGGTGTTGGTCTTCCAGATCCTCCAACTGTCGCTTCACTTGAGCCACCTGTTCTTGAGGCGGATCTGTAGTGTTACTGTATTGCATCTCAACTCCGTAGATACGCACAGGGATCTCGCCAGAACCACTGACCCGAATCGAGTTGGGACGCAGAAGATTGGATAAGCCTGGCACAAGAAGCTGCTGCTCTTGACCTGTGAGCTGGATGATCCCTTTACGAGTGACTCGAGCCTGATTTGCATAGACGGTCACCGCTGTGATTTGAGTAGAAATACTTGGCTGAAGTGATCCGGTTGCTATAGGCGAAGCTGTCATAGAAATGTGGTGATCCAGCTCCTTTAGATTACCTTGATCCTGAGACTGCAGCGTTTCCCAATCTAGTGAACTATAGCCATCCTCAGTGTCTGTGGCCCATGGAGGTCAGGATCCTACCTCAGGGGACTGGGAAATGCTGTATGATCCCTTAACCGAGGGATTTCTTTTTGCGAATTTTATACCAGTAGCCAATAATATCCAGGACCACTTTGCCAAAAACAATCAGTAGCAAAATCGTAAACGGTAACGCCGTAATCTGATTGATCTGTTGCAGAATAAACAGGGCATTATATTCCGTAGAACTACTGATCATCAGCAACGAAATCGTCAGGAAAGCAAAGAGAACCCCCCAGAAAATTTGCAGGCCATGCTTCCCATCTTCTTTGATGTTCTGATCTGTAAAGCAGGCCATGATGTAACTAGCGGAATCCGCTGAATTACAGATAAAAATGGCAACTAGACCGATCCCGAGCCAGGAGAGCGCAGGATTTCCGGTGTAGTATCCCAGAACTGAGAATAGAAGTGTGGTCACATTATTCCAGTCGAAGCTTTCACCCACAATCATGGTGCTTTGCTGCAGGGAAATCGCGGTTTCCCCCAGAACGGTAAACCAGAGGAGGCTATAGATACTGGGCACTAGCATCACAGCAATCAGCAATTCGCGAATCGTTCTGCCTCTGGAAATCGTGGCAATGAAAAGACCCACAAAGGGTGCCCAGGCGATCCACCAGCTCCAATACTTGATCGTCCACTGATTCAACCAATCAGCTTCTCGAAACTCCCCGATCCCCAGACTCAGGGGCAACAGCTGTTCCAGATAGGTGGGCACGTCATGAATCAGAATATCCACCATGCGCGCTTGCGGTCCCACCCAGATCAGTACCCCCAGCAGTAAAAAACTGAGAATCACACTGATATTGCTGAGAACCTTCAGCCCCTGATCAATGCCCCTAGCGGCAGAGGTGATGTAGATCAGAGCCAGCACCAGGGTGATCACGATCTCAGTAGGAATGCCCGTGGGGGTGTGGGCCAAAACCTGCAGTCCCCCTTCCAGATTCAGCACCCCAGAGGCCAGCGTGGCTGCAATTCCAAAAATGATCGCCACCACCATCACCACGTCCAGCGTCTGACGAAAGAAAGCATGCACCGAAGCAGCCCGCTTTTCTGGATCAGGTGCATCGATGAAGGATCCCAGACTGAAGCCGCGCCGCAGATTAAATCCCAGAAATCCAATCACCAGAGCGGTCATTCCATAGATGGCCCAGGGTTCTAATCCCCAATGCAGAAAGGTGAAGTAGAAGGCCGCAGCTTCTCGCTGTTCGCTGGTAATCGAGCGCAGCAGGGGAGGGTTGAGATAGTGGTACAGGGGTTCGGCAGCGCCCCAGAGCATAAACCCGATCCCCATGCCGCAGGTAAAGAGCATGGCAATCCACGAGAACCAGGAATGATTGGGCTTAGCGTTGGCTCCCCCCAGGCGAATACTGCCCAGCGGTGAGATGGCAATGATCGGAAAAATCAACAGAGTGATCAGGCCAAAAAGCAGATAGAACTGACCAAAGTTTTTAAAAATAAATTGATTGAGATTGTTGGTAATTTCAACCAGGATATCAGGATTGGCGAATCCCATCCCCAACAGGGCCATCACTAAAAGGCCAGGGATCAGGAGGATGATCAGGCGCTGATTAAACAGTGAGTGTATATGGCGTGTCAATAGAGTCATGAAAAGATAAGCTTTTCTGGCAACCCTCCCATTATCGCTATATTTCCGAATGTTGCAGGTTGAACCCGCCGCAGGACCAACCCGATCAAAGATTACATAAGGCCTGTTCAGACCCAACCCTGGCTCCCAGATCTCCTCCAGAAGCACAGTAGGCTAGAGATAGACAGTTGGCAGGACCGATTTTGACCAGATCACATCAACGGATCATTGTAGGAGTGACGGGGGCATCCGGACTCCTTTATGCGGTGCGCACCGTGTATGCCCTGATACAGGGAGGATATGCAGTAGAGCTGGTGGCCTCAAAAGCCTGCTATCAGGTGTGGCAGGATGAGCTGGGCACCCCCATGCCTCCGGATCCTGAGCAACAGGCCCGCTTCTGGGGGGAACAGGCGGAGGTGAACACCGACCAATTAACCTGCCACCGCTGGAGTGATGTCGGGGCCCGGATTGCCAGTGGCTCCTTCCGCACTCAAGGGATGATGGTGATTCCCTGCAGTATGAGCACCGTAGCCAAGCTGGCGGGAGGATTGAGCTCAGATCTGTTGGAGCGAGCCGCGGATGTGCAGATCAAAGAGGGACGGCGGCTGGTGATTGTCCCCCGAGAAACTCCCTTCAGTCTGATTCATTTACGCAATCTCACCACCCTGGCCGAGGCTGGGGTCCGGATCGTGCCTGCCATTCCAGCCTGGTACCATCACCCCCGCACGATTTTGGATCTGGTGGATTTTTGTGGTAGCTCGGGCGTCTGGATCAGTTAGAGATAGAAGTGGATCTGATCCAGCGCTGGCAGGGGGGGATCCGGTCATCCCGCTTACCTGTACTGGACACTGAACCCATTGTGGAGACTGAATCATGAGGCCACTGGACGCTGCGAAAATTGTGCTGGCTGGGGGCTGGGGGCTGGTACTGGTGATTTTTGTAATCCAGAACTGGGGCACGGATGTCAGTCTCGTGATCGCTGGAGCTGGTGGTGGATCTGTGCCACTGCCGATTGCAGCTCTGGGAGCCTATCTCCTGGGCGGGGG
>JAAUUJ010000107.1 GCA_012030715.1 Synechococcaceae cyanobacterium SM2_3_1 | reverse complement strand
CCTGGTTAAGTGCGCTAGCTGTGAAACGTCCTCTGGCCTGGATCTGCTGCCTGCTGTTTGCCTGTACGGTTTTTCTCAGCAGTTGCGGGGGCAGTGGATCCAACATCTCGACACCTCAGATCCAACCGCAGTCGGAGATCATTCAGACCCCTATCCCTCAAGCTACAGGAACTCAAGTACCGCAACCCTCAGGATCGCCTCAGGTGGTGGCTCAACCCACGAATGAACCTGCTGCCGTTGGTGATCCGTCTCCCCAGCCTCAACCGAATCAATCCCCAGGGATCTCTGGATCCAGCCCGACTCCCACCTTAAGGGCACTTCCTCATCCCTCTGGATCTTCTCCAACGCCTGCTCCTTCCAGAACCCCTCGACCGTTCCCAACCTCTACTCTCAATCCAGGTGAGATCCCTGTGGGGGCGGTGGTCATTGATAACGCAGCAGAACTCGATTCCCAATAGTTTTCTGGGATCTGAGGCGCTGTATTCTTGACTAGAAAAGGATCACAGGCATTTCACTAACAACCTTGACTCAGATGCTCTATTGGAATTTGATCTCAACAGCAAAAGCTCTAATCCTGGTTATGGTGCCTGAGGATCGAAATTCTCGATTTTGACCATAGTCGTGCGGAAGGTGGGCTATATGATGACTATTCTCTCAGGGGAGTATCAAGTGAAGGTGCGGGCACTGATGGGGAATGAGATCCGCTCCGCGCGTCTGCCTATGGATCTGCAAGTCAGTTAAAACCTCCGGCGGGTTTGAGAGAAACTCCTGGCGAGGTTGGTGTAAACTTCAGGGGGTTTTGGCGTAGGAAAGGGTAGAGATCCTGGGTTTACACCAGGCACTTTGAATGGGCTGTGATTTCGGTGCCACACATCAGGATTGTGAAACAATCTAGAAATCAATATGAAAGCACTATGAATATATTGTCAGGGTAAATTCTCTTATGATGAAAAAGATCTCTACTCTCGGTTTGTAATGTTGACTGGATTTACAGCTGCATTGATTCTGATCACTTTATCCGAATTAGGAGATAAAACCTTTTTCATTTCCCTACTTTTAGCCACCCGCTTACCTCGCCTCTGGGTATTTATGGGATCTATCAGCGCTCTTGCAGCCATGACACTGATCTCGGTGCTCCTGGGACAGATCATCGGGGGGATACCAGAAATCTGGGTGCAGATCACTGTGGTGACGCTATTTCTGGGCTTTGGCGTCAAGCTCCTGTATACAGCCAGTTGTATATCTGCTCCATTGGGGTGTAGTGAGGCCGATGAGGCTGAAACCGTTGTTGCTAGAGCTTCTCAAGATTGGAATCCTCGGTGGAGTCATCTGGGCCTAAGCACAGGTCTTCAGGCGTTTAGTCTTACTTTTTTGGGGGAATGGGGCGATCGAACCCAGATCAGCACCATTGCTCTGTCAACTACTCATACTCCAGTAGCAGTAACCTTAGGGGCAGTTCTCGGGCATGGGATCTGTGCGGGGATCGCGGTGCTCAGCGGACGGTGGATCGCAGGTTATCTCTCAGAACGATTGCTCACAGCTTTAGGAGGTTCTTTATTTTTATTCTTCGGTATTTTGAGCTGGATCGATGGGATCTGATAGAAGGATGAGATGTATCTAATTGAGTTAAATCTAAAGCAACTGACTACTCTAAAGCTTGTTTTTGACATCGCCTATTCGGAGAGCTTATGGCAAGTAAACCCAATCAACCTTATCAGCCATTACTGCTGCGTATTCTCCATGGATTAACAGGGCTTTTTTTAATATTTGCGATTCTGACTGCCTTCTGGACCTACAACACCTACGATGGTCGCTGGGGAAGGATCCCCCTACCCTACTATGAGGATAGTGAAAGCCTGCATGGAACCTTTGCTCTATATACGTTGCTGATATTTCCCTTTTTTATGATTTATGCTTGCCATCAAGGACAAAAGAAGCTCTGGCAACCTGATTCTCTATCCAAGCTATTACAAGTAGGTCGCCCAATCTGGTGGTATACCTTGAGTCGAATATCAAACACTCTATCCCTCCTTGCACTCACCTTCGCTCTTTTCAGTGGAAAGATGATGGATGAGGATTGGTTACCGGAGGGTGAACTTGACCATTTTTGGTATTATGCTCATCTCTGGAGCTGGGTGATTATGGTTTCCAGTGTTGTATGGCATATATTAATGAATGCTAAGATTGGAGGCTTACCCTTTCTCCTATCTATTTTTAGGCTAAGGTTTCGTGATCATGATCATCCCTCCCATTGGTCTCACCATATATCTCAATGGCTAACTAATTTCTCCTGGAACTCAGCAATTTTTTGGGTGCAGAAAAATCCTTTATACTCAGGGCTGGAAATTACTGTGCTCATGAGTCTTGTCGTAGCCTGGATGATTCCTTTATTGGACTGATTTGTGTATCCGCTGTTCCGACTTCTTCTTAATTTCTAATTCTGCTTACGTACTTCGATGTCCCACACGATGAGTTCTTAAGAGATGTCTGCTCGGAGGTAATGCAAGCGAATTGACGTAAGCTGAGGATCAGCAGTCAGCCAAGAAACACCATGTCTTCTGCCCCCTCTGTTGCTTCCTATGGTAGCTGGCGTTCTCCTCTCACTGGGGAACTGATCGCCTCCTCTGCGTTGCGCTTAGGCCAACCCACACTGGTGGGATCATTCATCTACTGGACGGAAGGACGACCCCAGGAGGCGGGACGCAATGTGCTGGTGCGTTGGTCCGTGGCCGGAGGGATGGAGCGAGTGTCTCCCCTTTCGCTGAATGTGCGGACTCGGCTACATGAATATGGTGGGCAGGCTTATGTCGTCACCCCAGTCGGGATGGTGGCCGCCAACTATAAAGATCAACGCCTCTATCTCTGGCGCATGGGAATCGATCCTCAGCCCCTGACAGGAGAAACGGATGCCCAGGTGCGCTATGCCGATGGCATTGTGGATGAGATCTACGACCGTATGATCTGGGTACGGGAAGATCATCGCCCGCCACATGAGGAACCCTGCAACACGATCGTAGGGGTAAGTCTGCAGCCTGGGGAAGAGGATCATGTGCTGGTGAGTGGACAGGATTTCTATGCCTTTCCCCGCCTCAGCCCCGATGGTCGCTTCCTGGCCTGGATCAGCTGGGATCATCCGAATATGCCCTGGGATAGTACCGAACTCTGGGTGGCCCCTGTGCAGGAAATGGGGGGTTGGGTTTTGCAGAAAAAGTAGCCGGGGGAGCCGGAGAGTCGATCTTTCAGCCGGAGTGGTCCTCTGAAGGCACGCTTCATTTTGTCTCGGATCGGTCGGGATGGTGGAATCTTTACCGTTGGCGCGAGGGGGAGAGGGAGGCACTCTGTCCGCGATCGGTGGAATTTGGCTTGCCACTGTGGGTGCTGGGTTTAACCACCTATGGTTTTCTTTCAGAACACCGGATCCTTTGTACCTACATCGAGGCAGGGATCAGTCACCTGGCCATTCTGGATACCAACAGCGGAGATCTGCAGGAAATCTCTACCCCTTACCCCAGCATCGGCGGGTTGCAGGTTAGACCGGATCGAGCGATTTTTCTGGGGGCTTCCCCCACCCAGCCCACCACACTTGTACAGTTAGATCCCGCGACCGGGCATTTCCAGGAAGTACAGAAGTCGATGGATCTAGATCTGGATCCAAACTACTTTTCGCCACCGGAACCCATTGAATTTTCCACCCAGGGGGATCGCAAAGCCTATGCCTTCTACTACCCCCCCAGCAACGCGGACTTTCAAGGTCCCCCCGATCAGCTGCCCCCTCTGCTGGTAAAAAGCCATGGCGGTCCTACGAGCGCCACAAGCTCGGGCTTGAATCTCGAGATCCAGTTTTGGACCAGTCGCGGGTTGGCGGTGGTGGATGTGAACTATGGGGGCAGCACGGGGTATGGGCGAGCCTATCGGGAGCAACTCCTGGGGCAATGGGGGATCGTGGATGTAGAGGACTGCATCCATGCCGTTAAGTATCTGGTGGATCAGGGTTTCGTGGATCCGGAGCGTCTGGCGATTCGGGGCAGTAGTGCTGGAGGGTACACGACACTGGCAGCTCTCACCTTCCACTCAGTGTTCAAAGCAGGAGCCAGTTATTACGGGGTGAGTGATCTGGAGGCTCTGGTTAGGGATACCCATAAATTTGAATCCCGTTACCTGGATCGGTTGATCGGGCCTTACCCAGCAGCCCAACAGATTTACCAGCAACGATCTCCGATTCATTTTCTGGATCAATTGGATTGCCCGGTGATCTTTTTACAGGGGGCAGAAGATGTGATCGTTCCCCCCAACCAGGCAGAGGTGATGGTGGAGGCTTTGCGAAAGAAAGGGCTTCCGGTCGCGTATGTACTCTTTCCGCAGGAGCAGCATGGGTTTCGGCAGGCTCACTCGATTCAAAAAGCCCTGGAAGCTGAGCTTTACTTTTACGGTCGCATCTTTGGTTTTGAACCTGCTGATGATCTGCCCGAGATCGAGATTGACAACCTGGCCCCCTGATGCTGCTGCTCAGGATCTGTGGAACCGCTGCTTCAGATCCGCCACCCACTCTGGAGATCCCTTGAGGACAAAATACATATACACACCCACCAGGACCAACCCGCAGATGTTGCCAGGTTGCTGTAGGCATTGATGATCTGATCCGGGCTCCAGCCAAATTCAAAGTTGAGGGTATTCATATCTCCTCCAGCGTCCCCCTGCCCACCAAAGAGAGTTCCCCAGGGGATCTCCTCCTGACCGCGGTTAATGCGATGCCACTGCCAGAAACTACGCCAGAGGGAGCTGGCAGCAATGGCGACGACAGGAAAACGCCAGATATCCCAGCGCAGTCGATCCGGCAAAGGGAAATAGAAACAGGTGAGCAGGAGGGTGCTGATCCAGAATTCGCCGCCGATACCGCCAAAGTAGAACCAGAACTCAAAGGAGCGCTCGGACATGAACCAGGTCATCTTTAGTTGCAAGAGGGCCAGCGCCACCGCCAACACCATGGCCCAGCGCAAGCGTTCCCGCCATCCGGACCAGAAGAGGAGGCCAAAGAGGAATAAAAATCCGAAGTAAACAAACCAAGACTGATCGAACTCATAGTTGGTCCAGCCAAAAGGCAGTGGTGTGGCGCGGTGACCACAGAGCCAGGCTACCGTGGCATGGCCAAATTCATGGATCCAAATGTGCCAGGGCATGTGCAACAGATTCAGGGGAGGAAAGAGATTAACAATCGCCGCTACCACCACGGCAACAGGAAGTGACCAGAGATTTAGGCGGGCACTGTCAAAAGTAAACCGATTAAAAGGGGTTTCTTGTTTGCGGGGATCTTGCTTAGCAAAATCCTTCTGCCATGGCTGACCTGTTTTGGCGATTCCCACCAGCTGGATCGGGGGTAGGTCTGGGAGCTGGAGAGTCTGGACGATCTGGCGGATCTGGGCCTGGACCACAGCAGGGCGGACCTGAGAGTTGGTGGGAAGTTGCACCAACAATTGCTGGTTTTCGAGGGTGACCTGTGCCTTCAGGTGGTGATAGAGTTCAAACTTCAGGACTGCTGTGATCGCCTGCAGATCTCCGAGACGGGCTTTTCTGAGGGTGGCGCGATCGGCTGCAGGGGGAGCCTCCTGGGAGGTGGTGAGGGCTGGGGAAGTCGAGGAGGGCTGGGGGGGCAAGGGGGTAAGGGCAGCCTGATCCTCCTGGGACTGAGTGTGAAGTTTAAGTTGGGCGTAAGCAGTTTTTAATTGCTGGATTTGGGCTGGTGTGGCACGCCGCAGATTTTGTTGCAATTGTCGTCGATAGGCGATCTCAATGGCTTCCAAGGAGGCTCCGGCGGAGACTTGAAGGAGCTTGTGGCACTGATCCAGGTCAAGAGTCATGACACCTGCAGGGAATAACGCTACCTGAGATGAGGTTGCCCTGATCTGGGGATTAGATATGCAATGAACTATCCCACCGCATAGGGGGATGGGGTTTCTCCACCCTTTCCACCTACCTGGTTGGATTGCTGTCTCTTCTTTTGCCCTAGTTGCTTCATAGAAACCGTATGCTTATAAGTCTTTGAAGTAGAGCTAAGACATCCAAGTCTAACGAGGCGCGCTCCAAACCGCGGTTGCTGATTCGTTGCAACGTTGTACATCACCATCACAGATCCTCGGAGGAAGTGTCAAGACTACCCCCCCTTCTGCTCAATCTTGTACGAGATCATCTTGTTTAGAGTCCCGAATCCAACGGAGAGAATTGAGCGGTTTAGCCCTATTTTCTGAGCTTTATGCTTGCTTCTTTTTTTCGCTCTTTCTCTATAAACCAGCACTTGAGGGATCAGAGGTCTTCCATATGATGTCTGATTGCTATATATTCAAAATCAATTAGGTGGAAGGTCGTAAGAGATTAGGGCTTGCGCCCTCTTGCTACCCCTCCACCATATAGAGGGATGGGGAATTCCGCAAGATTAGTTAATCTGCGAAGATCAGATCCCAGGTGGCGGATGGTACTTCTGGCAGGGATTGAAACCCGGGTTTACTGAACAGATATCCCTGCTGTAAAGTGATCCCTTTTTTCAGAAGGCACTGAGATTCTTCAACCGTTTCAACCCCTTCCGCCAACATCAGAATGGAGAGTTCCTCGCAAAGGGCCACCAGTCCGCGAATAATTGCCTGTTTTGCAGGACTGGCATGGACATTTCTCACCAGACCTATATCTAGCTTCACCATATTGGGTCGGATCTCCGCCAGGGCGTTGAAGCCAGAATAGCCCGAACCAAAATCGTCCATGGCGGTTAAAAATCCAATTTCTTTATAGTGGTGAATAATGTTATTGAGGTGCTGATAATCATCAATCTTTTCACTTTCGACAATTTCAAACGTAATCATATCAGAGGGAAAACCACATTCTTGAGCTGTTTCCAGCGTGACTCGGATACAGTTTTCTGGAGAGTAGACGGCGTTGGGCAGAAAATTAATGTGTAGACGTTGGTGGAGATTCAGCTGCTTGGCCAGTGTCACTGCCGTTACACGACAGGTCTGGTCAAAACGGTAGCGATTTTCATCGGTGATCTGACTGAGAATACTGCCAGCAGATTCTCCATTAACTCCCCTGACCAGGGCTTCGTAGGCGTAGATCTGCCGCTGCCGGACATCAACGATCGGCTGGAAGGCCATCGTGAGGGCCATCTCTAAAGTCTGCCCTAAAATGCATTCGCGACATCCCGTAGAAATACTTACTGACATAGGAGGGAACACTGGTTGCCTAAGTATCGATCTTAACCTCAAGATGGGAGGCAAACGTGAAGATCCTGCGAATATTTTTCCGCATGCATCAAGATCAACACCTCTAAATTGAAATAACAAAGGCTTAACGGGCAACCGAGCCCTGTTGTACCTGCCGGAGGCGGTCGCGTGGATCCAGAGCATCTCGAAGCCCATCCCCAAGCAGATTAAAGGAAAGGGAGCTGATCATGATCAACAAGGTGGGAGCTAACACCAGCCAGGGTTGCAACACAATGATCGAGGCATTCGTAGCCAGAGACAGCATATTTCCCCAGGAGGGATCAGGTTGTTGAATGCCCAGACCAATCAGGCTGAGAATCGACTCCGCCGCAATAAATCCAGGGATGGCCAGGGTGGCAGAGGTAATGGTGTAGGTAGCCGTCTGGGGCAGGATATGGCGGATCAGAAGGTACCAGGCTTGGGCTCCGGCCACCCTAGAGGCAATCACATAGTCCCGCTCCCGTAGCGAGAGAACCTGTCCGCGGATCACCCGCGCCAGGCTGGCCCAACTGATCAAAGAGGTAATACTGACAATGATCAGAAACCGTTCCGCGTTGGAGAAAGGAACCTGGGTGAAGGGGTTCGACTGGAACAGAGCAGCTAGCGAAACGAGCAAATAAAGCCCTGGAATCGACATCAGTACCTCGGCACAGCGCATGAGGGCTGCATCCACCCAACCCCCCAGGTAGCCCGAGATCCCCCCGATCGTCAAACCGAGGGGAAAGGCAATCAGGATCCCGACCACCCCCACAAATAAACTGATGCGGCTGCCGTAGAAGAGGCGACTGAAGTAATCCCGCCCCTGATCATCTGTACCGAGAATATGCCAGCGAGCCGGAGGAGCCGTGACCTCCGGATTTAAATTGACGGTGCCCAGCAGATGGCGATTAGAGGGGATCAGCCCCAGCCAGCGATAGGCACTTCCCTGCACCCAGAGGCGAATGCCTGCGGGCCGGGAGCGATCCCGAAGCACAGGCCGTTCCCCCGTTTCCAGATCCACTGGACCCTGACGGGTGGGATAGACATGCGGTCCTAGCCACTGACCCTTTTGATCGCGCCAATAGATAATCGTGGGGGGTAGGAGAGAACTTTCCCGTTCCACCGCCAGGGGACTGTAGGGTGCCAGAACCTCCGCAAACACCGATCCGGTGTACAGCAATACCAGCAGCAGCCCTCCTACCCAGGCCAGACGATAACGTCTCAGTTGTTTCCACCTCGGCATCTGAATTTTGTCCGACAACGATCCACAGGCCTATCATCGATCCTGACTCCCTGTGCCGTAAACCCCTGAGTGTTCGGCATTTGCCTGAACCAGGGGAGGGAAGCCGAACCCGAGGGGATCAAGGGCCGATGTTAGGATTCGGTTACACCAAGAAAAGCGAGTTTTCTTTAGACGTTCCATCGGCCTGTCAGGGCTGGCGTCAACATTTGAGCCCACCCACTGTCTTAAGGAGAAGGACCGTGAGCAATCCTCTCAGCTTTTTACCCGGTTTTGAAGGGGTGCAGTCTCCCGGGCAGGACAATGCCCTCTGGATATACCTGCAGGAACAGGATCCTCAGACCTTTCAAGAGGTTGCCCAATCCTCCTCATCGGAGGTGACCGAGATTCTGGGCTATAACATTCGGCAGCTGGTGGGTAATCTTCCCCCCGATCAGTTTGGGGTGCAGGTGGTTACTAGTCGGGAAGGGCTGGCCAAAATGCTGTCTGGAGCCATGATGAGTGGCTATTTTCTGCGGGCCATGGAGCAGCGCATGCAGCTGGAGAAGGCTCTGCACCCTGCTGGGGTGACCAGTTCAACCGACACCACCACTGCAGCCTCAGACCCGCCGGAAGACTGAATCTTGATCTCTTCTAGAGGCAGGTACAGCGAGCGCCTGGACCCATGGGTCTGGGTGTTTTTCTTGGGTCTGTCTGTCAAGCCAGGGGTGGTCGCGCTAAGCTGGTGGTCTCAATGAAGCACGGATTCCCCGCTTCGTCCCACTGCCTGGTCACCTGCCTGCCTTATGCCAACCATTAACCTGGATCAGCTGCTTTCCGTTGATATTCAGCGCCCGGCCCGTTATCTGGGCAAAGAATTGGGGGCTGCCCATCGCACCTGGGAATCGGCAGAGGTACGTTGGGTACTCAGTTACCCGGAGTTCTATGAGGTTGGGGCCTCCAATCTCGGCCACATTATTCTCTACAACATCCTCAATGCCCAGCTAGATCAGTTGTGTGACCGCGTCTATCTGCCGGGACCCGATCTGGCAGCACGGTTGCGGCAACAGCACCTCCCCCTCTTTGCCGTTGAATCTCGCCGACCGCTGCGGGACTTTGACATTATCGGGTTCAGCCTGGCCTATGAACTGGGGGGCACCAATGTTTTAGAGATGCTGGATCTGGGGGGAATCCCCTTCACCTGGGAGGAGCGTAACCCCCTCTCGATCACAGACTGTCCTTTGATCTTTGCGGGGGGACCAACGGCCACTTCCAACCCTGAGCCCTTTGCAACCTTTTTTGACTTTTTTGTGCTTGGGGATGGAGAAGAGGTGCTCCCCGAAATAGGAGAAGTTCTGCTGCACCACCGCCATCGCCCCCGGCAGGACGTGCTGATGCAACTGGCGCAGGTGCCCGGCGTTTATGTGCCTCAATTTTACGACGGTCGATCCCCGCAGCCCCGGATTGCAGGGGTCCCCCAACGGATCCAGCGGCGGGTGGCCACCCCCATGCCAGAGTATTCTGTGGGCCTGATCCCATATGTGCAGACGGTGCATGATCGGCTGACGATGGAAGTCAGACGGGGATGCACGCGTGGCTGTCGTTTTTGTCAACCGGGTATGCTGACCCGTCCGCGCGGGATGTAGAACCGGAGCGCCTGATCTCCGCCGTGAGCCAGGGCTTACGCCAGACGGGCTATGACGAATTTTCCCTTTCCTCCCTCAGCTGTTCCGATTACCTCTCCCTCCCTGCCGTGGGCTCCGAATTGCAGCAACGGTTGGGACAGGCCAATATCAGTCTTTCTCTGCCCAGTCAACGAGTGGATCGTTTTGATGACTCCATTGCCCAACTCATGGGGGGACATGGCACCCGCCGCTCGACCCTAACTTTCGCGCCCGAGGCTGGAACCCAGCGGCTGCGGGATGTCATTAATAAAGGCCTCACGGATGCGGATCTGGTGCGGGGGATCACCACTGCGGCTCGCCAGGGATGGAAGAAGATCAAGCTCTATTTCATGATCGGGCTACCAGGAGAAACTGATGCAGATGTGATCGGCATTGCCCACACCCTGCAGATGTTAAAGCGGGAATGTGCTGCTGTGGGACAACCCCACATGAGCTTTACTTTGACCATATCCAACTTCACCCCCAAACCGCACACCCCCTTTCAGTGGTTTCGCGTGGATTACCCTGATATCCAGCGCAAGCAGGCCCTTCTCAAGCAGGAGCTACGCCGCCGCGTGCGGGACACCAAAGCTAACTTTACCGACATTCGCTTCTCGATTCTGGAGGATCTGATTGGTAAAGGAGATCGCTCCCTCAGTCCCATGATCGAGCAGGCCTGGCGAGGCGGAGCCGGAATGGACAGCTGGTTTGAAAATATTGAGGTGGCCTACAATGCCTGGGTCAAGGCTTATCAGGGACTGGCAGCACAGCCTATGGATAGTCCCACCCAATTGCCTGTGCTGACCTTCGGAATAGAGGACCCACTGCCCTGGGATCATATTGATACCGGAATTGAGAAGCGCTGGCTGCAGAAGGATTATGAGCGGGCGATGCAGGCGGCCACCGTTCCCGATTGCTCCTTTGACAGCTGTTCGGCCTGTGGAGTCTGTGGCACCGACTTTGGTCATAACGTGGTCATTCCATCCTCCACCCAGCCATCCCCTCTCTGCGCAGACGACAAAACGCAAATGCCACCTGAGCCGATCCCCTCGGCCCAACGGTTCCGCCTGATCTACAGCAAACAGGGGGATCTGCGCTGGCTGGGGCATCTAGATCTGATGAAGCTGTGGGAACGAGCCTGTCGGCGGGCGGGCTTACCCCTGGCCTTCACGGGGGGCTACCACCCCACCCCACGAATTGCCAGTGCCTGTGCCTTACCACTGGGATACACCAGTCGAGGAGAAATTCTAGATCTGGAACTGCGGCCCCTCCACCTCTGGGGAGAACCGATCCGACTTACCCCTGAAGAGTTACAGCGGCAGTTAAACGCTCAACTTCCCGCTGAGATTGCCCTGGCTTCTGTTACCGAGATCCCCCTCAAGTCTCCGGCAGCAACCCAGTCCTTAACTGCGGCGGAATATTTGCTCACCCTGGAATGGACAAGTTCAGCTCAGGCCTGTCCTGGACCGCAATGGCAGGATTGGATCCAGACCATTCTGGCCTCCTCTGTCCTCTGGCTGGAGAAAAAGACCAAATCGGGGGAAGGTGTACCCGTTTGATGCACGTCCGCTGCTTTACGATCTCTCCTGGCAGCCCACCGCCTCTGCTGCCCATCAAGGGATGATCTACTACCGCGGCAGTTTTAGTCCAGAGGATCCCTTTATCCAGCCCCAGCATATTCTGACCTTGCTGCAGCAACAGGCGACCCTGGAGGGAATTGAGCTCCAGATCCGGCATGGGGAGCGCCTATCCCTCTTGCTCAAGCCTCTGCAACAAAGACCATCCCTCATCCGGCAAATGGCCTGCGCAGAGTGAACCACAGAGGCTATAATGCTGGCAGGTGGTTGACTAAACACCTGAGTTATGTGCTTTGCGGGCGAGATCTCTCTCCCTCACTGTAAGATTTCAAACTTCTGAGGGTGGATACACAGAGATAGAGGGCAGGGGGTATGCCGTCTTCCGTTGTTCCACTAAAGAATATCTTTCTGATCCGGGACAGTTTCATGTCAGGCTCAGGGTTACTATAAGTCTTGCGGTGGGTTCATCCGATGCTTCAGATTCATCCTCTGATCTTTGGGTCCACGGATGATGTACTGAACATTTACTGCTACAACTCGGATAGGGATGATTGTTATTGTCCGAACCTTCTCACCTGGCCCTGTAGCTGGTCAATACCCCCGGTGAGACTGACATTGATCCAGATTTCACGGTATTTCTTCTGATCAATGACACTTGAGGTTGAGTATTGTTGCGCCTGAGCCCCTGAGAGGATTCCAATGCCAAGGCAGATCATTATTGACGAACACCATCGTATTGCCGCCGTTTTTTCAGAAGAGCAAATCCAGGAATTAATCGTTGCCAGTGGCGATCACCAGGTTGGAGATATTTATCTGGGGATGGTTGAAAATGTTTTGCCCAGTATTGATGCTGCTTTTGTCAATATTGGGAGTTCAGAGCGCAACGGATTCATCCATGTGAGTGATTTGGGACCTTTGCGCTTGAAGCGGAGCAGTGCCTCCATTACCGAACTGGTCGCTCCCCAGCAACGGGTGTTGGTCCAGGTGATGAAGGAGCCGACTGGAAATAAAGGCCCCCGCCTGACGGGTGAAGTCTCCCTGCCCGGACGCTATCTGGTCCTCATGCCCCATGGTCGCGGGGTGAATTTGTCAAGTCGCATTGAGGATGAAGAAGAACGCAATCGTCTCAAGTCCCTGGCGATTCTGATCAAACCCACCCAGATGGGGCTGCTGGTGCGAACTGAAGCTCGGGGTGTGTCAGATGAAGCCATTATTGAGGATCTGGAGCAACTCAAAACCCAGTGGGAGGATATCCTGCAGCAGCAGCAAAAGGTGCGCGAACCGGGACTACTGAACCGTGATGATGACTTTATTCAACGGGTCCTGCGGGATACCTATTCCTCTGATGTGAATCGGATCGTCACCGACTCCAGCACTGGATTAAAGCGGGTGAAGCAATACCTGCAGGGTTGGAATCAGGGACAGATGCCTGCAGGGGTATTTGTGGATGCTCACCGTGAAGGAACCCAGATCCTGGAATTTTTCCGAGTGAATGCAGCCATTCGCCAGGCGCTCCGTCCTCGCGTGGATCTACCTTCCGGCGGCTACATCATTATTGAGCCCACCGAAGCCCTGACAGTGATTGATGTCAACTCGGGATCATTCACCCAGTCAGCGACCGCTCGAGAAACCGTGCTCTGGACCAACTGTGAAGCGGCCACTGAAATTGCTCGGCAACTGCGCCTGCGCAACATTGCCGGAGTGATCATCGTAGATTTTATTGATATGGATTCTCGCCGCGATCAACTGCAGGTGCTGGAGCATTTTAATAAGGCATTACGGCATGACAAAGCCCGCCCTCAGGTGGCACAGCTCTCCGAACTGGGTCTGGTGGAGCTGACTCGTAAACGCCAAGGCCAGAGTCTCTATGAGGTGTTTGGTCGCACCTGTTCCACCTGTGATGGTCTGGGTCTGCTGGCCCATTTGCCTGGCGCAGATGACACTCATCTAACTCCGATCCTGGATCAACCCCGTCTCTCACCCCTACCCGTAGAGGGAGACATGGAGGGAGATGAGGAAGGGGAGGACAGCAGTATGCCCATATTGGCAGGTCGCGATCGCAATGGGTCCCGCGCCGGGCCAAAGCCAAATTACGGCCCGGTTTTGGCCGCAGAAACCGCCCTCCGAGCAAGCGAGATGAGAGCGGACCGTTGCTGCCTGGAGGGGAGATCTCTGAACGAGCTGATCCGCTCTTGACCCCGGCGATGGGTGCGCTCTCTCCTCGAGATCGGGGAGCCATGCGCGGTGATCGAGGCACGCGAGGTCGGCCCTTTGATCGGGAGCGCCCTGAGTCTCAGGAGGGGAATGGAGAACCTCCTATCCGCCCTCGGGAGTTGCCCCGCCGACTTGTCAGTGTTGACATGACGCCACTACAGCAGCAGGTGTTTTCTGAAATGGGTCTCTCCCCTCTGCTCTTGCTGGATACTTCCGTCAGCAGCAGTCGTGACACCACGATTGTGGTTAAATCACCGGAGGCAAAATCTAATTCTACCCCCGCTTATTTACCCTCACAGACCGCTGTTGAAAGTGAGATCGGGCCAGAAGCATCCCTGGCGGAGGAGTCCGCTGCAATGCCCAGCCAGGAAGAGATTTCTTTTTCTCCGGCGGTGCTGCACAGTGAACCGGATGTTTCCAGTCCCCCCCAGCCTTCAGAAGAGGTAGAGACCCCGAGAAAACAACAATCCCCGGCTGCCTCACGGCGGCGACGCTCTGCCCGCAATGCTGACGAAGAGTAGAGGTTCAGTGTTTTCAGAAATGGGGGGCGAAACCTCGAAGATCCGACAAAAGCGGCACCCCACCCTTGAGCTTGAGGATTCACTCTGGCAGCAGGGGTACACTCGGGTCGCGGCGGTGGATGAGGTAGGACGGGGAGCCCTGGCTGGATCAGTGGTGGCAGCAGCCGTGATCCTGCCTCCCTCTATGGAGGCCAATGCGCTATCAAATGTGCAGGATTCCAAACAGTTATCCCGTTGCCAGCGGCAGCAATGCCTCACCCAAATCCGGCAGGTGGCTCTGGCCATCGGTCTGGGGAGCGCCTCTGTAGATGAGATTGATCGACTCAACATTCGAGAGGCCACTGCCCTTGCTATGCAACGGGCTCTGCAGCGGGTCAAGCCGTTTGACCATGTGCTGGTGGATGGTCTGCCGGTACCGGAACTGGGTCCTGCCCAAACTGCTGTGGTCAAAGGGGATCAGCTCTGTCTGGCGATTGCTGCAGCTTCAGTCATTGCCAAAGTCACGCGTGACCGCTGGATGCAGCGACTGGCGGCTCTTTCCCGAGTATGGCTGGTCGAGTAATGTTGGCTATGGCACTGCAGCGCATCGGCAAGCCATCTGTGCCAGG
>JAAUUJ010000106.1 GCA_012030715.1 Synechococcaceae cyanobacterium SM2_3_1 | reverse complement strand
GCCTGACGATAGTCCGAAGGTAAAGCTGCTAAAAGCTTCTCGCGATAAGGCGGTAATGATGGGCAAAATCATGATGGCGAGGACAATCCCCGCTGGTAAGAGTCCTGGCCCAATGGGGGGAGTGCTCAAGAGGGGAAAAGCGCCGAAATGAAGATAAAGCCAGAGGCCCACGGTTTTCATGAAGGGAATGACGACAAAAATCCCCCACAGCCCATAGACAACGCTGGGGATCGCCGCCAGCAGATCCACCCCAAAGATAAGCACGGTGCGCAGGGAACGGGGCAAGAAATTTTCTGTTAAAAAGATGGCACTACCGACTCCCAACGGAATTGAAATCAGCAGGGCGATCGTGGAAGTTGCCAGCGTCCCGTACAGCATGGGCAAAACCCCGTAGCGTTCCCGTCCTGTGACTGGGTTCCATTCAGTAGTGGTGAGAAACGAGAGGCCAAACTCCTGTAAAGCGGGGAGCGATCGGTAAAACAGGAGCAGCACAATCGCCAGAAGGATCACCCCGATAGAGACCGCACAGATCTGGGACAGCCAGGTGAACCCTTGATCCAGCCACTGTTCGGCAGCGGTGCGACTGCGGGCAAGGTTGTCATCGGTATTGAGGTCAAAATCAACTCCTGTCATGTCAGGGGAGCCCCCGACGAAAGTCTAATCGTGTACTCCGGGCTAATGGCATCTGCGGCTGCCGCCACCTGCTCACGAACAGAATCGGGGAGTTTGACGTAGCCCAGGATCGGGGCCACGGCCTGCCCGGTATTCAGACCAAACTCCACCATGATTTCAATGGCTTTCGCTTTCAACGGTTCTTCATAATGACGATAAAGCAACAGCCAGGTAAAGGTCACCAATGGATAGGAATCTTGACCGGGGGGATCCACGATAAAGGCTCGTAAGGTATCAGCAATTGCACAGCAGCAAGCGTCGCGGCAGCGCTGTCGTCGGTTGGCAACACAAAGTGGCCAGTCTGATTTTCTAATGCCGCCATGGCCAGATCATTGTTCACCGCATAGCTGTACTCCACATAGCCAAAAGCCCCCTGGGTTTGCATCACTTGAGCAGTTACCCCTTCATTTCCCTTTGCGCCCACAAAGATACCCGTGTCTGGCCAATCTACACTTTTGCCAATCCCTACTTCGGTTTGCCAGTCAGGGTTAATTGCACTCAGATGTTGGGTCAATACCTCCGTGGTGCCACTGCCATCGGCCCGATGCACTACTGAAATGGGCAACCTGGGCAAGGAAATTTCTGGGTTAGCAGCAGCAATGCGGGGATCATCCCACTGGGTCAGGCGGCCCAGAAGTATATCCGAATAGACATCACGGGGAAGATGCAGTCCACTGTCCACCTGCGGTAGGTTGTAAACCAGCACAATACTGCCTGCGGTCATGGGCAGCAGCAGGGTCCCCCGCCTGACTGCGGTCATTTCCTCATCCGTCATGGCCACATCACTGGCGCCAAAGTCGACGGTTTCGTTGATAAATTGTTCGACTCCTGCACCACTCCCGAGCGACTGGTAGTTGACTCGTAAGGCAGGAACAGACTGATTCAAAGCAATAAACCAACTTTGATAGATCAGGGCTGGGAATGAGGCCCCGGATCCGATCAGCATGACGCGAGTTGGCAACGGACTATCCGCAGGAATCGAGGGTTGACAGGCGACAGCGCCCATGATCACCAGCCAAATCAAGATTCCCAGCCTCAAGATCGGGTGAGTGAAGACCTGTCTGATTCTCATCTCTATCAAGGCCTAGCCTGATTCGTTTGTTTGACCTGCTATGTGCCTGCTTGAGCCTTGTCAAATGCTGCCTGCAAGCTAGCCTCATCATCTTTGGATAGTGACGTTTGCAAGATCCTTGCATCTGTCAAGTAAGGTTGCAGCCGCTCCAGAACCTTGTCTGGTGTTGCTTGCCGAACTAATAAGAAGAGGGCAGAAGATCCAGGCTCGAAGTTTTTTGCTAACTCCCGCATGAAATCATCGTTAATGCCGATATCTGCAAGGGCCCCACTCAGTGCTCCAGACGCAGTCCCTACAACCACTCCCAAAAGTGGATTGAGAAAAAGCAGGCCTACCAAGAGACCCCAGAAGCTGCCACTAGCGGCCCCTGAGGCTGTCAGATCTACAGCTTGATTAAGCTTGACCTTGCCCTTCTCATTTTTCGTTACAACCACAGCATCATCCAGGGTGATCAACTGCTCCACCTGCATTTTGGCAAGAGCTAGACGGACTTCTTCTGCTTTATGCTGATCTTTAAATCCCACAACAACAAGGTTACTCATCAGCACCTATCCTGTATACTAAGTTCTGCTAAATACTACCATGAAAGCCAGGACAAAAAGAGCATTATACTCTTTACAAAGACAGCTTCCAATTCGGCGATCATTATGACTCCCAAACCAAACACAGGTCATCAGAATATCTTTTACATTTGCAGCGAGCCAACTTCATATCTCTTATCGATCCCACGTTTCTGCTGTAGTATAGAATTCTTCGGTATTCTTCTCCAGGGGCGCAACCTATGTATCAATTAGTCCTTAGATCTGCTATTTTAATGTGTTTAAGCCTACTTTTCTTTTTTTCAGGACTATTGCCCTTGATTCCGATTCAAAGGGCTGCTGCAGCCGTTCCCTCTGCAGAATCTGCCTCAGAATCAGAGGAGATGCCAAACTTCTTAGTCATTTTTGGTGATGATATTGGCTGGTTTAATATCAGTGCCTATAACCGCGGCATGATGGGTTATCAGACCCCCAACATCGATCGTCTCGCTAGCGAAGGTATGTTGTTCACGGACTACTATGCCGAAAACAGCTGTACTGCGGGTCGAGCTTCCTTTATTACCGGTCAAAGTCCCTTTCGTACAGGGTTGACCAAAGTGGGTCTGCCCGGCGCTGATCTGGGTCTGCAGGCAGAAGATGCCACCATTGCTGAGATCCTGAAACCGATAGGCTATGCCACGGGCCAATTTGGCAAAAACCACCTGGGGGATCGGGATGAATTTCTCCCCAGTAACCATGGCTTTGATGAGTTCTTTGGGAACCTCTATCACCTCAACGCAGAAGAAGAACCCGAAAACTTTGACTATCCCAAGAATCCCGAGTTTCGTAAAAGGTTTGGTCCTCGGGGCGTGATCCATAGCTATGCTGACGGTCGCATTGAAGATACGGGACCCCTGACCAAAAAGCGGATGGAGACTGTCGATGAAGAGTTTTTAGACGAAGCATTGGACTTCATCGCAACCGCTCATGCTCAAGGACAACCCTTCTTCACCTGGTATAACTCCACTCGCATGCACATCTTCACCCATCTGAAGCCAGAGTCTGAGGGGGTTACAGGTCAGGGGATCTATGCCGATGGCATGGTGGAGCATGATGCCATGGTGGGGCAGCTCCTCGACAAACTGGATGAGTTGGGCATTGCTGACAACACCATTGTGATCTACACCACCGACAATGGGGCGGAGGCCTTCTCCTGGCCAGATGGAGGTACAACTCCCTTCCATGGGGAGAAAAATACCAACTGGGAAGGGGGCTTCCGTGTTCCCGCCATCGTCCGCTGGCCTGGGCACATTCCTGCAGGGGAAGTCTCTAATGAGATTGTTGCAGGACAAGACTGGTTCCCCACCCTGTTAGCTGCGGCTGGTGAGCCCAATATCAAAGAAAAGTTGTTGCAGGGATACCAGGCTGGAGACAAATCCTACAAAGTTCACCTGGATGGTTATAACCTCCTGCCCTATCTCACTGGAGCAGAAGAGAAGAGTCCGCGCAAGGAAATTTTCTACTTCACGGATGATGGCGATCTCTCGGCACTGCGCTATCAGGATTGGAAGGTGCTGTTCCTGGAGCAACGGGCAGAAGGCTTAGAAGTCTGGTCGGAACCTTTGGTTCCCCTGCGCCTGCCTCGCATTTTTAACCTGCGGCGTGATCCCTTCGAGACTGCTATCGAAGAATCAGCTTACTACGAGGACTTCCTCTTCCGGCGAGCTTACCTGCTGGTTCCTGCGCAGTTTTGTGGCCAAGTTTCTGGAGAGTTTCCAGGAGTTTCCACCCCGACAAAAAGCAGCATCCTTTAGCCTAAATCAGGTGATGGAGAAACTGCAGAAAAACACGGGGACGACATAACAGCCTCAAAAGCTACCTTATGAGAGCGTGTGGATTCCACCAGGAACTCACACGTTTTCTTCTGACGGGATCCTGGAAGTGGTGGAAAAATATAAACCATTAGCATCAGCAAGCCTCCTCCTCTTTTTCTCAGGATTGGCAGCCCTGATCTATCAAACGCTTTGGGTAAAACAACTCGCGCTTGTGGTGGGGGTCGATGTCTATGCCGTTACCATTGGTGTCAGTGCCTTTTTTGCAGGGCTGGCCATCGGTAACTTCTGGCTTGGCCATCAAGCTGATCGAGTTGAATCCCCACTGCAACTCTATGCTGGCTTGGAGTTCGGTATTGCCATCACTGGGATCAGTGCAACCTGGGCTCTGGCGCATGCGGATCAACCCTTTGTTGACTTGCAAGATCAGGTTGGGATTATCGCCTGGTTGCTGCCATGGTTGCTGGTGGGGTTGCCAGCGATCTTCATGGGAGGCACCTTTGTCGTCCTGCTGCGAACCTGTCAGCCCCTAGAGAGAAAAGTCGGTGAAACTGCAGGCATTCTCTATGCAGCCAACACCGCTGGGGCCATTGTAGGCACGCTAGCCACCGTCTTTGGGATCGTTCCGGCACTAGGGATCCAGCGAACGGCCTGGGTGGCTGCTGGGATCAACGGGGGTTTAGCGTTGGCTGCTCTTGGATTCCAGCGGTTCTGGTCAGCTGCCCCTGCTCCTCCTCACCCTTCCAGGGATATTCACCATGCTCCGCTGGCCCTTACCCTTTACACGATTGCAGGGGGGCTGGCGCTTGGCTATGAGGTGATCTGGACGCAGGCAATTGTGCAGTTTCTCAGTACCCGTGCCTATGCCTTTGCCATTGTTTTGGCAACCTATTTACTGGGTTTAACTCTGGGTAGTTGGGGATATGCCTACTGGGCAGATCGGATCCGCTATCCCTGGAAAGTATTGGGTCTGTTCTTAGCAGCTGCAGGGGGGAGCGCATTCGCCTCTGTAGCGATGCTGGGCGGCTGGCTATTGGTGGCTCAATACCAAGCAAGTCAGATTGCTTACCAGTTAACGCACAGCCTCATGGCGATGAAACTCGTGAGCTTCAGTCTCGCTGCGGCTGTCTTTGTCTTGCTCCCAACCCTATGCTTAGGGGCTGCCTACCCTCTGGCCATTCGACTGGTGGCTAGAACCGATCAGATCGGTGGTGATACTGGATTGGTCACGGCCCTGAACACAATCGGCGGAATTGCTGGCAGCATGGTGACCGGGTTTGTCTTGATTCCCCAATTGGGTTTGGTGCACAGCCTGGCAGGGCTGGCTATGATTGCCGTTATTCTGGGAGCAACTGCCTTCTCCCAGGAGGCTAAAGGACTAGCATCAGCGGTGATGACCCCAGTAGCGGTGATCGGGTTTGGCGTCCTGGCAACTCTGGTCCCCGCCGATAAATTCGCTCAACTCCTGACGACCCAGCACCCTGGCGAACTGTTGTTTTATCAAGAAAGTGCTGGGGCAACGGTCGCAGTGATTGAGCAATCGGAGAGCAATCACTCCTTTCACCGTTTGTATATTCAGGGGGTATCCAACACTGGGGATGCCATGCCCTCCTTACGCTACATGCGGTTACAGGCACTCCTGCCTTTATTAATTCATCCGGGAGAACCCCAGTCAGCCCTCGTAATCGGCTTGGGATCCGGTATTACTAGTGGCGCGCTTCTCTCCTATCCAGACTTGCAAAAGCGGATGGTAATTGAGTTGTTGCCTGCAGTGGCTGCGGCCTCCCAATTTTTCAGCTATAACAATGCAGTCAGCCTTGATCCTCACATCACCATTCAAACCAGTGATGGCCGACATCAGCTTCTCCGCTCTAAGGAGAAATATGATCTGATTACTTTAGAACCTCCTCCGCCTTCAGCTGCGGGTGTAGCGAATCTCTACTCTCGAGATTTCTATCAGATCTGTAAAGATACGCTCGCGCCTGAGGGCCTGCTGGCTCAATGGTGGCCTCTGGCCACACAAAATGAAGCGGATTCCCGATCCCTGGTCCAGAGTATGTTGGATGTCTATCCCTATGTCAGCCTCTGGACAACTGAACTGCACGAAATGCTGCTTGTGGCTTCCTTGACTCCGATAACCCTGAATCCCCAAAAGATTCAGACGCGCTTTTCTCAACCCACTGTAGAGGCCGCCCTGGCGGAAGTAGGAATTCGTTCCCCACAAGCCTTGTTGGCAACCTACGTCACCGATCAGGAAGGGTTGCGTCTCTATGTTGGTGCTGCACCACCTGTCACAGATGATCACCCCCTCATTGAGTATGCCGACTGGGTTCGTGCAGAGGAATTGATTCAGGTGTTACCTCATGTGATGGCTACACATACAACCATTCCTTTAGGAGAGAATAATCATTGGCAATCAGAGATTGAGCAGGAGCAGTACATTCTCTGGATGTTCTACCAGGCAGGACTTGCTGCTTATCAAGGAGAGAGAAATCGCTGGTTTAGACTCATGACCCATGTGTTACAAATGGATCCCAATAACCCATACTATCAATGGTTTATTAGTAAATCTGAGTAAGTGCTTATCCCAGAAATGATTAAATAATGGAGGTTTGGAAGTGGTTCGAATACACCTCATCAGGCATATCCTTTTGGGTCTCTTGGTCTTCGGCATAGCAACTTTTGTTGGCATGGGTTTTACCAGTAAGGCCTATGCTTTGACCTTTGAGATCTGTTCTGAAAACATGGTTCTAATCCCTGGAGGCACATTCAGAATGGGATCTGATAATCCACGATATCTGGAGGAACGTTCTGCGCCTGATGTTACTGTCGATGCATTCTGTGTAGATCAGTATGAGGTGACCAACGAACAGTTTGCTGAGTTTGTTAAAGCAACTGGTTATCTTACTGTTGCCGAAAGGCCCTTGTCTCAAGAGCAGTTTCCGGATCTGTCGGATCAGCAACGGCAGCCTGGTTCTCTCGTTTTTCAACCCCCTGAGGCTGGGGTTTTTCAAGTGGAGTACATGAGCTGGTGGCACTGGACCCCAGGAGCCAATTGGCAACATCCCTATGGTCCGAACAGTGATCTTGCAGGCATGGAGAAGCATCCAGTTGTCCAAATCGCCTATGCAGATGCGGAAGCCTATGCCAAATGGATAGGGAAAGAACTCCCTACGGAGGCGCAGTGGGAGTTTGCCGCTCGTGGGGGTTTCAATGACATGATCTATGCATGGGGACAAAAGTTTTCAGGAAATCGAGCGAACACCTGGCAGGGGCAATTCCCTTATTTTAATACTCAGGAAGATGGCTTTGCAGGAACTGCTCCGGTGGGCTCTTTCCCTGGCAATGGCTATGGTCTTTACGATATGACCGGAAATGTGTGGGAATGGACCTCGGATTGGTTTCAGGTGGGCCACCAGGGGAAGGAGCACGGCCTGAATCCACGGGGACCGATCCAGGAAGACAGTTTCGATCCCAAGAAGCCCGGCGAGGGAGCAGGACACGTGATCAAAGGAGGATCCCACCTCTGCGCCAAAAACTACTGCAGCCGCTACCGTCCAGCAGCACGGGAGTCCCAAGCTCCTGATACAGGGACAACCCACATTGGCTTTAGGCTGGTTGTCAATTTGTAGTCAACCATTTTCTCAATAATCCCCTAGTATGAGATCATAATGCTGGAGAAAGGGCGAAGAGACGAGGTACAGTCTTCTCTGATCTTGGCAGTAAAATATTTAAATCTGGAGAAAAACCCATGATGAAGTCTTGGATATATAGGATCTCCATCTTTCTCTTCGGCTGTTTAGTTTCCATCCTGGCCGTGAGCTCATGGATCTGGACGAGCCATCCCGCTCAAGCTGAAGAGACAGATTTACCGATAACCCCTATCACTGCGGTGAGTCAACTTAAGGATCTATCGCCATCGGATCCTTATTTTGCAGCGGTCAAAGCACTAACCGAACAATATGGGTGCATCTCAGGATTCCCAGACAATACATTCCGTCCAGAAAAGTCAGTCACTCGCGGAGAAGTCGTCATTGTTCTTCACACCTGTTTACAGAAGATGGCAGAGTTAATTCGATCGGGTGCGTTTGCTTCTTGATCGGCATCTTGAGACGAAGAAGTTTCTGCCACTCTTTTTGATTCTCTTGAACTTAATTGGGATTCCCCAGGTTGCAGATGCTCAAACTGAAGGAACAAACTTAAATCAACTAATCCAGAATATGGATATGTGGTATTGGGAGGAGGAAGCCCAAAAAATAGGCTTTTCACGATAGGGGATTGCTCAAGAACGCCTGCAAACTATCCAATAAGCCATACTTCGCTACCGAAGAGATCGTGACCCCCTGCGACTTCTCCACAATGCGGGTGTTGGGGCTCTCCTGTTCTGGCTAGCAGGTCAAATATTCAGATGATTACACACAAGACTGGCAAGGCTGCGTGAATCAGGAACTTTGAGTTTACGACTAGGTTGCGGAGAACTGATTCCTATAGAAACGCCAGCCCTTTCTAGTTAGACTAAGTGGAGTTGATGCATGCGTTATTCCTCAAGGGTTGATTTTATGAGCGCCAAGCAAAGGCCTGTTTTCTCGAGGTTGTCAATTACTATGATGCTGTGCTTGGGCGCTTTCTTCTCCCCCCTAAATGAGGATCGAGCCAAAGCTACTGAGAGGATAGCCATACAATTTGGTTTCGTAGGACGCTCTATCCCAGTCTCCTCACTGGCAGCCTTTGCCGAAGATGGAACTATTGATCAGTCCCTGCGGTGGTACTTGAGGGGAGTGAATCCTGAGGTTCAAGAAGAGCTGCGTAAGGCTCTTACGGCCTCTCGAGAGATTAATCCAAGTGAATTTTCCCAACTCCTGCATACCCCAGAAGGGGATGTCATGCTGCGCTACACGGGACAATTTATCCAGACAAATTCTAGAGACAATGGAGCGAGGGCAATCCGAGGGGCCTTAGTTGTGGCTGCCTCTCAACCCGAGGGAATTTCACTATTATCCTTTTTGCAGGCCTTCCCCACTCCGGCACTCCGCCTTGATCTTGGACTCATTCTTACCCACTACCGTCAGGTGAGAAGAACCATCGCTGACATTGACTCTTTCCTCAGTAGTGTTAAAGAAACCTCTCAGGCAGACGCAGCCAAATCATCTTTATCTCTTAATCTTGAATCCATATCTCCTTTAGGTGAAATGGGTCCATATGCAGTGTCGATGAAACCTTTGATCCTGCAAGATCAAACCCGCGACAGAACTTTTCCGGTTGATCTGTACAGACCTGAGGATCTCAATGCGGTTCAAGGTGAACTTTCCGTGCTTGTCCTCTCTCATGGCCTGGGGGGATCACGTGATCTTTTTGCAGATTTTGGGGAACACCTGGCCTCGCACGGATTTGTCGTGGCGATTCCACAGCATATTGGTAGTGACAGAAATCAGCAGCTAGCAGTTAGACGATGGTTAAAGCATGAGCTTTTTCAAGTCAGTGAATTTGTGGATCGGCCCCGTGACATCTCCTTTTTACTGGATGAATTGGAGCGAATCAATGCTACTGAATTTACAGGGAAACTCAATCTTTCCAAGGTGGGCGTGTTAGGTCATTCCTTTGGAGGAACTACAGCACTCACTCTGGCTGGAGCAACCGTTGACTTCGATCGAGTCAATCAACTTTGTCGCCTTGGCACAACGATCGATGTTGGTCTGGCTCTACTCTTAACCTGTCGCATCCGAGAACTTCAAGATTCTCCGGAGTCAATTCAATTATTGTCTGATGGCGAACTAAGGATGAACGAGTTTCCTTAGTGATTGCTGTCAACCCAGTCAGTAATCTCTTTGGTCAATCAGGGATGAGTCGAATTCAGACCCCTGTGATGATCATGGGAGGGATCACAGATTTTGCCGCCCCGATTCTAAGGGAACAAGCGGAACCGTTCTCCTGGCTGACCACACCCGATAAATATCTGGTAGTTGCCGATCGGTTTTCCCATAATCGAGAAATTACCACCCTGATCAATCGTGCCTTTTACTCTGTTGACGAATCGGAAGAGGATTTTGAGATTGCTCGTCTAGAACTCCGTTCAACTGTGAAAGCTTTATTTTTAGTAACATCGAAGGTCTATGTGGCTGACAACGACGAACTCAAATCCCTGCTCAGTTCCAAGTATCTTGAGGTTGCAAGTCCGGAGAGATTTCCTCTCCACATGACGGTTTCGCTTCCTCCTAATGCGCTGCCAGCAACCCTTAATTGAGGTAATCCGACGCAGAAAAAATCCATGAAAATTATCACTGCTACTCCATTGTTCCTGGAAGAATTGACTTGTCCCCTTATCTGGCCTACAACTCATCCCCACCTCTAAAAATTACGGAATCCAGGCGACACTTGCTCCTGAAAAACCTAGGGCTTGAGGTTGTGGACTGCCTGAAGTAGTGAGATCCATCCAGCCAAGATCACCAATAGCAATGGTTTGCCCCGTCTGACTGAGAGGTGAACGTGAGTCAGGAACCCCCTGACTGGGTTGGAGTAAAGCATAGGCAAGACTACGGCCATCGGGGGAAAGATTGAAATCCATTTCCAGGGGATATTCAGCCGTAAGCAACTCGGTTTCGGTCTGCTCTTCCCAGTTCAGCGCCAGCAGCCGTGGTGACTCGGTAAAATTATTTGGGTTCAATAAAGTGGTAACGACATACAAAATAGGGCGAGTTGGATCAAACTCTCCGGCCAGAATCGATCCTTCTGTGGCCAGAACCTGAAAATTCACGCCTCCAGTATTACTGACAATCCAGAGCTGGCGAATATAATCGGTCCCAAATTTGACTAGGGCAGCATAGGTTCCATCGGATCTGAGGGCAATCGCCTGACCGTACTGGGCCAGAAATTCCTTTTCACCAGCCTCCTGTGCTAAAGGTAAAATTGCCAACCCCTGCCCCTGTGCCATCAATAAACTGGAGTTGTCAGGTGTAATCAAGAAGTCTCCGATCACATCAGTTCCCAGATCAATAGACTGAAATTCATCGGCATCTGCTGCTTTCACCCAGAGTTGAGTCTGAAAGGGATTTCCAGGATCAATCCGCTCCACTAGAACCAGATCTTGGGTAGGGGAAACCTTCATTTGTAAGTTTTGATAGCGAGAATGATCTAGTAACAATTTAGACGTTTGACTCTCCAGGGAAAGCTCATACAGATCTTGATTCTGCACCGTATCCTCTGTAGCAAAGAAATAGATTTTCTCGCCCGTGGGTGAGGGTTGAAAATGGGTTACCTTCAGGCGAGGATCTGTCAGGATGGTGGAAGTAAACGTCTCCAGGTTGAGTAAAATCAGTCGACTGGCCTCCTCCCCTTCTACCCCCACGGTTAATAGTTGCCGATCAGGTGTACGAAACTCCCCAATGAAAGGTTCTGGTAAAAAATGTCCCTGTGGATCCTGGGCTTTTGAAAGCTCAACCCTGTACATCCGACCGTAGGGGGCTGGCTGAGTCAGAGTATAGACTAACCGCCGTCCCAGCCAAAAAAACCGACCCGGCGCGGAGGCTCGATCTTAAAATTAGCCTCAACACTACTCTGATCCATAGGTCGGTTAAAGATAATCTCCATCTGGCGATCTTGGGCTGAAATCCGCTGCTGCTGCCAGTTAAACTCACGCACATCAGGAGGGAGTTGAGTGCCTATTCCTACCAGAAGTACCACCAGGGTGACCCCCACCAGACTGAAGAGTGCAATTCCTCGATCCAGGGGTGACCAGGTTGTAACTGTCCTAATGAGGCGGCTGACAGGAGTCATAGTGGTGGAGGGAACCTACGGGGATGGTTACAGTTGACCTCAGTCTAATGGAGGGAATGGGAAGCTGAAGATCAGTGCTGCTCAAAACCCAGGCATTCGATCTCCCTCAAAAGATGAAAAGGCGTTAATTCCTGGATAGATGACCTGGACAGAACAGTAAATGTATTCGGGATTACCTCTCAAAGCGGCCCTTAAATGAATACGTAATCCAGTGGGCTAATCTGCCTGATCAGGATAAAATCAGGCTTGTTTTGCTGTAACTAAGTTAACATGCTACCCCATCTGCCTTTAGTGAGCAAAGTTACTCTCGACCGCCGCAGAGTCTCTAGTTTTGTTCAGCTTAGTTTCGTCTTTCTGAGTACAGTCACTGGGCTTGGGGGAGCAAACTCTGTCCAGGCTGAAGTGTTGGTTCGGGTTGAGATCACGCAAGCTCACGGAAATCTTGCCATCGGCACCTCTACGCCTGGCTTGATCACGGATCACAAAGATCAGATCCTGGGCACGCTCCCGCCTCTGAAACGTTTTTCGCCTCGCCTCAGGGCAGAGGTCTGCTTCTCAACGGGGTCCATAGTCCAGTGCTCAGAGTTAAGCCCAGTGGCGATGGCCTGGTTTCCCTAAACGGGACCTGGTACCACGGGGAGATGATCCTGGCGGGTTACAACTCGGCATTGGTTGTGAATTATGTGGATCTGGAGAACTATGTGGCCAGTGTGGTGGATGCGGAAATGGGAGCATCGTTTCATCCAGAGGCTCTCAAGGCTCAGGCAGTTGCTGCCCGCAGTTATGTTCTTTATCACCGCAATTCTCGACCCTGGTTTGATGTTCATAGTGATACCCGTTCCCAGGTGTACCGCGGGCTGAGTCGACAGGGGCCATCTCAGGCGGCGCGAGCAGCGGCAGCAGCTACCCGAGGAGTGGTACTCACCTATGATGGGCGTCTGATCAATGCCATGTATAGTGCCAGTAGTGGGGGGTATACGGTCGGTGTGCACGGGTTCCCTTATCTGAGTGCAGTTCCTGACGTCACCAGCCGACCCAAGTATGGTCATGGAATTGGGATGAGTCAGTGGGGTGCTCAGGAAATGGCGTTGCAGGGAAGAAACTTCCGCCAGATCTTAGGCCACTATTATCGCGGTGTCGGTCTGGCTCGGATCCCTGAGTAATCATTGAACTTTTGGAAGCAAAGCAGATCCTCACCCCTGCAAATAAGCTTGATATCCCTGCGCCTGCAACCTCTGATCTTTCTCCACCACCTGCTCCCGTTGCTGTTCTCGAAATTTGATCAACCGCTTCTGTAAATCCCAATCCTGTAGCGCCAGAATCTGCACCGCCAGCAACCCCGCATTCTCAGCATTACCAATAGCCACGGTTGCCACCGGGATCCCTCGCGGCATCTGCACAATCGAGTACAACGAATCCAGCCCCTGCAAGTGGTGACTTGGCACAGGCACTCCGATCACAGGCAAGGGCGTCAGAGCTGCCACCATCCCCGGCAAATGCGCCGCCCCGCCCGCACCCGCAATGATCACCTGCAGCCCCCGTTGATGAGCCTCACGTGCGTACTGCACCATCACCTCAGGTGTGCGATGAGCACTCAGGATCCTCACCTCTGCAGCCACCTGAAACTGCTCACAGATCGCCGCCGCCGCCGCCATAATCGGCAGATCAGAATCGCTCCCCATCACGATCCCCACCACGGGAGTGATCAAACTAGACATGCGCCATGTCCCCTCTTTTGCAACTGTTCTTGATCTTGATTCATGCTTGAGGAGACGTCACCCGCGGCGGGAGAGATTGCCAGAGAATACTGCCCAGGATCAAACTCAAGCCCATCACCGAGGCCACCGCGATCGGTTCACCCACCACCACCGCGATCAACACCAGCGAAAGAAAAGGAGCTCCATAGACGGTATTGGCGATCGCCGCGCGGTTGGGGGCCAATTGCAACGCCTGCAACCAGAAAACAAACGTCAGCCCCATTTCTGTGGTTCCCACATAGATCCCCAGCAGCAGCTCGATCCCCTCAGGCCAGCGGAGAGGAGACAGCAGCGGTAGCAGCATCAAAGTCAACAGAGTGCCGAAGCAAAAACTTAAAAAAAGTTTCACAACCCCATCCCGAGGATCCCGCAGATTCACCAGCCAGTACAGAGCCCAGATCCCTGAACTCCCTAAAGCCAGCCCCACACCCACCGGATCCTGAACCTCGAGGATCTGTAGGTTGCCGCCAGTGGCAATCAAAATCACCCCTATCAAACTCAACCCCAGGGCCATCAGGGTCTTGATCCGCAAAGGTTCTCTTAAGATCGGCACCGCCAGCAGCGCCAGCACCAGGGGCCAGGTGTAGTTGAGGGCAAGCGCCGCCTGAGCAGGTAAACGATCATAGGCCTGCAGCAGGATCAGATAGTAGGCAAAAGGGTTCAACAGTCCCTGCAAACCCGACAGCAGCCAGTCCACCCGAGTTTGCTGCCACAGCAGTTCTCCCTTCCCTTGAGCCCACAAAACTAGCAGCAGCAGAAGCGTGGAGACAAGAGAGGCCAACCCCAGTAGCTGCGGTGCCTCCAGAGTCCGGAGAGCCAGTTTAAATGCACTGGCCGCCGTCGCCCAGCCCCCCACCGCCAGGAGCGCATAAACATAGGCCCGCCATGGTTGATGTGGCCTCAGATCCGGTTCTCCTGCAACACCCAAGTTCTTCTAGCCTGAGGTTAGAAACCAGCTGCATCAGGATCAGTCTCGGCAGCCTTTTTCTCGGACTTGGGTTGAATCAGCCCCAACCGCGGTCCCACCACAAAACGATAAAGCAGATATCCCAACCCCACCAGAATGCCAACCCGGATCAGGCCACCCAGGAAGCGGAAGACCAGCAGCACCGCCAGAATACATCCCAGAATTGCCAGAATCGTCAGCAGAGGCCTGGACTGAGAGCGGATCCGTTCCCACAACGTCGCAGCCTCAGGAGCAGACCGCGTGGGGGGAGACACCTGCTTCAGCTCCAGTTCCAATTGCCGTAAACGCTCCTGTTCCGTGGGGGAGAGTTCAGGAGAAGCCATAGCCATACCCTCAGGTCTACTGTCTTATTTCAGCATGTTTCTCTCAGGACTGACAGCCGCAGCTGAGATCTCCCTCAATTGCTGATCTGCAGATCCCGGGCCATTGCCTTGAACATGCTCATGGTTTACCTGGACGGCGGGTGGGGCGGGGGCGAGGGACTGCATTGACCTCGAAAGGAGTCTCCACCT
>JAAUUJ010000010.1 GCA_012030715.1 Synechococcaceae cyanobacterium SM2_3_1 | reverse complement strand
TATCAAAAAACTCGTTATAGATCTCTCCAAGTTTGTACTGTCTCAGATCTGAAAATAAACCTTCGGCGACCGAAATCAGTTCTCGACAAACCTTCAGATCCAGGGCAAATAATTCTTGTAGGCCGGAGCGCTGCACCTTGATCACCACCTCTTCGCCAGAGTGGAGAACTGCCTTGTGCACCTGACCCAAACTGGCCGCTGCAATAGGGATCGAATCAAACTCACGGTAGAGGGAAAGGATCGAACTGCTCAGTTCCGTTTCAACGATGGCAATGGCCTCCAGGGTGGGAAACCCCGGCACCTTATCCTGCAGCTGGCTGAGAGCGGTTACCACCGGCAGAGGCAACAGATCCACACGGGTAGAGAGGGCCTGCCCAATTTTGATGAACGTGGGACCCAGGTCCAGCAGCTGTTGAGTTAACCAGCGGCCGCTGCGGTAGAGCTCGCTTTTGCCGATCAAAAAGATTGTCCCAGGCAATGTAGAAGAGCAGCCGGGCTGTAGTCGAAAAAATATCCAGACGGCGAGCCCAGAGAGAGCGACGAGACCGCTGCCAGCGAAAGGGTCGGGAATGCGGAGACTGCAAAGTGGGAGACACATCCACAACGGGCGTCGGTTGAGAGGAGGTAGGCAGCAACATACAGCCGCAAGCTACGCAGGAAAGCTTCCGTTTTAGCTTACAGCCTTTCTTGAACAGAGATGAGCCGCCTAGGCCACAACCTGCAGCGAGAACACCCAAAACACAAGAAAAATGGCCTTGCCTGGCTAGCCAGATGAAGGACAATGCCCACATAAAAGTGCTCTGTACCACAGCGCACGGCATTGATAACTGGCTCACCTGTGTAGTCAACCATCCCTCCGGGTTGAGTAGGATATCGCTGTGGGCAGGATCCTCCCTGAGTAAACGATATGGCGTTGCGCTTTTGTAAGTCGCGGACTTATCACGATCCCTTGCATGGAGCCATCAGTCTGGATGGAGGGAATGCAGCCGAGGCGCTTCTGATCCACCTGATTGATACACCAGCTTTTCAACGTTTGCGGCGTATTCGGCAGCTTGATACCGCCTTTTTTACGTTTCATGGGGCAGAGGGATCCCGCTTTACCCATTCTGTGGGGGTGCTGAATATTACCCGTCGAGTTTTTGATCGACTGGCTCTGCGGTACTCTGATCTACGACCTTATCGGGCTCTAGTACTAACGGCAGCCCTCTTGCACGACATCGGCCATAGCCCCTTCAGTCATGCCGGAGAAGAGATGTTCGGCTCACACCACGAATTGTGGACCCTGCGGATCTTGCAGGAGGATCCAGCGGTGTCTGACCTGTTGCGCGGCTTTGATCCTGACCTTCCCCAACATCTGCAGCAGGTGTTTACCAAATCCTTTCCTCTTCCATTTATCAGTCAGCTCATTTCCAGTCAGCTGGATTGTGATCGGTTTGATTACCTGTTGCGAGACAGTTTGCTCACCGGAGCCCAGTACGGTCGTCTGGATCTGGATCGAATAATTACGGTGCTGGATTATGACCCAGTTTGCTGTTCCCTTCTAATCCCTGCGCGCAAAGGTCTGGGACCGATTGAGCATTACCTGGTGGTGCGCTACTTCATGTATACCCAGGTGTATCAGCATCCCAAGAGTCTGGCGGCCAGATTTTTATTGAATCGCATTTTTGCACGGGCCCGGCAACTACTGGAAAAGGAAGTGCTGCAGGTGGATGCCATTTTAGGAGCCTGGCTCACCCAGAAGGTGGATACCCTCCCGCTCACCACTTATCTGGACGCCGATGACATTATTTTTTCTTACCCCCTCCGCTTCTGGAGCCAGGGATCGGATCCCATCCTTTCGGATCTCTCCCGCCGTTATCTCAACCGTGATCTGTTCAAGACTCGAAATATTACCCACCTCAGCCCTGAGCAACAGCAGGATCTGCATCAACGCTTGTCGGTTTCACTTCTGAGGGAGGGATGCGATCCCTATAGTTATTTGGGCCAACGCTCTGCTCGTACACAGGGGTACAGCCTTTACCAGCAGGGCATCTCGCTGCAAACGGATACAGGCCCGCAAGAGATCGCCGAACTCTCTCCCCTCGTGAAAGCTCTGGTGGATACCACCCCACAGGAATGGCTGATCTTCCCCCGTTCCCAGAGCGAAACCGTAGAGGTGTTCTTACAAGCCTGTCAATCAGGAGCGACTAAGCAGATGGGCGGTGACGTCGGCAGCGATCTGAGCAATATTTCACGTCTTCCCAACAGCTAGCCCACTTTTTCCGCCAGCTAAAAGGTCGACCACAGGTCAGGCAGCTCTTTTCAGGCAGATCGGATTTTTTGAGGTGCTTGGGCATAGAACGAACCCTTGACAGGTGCGGAGTTAGCGATCGACGCCTTGCACAGGACTCGAACCTGTAACCTGCAGCTTAGAAGGCTGTTGCTCTATCCATTGAGCTAGCAAGGCAATTCCTTTCCAACTCTAGCAATACCTGGGGGCAGTAACTCCAGACGCATATCATAGGCTGCCAGCTTGCCCTCAGCAAAGTTCAGACTGGGTTCCATTTCCAGGCCCGTCCTGCAGCTCCATCTCTCTTTACAATGAAGTCTGCACTCCCACCTTCTGGTTATGACTAGTCCTACCTCCGCTGAGATCCTTTGTATCGGGACCGAGTTGCTACTGGGGGAGATTGTTAATTCTAATGCCCAGTATCTGGCGCTGGAACTGGCCAAGCTAGGGATCCCGCACCACTTTCAAACGGTGGTTGGCGATAACATTCCCCGGATTCACCAGGCCCTGGAGATCGCAGCCCACCGCAATGGTCTGATTTTGATCACAGGGGGGTTGGGACCGACGCCGGATGATCTCACGCATGAGGCCATTGCCAGCTTTTTGGTGTGCCTCTGGTGGAATATCCCCAGGTGTGGGAGGAGATCATGCGCAAATATGGTCTTCGGGGGATCGTTCCTTCTCCAAGTAATCGCAAGCAAACCCTTTTTCCCCAGGGATCGCAAGTTCTCCCCAACCCTGGTGGCAGCGCCTGTGGACTGATCTGGCAGCCGTCGACTGCGATCACATTGCTCACTTTTCCAGGGGTGCCGCAGGAAATGAAAAGGATGTGGCAGGAAACCGCTGTGCCCTATCTGCGTGAGCAGGGCTGGGGACGGGAGATCTTTCACAGTCAGGTGCTGCGTCACTGGGGAATTCCCGAATCTACACTGGCGGAAAAAGTTGGCCCGCTGCTGGATCTGGAAAATCCGACTGTGGCTCCGTATGCAGGGAAAGGCGAAGTGCGGTTGCGGGTGACGGGGCGAGCCCCCACGCTGGAAGCTGCCCAGCAGCTCATGGATCCTGTGATCACTCAGCTCAAGCAGATTGCCGGACTGGATTATTACGGCAGTGATGAGGACACCCTGGCAAGCGTGGTGGGTCGATTATTGATCGGGGCGGGTCAAACCCTGGCGGTTGCCGAATCCTGCACAGGGGGACTGCTGGGGGAACTCCTGACGCAGATGCCTGGGAGCTCCCGTTATTTTCGGGGGGGGGTGGTTGCCTATGACAATCAGGTGAAGATCAACCTGCTTCAGGTCAGTGAGCAGGATCTTGCCACCTCCGGGGCGGTGAGTGACCCAGTGGCTCAGCAGATGGCTAAAGGCGTGCAAAAGGCGCTGGGGACAGAATGGGCCCTCAGTATTACAGGGATCGCGGGGCCGGAGGGGGGCACAGAGACAAAACCTGTAGGGTTGGTGTACATCGGTCTGGCGGATCCGGTTGGCCAGGTTGTGGTGAGTGAGCATCATTTTGGTCAGCTGCGGGGGCGAGAGGGGATCCGTTGGTCCAGTGCCCAGAGTGCTCTCGATCGGCTGCGGCGACGGTTGCTTTAGTCTGGCAGTTAGGCTGTTCTTCTCCCATCTTCATATTCATGGCCAAGACTGCCTGTGGACCATATCAGATTAGATGATGACGCAAGGGCGCTTTTTCCCTGGCTCTGACCCTTTCACAGGCTTCAAATCAACCCACTAGATTTCCGGTTGCTGATCATCCCACCATTCCTCATCCAAAAAAACATACTCCCTAACAACCTCACGCTGGTATTGGGCTATCGAAGGCTTTTAATGCTAAGAAGTGTAAAGCAAGGTGTGGAATGAGGGCAGACAATTGGCTAGGTTACGGCCCCGAGTGGTAGTCATTGGAGCTGGGTTTGGTGGTATGCAGGCAGCTCAGTCTCTGTCTCGAAGTGGGGCTGATGTTCTTCTGATTGATCGCAACACCTACCACACCTTTATTCCTCTCCTCTATCAGGTGGCCGCTGCTCAACTGGAACCGGAGAGTGTTGCCTACCCGATCCGGACCCTCATACGTCGTTCAACCCAGCTTCATTTTCGGCAAGCAGAGGTTCAACACATAGATTTCAAAGAACAACGAGTAGAAACAACCTCGGAGCGCATTTACTTTGATTATTTAGTTCTGGCAACAGGAGGCCGGACCCAGTACCTGGGGGTACCCGGAGCCCGTGAATATGCTTTTCCCCTGAAAACTCTGACTGAAGCAGTGGTGCTGCGCAATCATATTTTGCAGCGACTAGAACAAGCCTCACAGGAGCAGGATCTACAACGACGGCAACACTTGCTTAACTTGGTCATTGTTGGGGGGGGGCCCACAGGGGTGGAGATGGCTGGAACTCTTGTGGAACTCAAACAGGCGCTCAAAAGAGATTATCCTGATCTGGATCTGGGCCTTGTAAAGATCATCTTGGTGCACTCTGGAGAGCAACTTCTACCCGGACTGCCTGGACCTCTAGGGGATTACACCCTCAAGAAACTTCATAAACTCGGTGTACAGGTTTTCTGTCAAACTCGGGTTGTCCGTGTCACCCCCACATCCGTAGTCCTGCAAGGGGGAGAGATGCTGGAAACAACCACCGTGATCTGGGCAGCGGGATTGGTAGCTGCCGTTCCCGCGACCTCTCCTGGAGTGGAAACAGCCCACAAGCAAAAGCTCAGGATCAAACCAACCCTACAATTGCAGGATTACTACCATGTTTATGCCATTGGAGATTTGGCGGTAATCGAGGATCGCCCCCTCAGCGGTGTAGCTCCAGAAGCACTGCAACAGGGGGTGGCCGTAGCCCGCAATATTCGTCGGCAGATGCAGGGGAAGTCTCCGCAACCTTTTCGCTATTTCAACAAGGGACGTCTGGCCATCATCGGCTGTTTTGCGGGGGTGGGTAAGATCGGTCCTTTTCTGCTAACTGGGTTTCTGCCCTGGATCCTGTGGCTGGGAGTGCATCTGGTGTACTTGCCAGGGTTTCGCAGCCGATTCATTGTTCTGGTGAACTGGTTGCATGGTTATCTGTGGCGGGATCGGGCCATACGTCTGATCTTTCCCAGTGCCCTTTCACACCCTTTGGATCAACAACCTCCAGATTCATTGGCAACAAAAACGACACCGTCAGAATTCTACTGATCACCCCCTCGACAGACACAGGGAGCCTGAGAGTATCCTGATGGGCAGTGAGTCGAAAATTGCATCAGGAGAAGGAACCTCATTCTATGAATATTCAAACCTTTATTCCCTTCATTGCCAGAGCCTTCATTGTTATCATCTTTATTCGCAGTGGCTTCAGCAAGCTGATGGATTTTAGTGGAATTCAAGAGACGATTGCGGATCAGGGCTTGCCATTTGCTGCCTTCCTAACTGTTTTGGCGATTATCTTTGAGCTTGTAGGGGCAGCTTTTGTGATCTCGGGTTTTAAAGCTCGCATTGGGGCCTTGTTGTTACTCCTATTTCTGATTCCAACCACAGTGATCTTTCATAACCTGATTGCCGATCCTGACGAGACCACACAGTTTCTTAAGAATCTGGCGATTATTGGCGGGTTGCTGATGGTGATGGTTTATGGCCCAGGTCCCCTCAGTCTGGAGAGTAGCAATCCAGGCAAACTCAGTTTGAGTGAGCAAAATCCCGATTCCCCTTAACTCCACAGCCCAATCCTTAGCAAAAGAGGTTGACGGGTCACATTCGTTGCAAAAGCAAATCAGTCTCAGTGTAAGGGAGGATCTCCAGATTCATGTCTGCACAGGGATACAGGACCTCAGCATGCCACCATCATCCAGGGGGCTACCGCCACTGGGATCCAGCCAGGGATCTGAATTCGCATCAATGTATGACTTTTAACGGCACACGAAAACCTTAGAAATCTCACTACGCCAAGTAATTATTATTTCAGTGGTGTTGAGAGACACACAGTTCAGAAAGCTAATCTCACTTGGGGTGCACTATCCTTGAGATCTGACCTTTCGGTTACCTGAAGCCAATCCTCCCTCAAATCTGGACACTGCCAGGAAAGAAGCTCTGGATTTTACATTAAGACCTTTCTTGGTGTTCTTCTTCCCCGAGGAGTTAGATCAGAGAAAATAAAGGTTTTTGCTACAATTCTTATGCTGCAGAGTTCTTATCCCTGTCAACTGGTAAACGTACTATGTCCGCAAGCAAAGGTCCTCCACCGATTGTTTACTTTGTTATAGTAGCCCTCCTGGGGATAGGGGGTTGGTACGGCTATCAGCGCTACTTTGCGGGCACTACCTCAGGATCCCCATCCTCCACAAGCTCATCTGTTCCCACTTCCACCAGCAGCCAGACTTCCCCTCCAGCCCAGGCTCCACCTTCCCAATCAACTACCCAGAGCACTCCTCCCCTCAGTGCTTCAAACGTGGATTTACAAGCCTCAGTTCCAGATCCCACGGTTCTGCGCATGGATGGCAGTGTTTCCATGGTCAAATATGTCCAATCCTTGCGAAATCTCTACGGCCAGCGTTATCCCAGCATTCCCACCACCTACGGTATTCCCGACGGTACCCCCAATGGATCCAGTCGAGGGCTGGCAGCTCTCCTTAACGGTGAAGTTCAGTTGGCTGCTACCTCTCGTCCTTTGAAACCTGAAGAAGCTACCGCAGGGATTGCAGCGATTCCAGTGGCCAGGGATGCAATTGCTGTCGTGGTGAGTGTCGATAATCCCTTCCAGGGCGGTCTGACGTTACAACAACTGGGTGGGATCTATCAGGGACAGATCCGCAATTGGTCAGAAGTAGGGGGACCCGATCTGCCTTTGCGAATTCTCAATCGCTCTCCTGATGGCGGCACCCATGATCTATTTAAAAATGTGGTCCTCTTTGGGCAGGACTTTGCTCCTGATGGTCCCAACTTCAAAACCTTTCAGCAAGATGTTACCACCCCGATCCTGCGAGAACTGGGACGGGATGGGATCAGTTATGCCACCGTGGCTCATGTCCTGAACCAGCAGACAGTGCGGATCGTTCCGATTGATGGCGTCTCTCCTACCGACGAAACTTCAGTCCGTAACGGTACATACCCGATTAGTCGCAATGTCTTTCTCGCTACTACAGATCCCACCAGCTCTGCGGTCAAGAACTTTATTGAGCTGGCTCTTTCCCCTCAGGGACAGGATCTGGCCCGGCGTGCAGAATTAATCCCACTGTGACATCTTGCCGACGCCGATCCTACGGGTACAGTGCGGGCTTCCCAACCTCGCAATTGGATATTCCTGCCCCTCGCCACTTATCTTTGGTCATAGACCCCCGACAGACCGACTTGGCAGGCTGTTTTCACTCCCCAGAGTCCCTGGTTTACTACGTTCTCAAGTCCACGATCCAAAACCATCTCTGCTGCGGCATGGTCAGGATGCGTTCGATACCCACACTCAGGACAGCGATGCTCTCTGATCTCCAGTTATTACTGTATGACAATAAAACGATTTGCTGAGTCTACTACTGAAGCTCCACCTCCAGATCGGTCTCTGTGCTGGGTGCGTCGGGAATTGGTCTTTGTTGAGCCCCCTCAGTCTGACTGCGTTTCCAGGCATAAAACTGAATCACGGCCAGGATCAGGAGGGTAAGTCCCAGGAGAACTAGGCTCACGCTGTAGATTGGCAACGTTGACTTAAAAACTGCTAAACATACCACCGCCACCAGGATCAGGGTGGGCACTTCGTTGAGGGTACGCAGTTGCTGACTATTGAGGCGGTACTCGGCTAGACTAAACTGTTTCATTAACCAGCCGCAGTAGAAGTGATAGCCCACCAATCCACCCACCAACAGCAGTTTGATATGAAGCCATCCTTCCCGCAGCAGTGACGGTTGCACCCCCAGCATGCCAGCGGCCATCACCAGAGTTACAATCATGCCGGGTGTAGTGATCAGACGATAGAGACGGGTTTCCATCACCTGATATTGTTCTGTCAGGATCGATTGGGCTGGTTCTGGTTTTTCCGTGGCCTCGACGTGGTAAACATACAATCGCACCAGGTAGAACAAGCCCGCAAACCAGACCACCATTCCGATCAGGTGAAACGATTTCAACCAGAAATAAACCACAGCTTCCGACTCCAGAACTCTTCCAGGGTTGGTGTGGATTTCGAGATTCCACAACTTATTCAGCTTAGGCGAAGTCTCTCATGCCCGAGATAAAGGAATGTTGAGTATCTTATACATATATGCATATATGGCGAAGTGGTGATATTTTATCGGAAGGTATTATAAATGGCTGTGATTCAGGGCTGAGATGGGTGATTGTCCTGGATCTAGCAGGACGCCTACTGTTTCCGTACAGAGGAGAACGCTTCCATGAGCGATGCGTTGTCACATCGGTTGCGCGCAGGGACAAAACTCTGTCATACCGCCGCAGAGAATACCGCATTTATGAATTGCTATCTCAAACGCTTTCTTGGTGCTATGGGGTTAGGGGGGTCTGTGTATATATGGGAATATGGTAGTGTTAGAATATCTTGGTTAGCCCGATTTTGTAAAAGTGCGTGCGCTGGTAAAATCTTTTGCTTGATAGAGTGATGGTTTCATTGTCGTGTAGGCTGAATGCTTTCATCAGTCCATTGGCGGCAGATCTTTTGCTGAACAGGTTCATTCTCGGGTGCTGGCCAGGGAATCTTAACGTTCTATTTCCAAAGGTCTTCTGATCAAAATGGTAGAGTGACCATTGGTACTGGGCGACAATACTGCTGTATCTCCATGTCTCACCGTGGCTCCATCGTTTGAGCAGAACGGAGAGAGTCGTCAGGTTTAAGGAGCACTATTCTTTCTTGCTGTGGAGAGTAGGTCGTAACTCGCCGTTGTTTGTTCAAATGTATTGATGAGGAGTGAATCAATGGTTGCAGCTCAAACTCAGGGGAATCCCCAGGGGGAACCTACCCTTAGCTGGGTCAATGTGGCTTTCTTTGGCAGTATCCATGTCCTCGCGTTGCTGGCTCCCTTGTTTTTCTCCTGGTCGGCGTTAGGTGTGATGATCCTTCTCCATTGGCTCTTTGGCAGTATCGGGATCTGTCTAGGGTATCACCGCCTCTTAAGTCATCACAGTTTGCAAGTACCTCGCTGGTTAGAATATCTGCTGACCTTCATCGGAGCACTCGCCCTGCAGGGAGGACCGATCTTCTGGGTGGCGGGTCACCGTCTGCACCATGCATTTACCGAGCATGAAGACAAAGATCCTTACTCTGCCCGTCGTGGATTCTGGTGGAGTCATATGCTCTGGATCTTCTATCCACGCTCTGAGTTTTTTGCTTACGATCACTACAACCGCTATGCACCGGATCTGGCCAGGAATTCATATTATCGCTGGCTCGATCAGTACCATTTGCTGCTGCAAGTGCCTGTAGCTATTCTCCTGTACTCGCTAGGGGGGTTACCCTTTTTGTTCTGGGGAGTGTTTTTCCGGGCTGTTTTCCTCTGGCATAGTACCTGGCTGATCAATTCTGCCACCCATAAGTGGGGATATCGCACCTTTGACACTGAAGATCAGTCCCGTAATCTCTGGTGGGCAGCGCTGCTAACTTATGGAGAAGGATGGCATAACAATCATCATGCTCAACCCAATGTGGCTCCAGCGGGACGTCAATGGTGGGAAATAGACATGACCTGGTGGTCGATCTGGATGCTGAAGACGGTAGGACTGGCACAGAAGGTTGTGCTTCCTGTTGCCCAAAGATCTACAACTGGCCCTGCTGCTTAAGCTGCAAAGACAATCAAATACAGCATCAGCTCTGAGATAATACTGCACTCCTATCCATGGGGTGCTTTTTAATGATCGTTCTCTAGGCTGTTCAGCATGATAGTTGCCCTGGCAATTAGTGTGACTATAGCCTATTGATGGGTTTCGACAAGATCGAGAAAAGAATGCAGAATCGTGGGGTATTGATCCCCTACGACCCAGAACAGATCATTGTGTCCTGCGCCTTCAACCCAGAGCGAAAGTTTGGGGACTGTTGCCGAGTCGTACAATCTTTTCCCATGAGAGACTGGGATCACTTCATCCGCCTCACCATGAATGACCAAGAGTGGGCACTGGATCCGCGATAACTTTCTCAGGTTAGTAAACTTGTCAAAAGGCAGGATGGAAAAGGGAAGAACTACCCTGAAGGCAGAAGTAAACGTGCTTTCGAGAATTAGTCCACCCACGGGATGACGAGAAGCGAGATCCACTGCCGATCCACCGCCCACAGAGCGGCCATAGGGAATAATGCGACTGGGAGCAATTCCTTTTTCCGCTGTTAAGTAGTTATAGACAGCCTCTGCATCCCGATAGGCATTGCGCTCGCTGGGCCTGCCATCACTGGTTCCATAACCGCGATAATCATAGGCGAAAATACTAAAACCCAAAGTATAGAGTTGAGTCAGAATCGGCTCAATATGTCCCAGATCCTCTGCATTGCCATGAATGTAGATCAATGTATAGCCAGAGGCTGGATTGATCAGATACCTGGCGGAAATGCTTTCTTCCTCTGTAACAGGGATCTTGAGAATGTCATCGGTGTCTGAATAGCTCGGAGGCTGAGGAAAGAAAATCATACTGTCAGATCTGAAATAGACATACAGACCAAAAAATGTGTAGACCAGCAGCAGGGATCTTATCATTCGCTTCCAGCTGAGTTCCCCGATCAGATTTTTTCTGAAAATCTTTGATTTCATATATTTCATCTCGGGCATTTAAGTCTTCCAATTCTCAGAAAGATCCATCACCAAGAGATCTGATTTTTGGAATGCTCCCATGCAGCTACATAGTCTGCGACCTGTTCCATCAGTTGGGTTACTGTTTTGATCAATGTATCACACTCCTCTGATTGTCCCAGTCGCAGCTGGCGTTCCCCCAGATCTTGAGTAATTGATTCCGGTAGTTGCAGGGCCTGCTGGAAGATCTCACGATCCAGTCGAGATTGTTGATCAGCAGTTGTTGCTTGGGCAGGGCTATTTCATTCTTGCGGTTCTTTGGGATTGAGCCCTTGCCCGGTGAGGCCTTAACGATGGATGGCAAGGTCTTGCAATGAAATTAAGTGGGATCACGAGCCACGGTCCAGTGATTTGTGCCAGAGCCCTCTCTACCGCAGGCTACACTCGTGTATCTGAGTTTGCCGATTGGATTACAAATAATTCATAGCTAGAGCAGGTATTAACTTGACTACTGATCAGCTCAACTGTTCCCGCAGCTGCCAGAAGAGGCTCAGGTGCTGGCTGTCCAAAAACCCCAGTTGCCAAAGGATCACTTCCAGAGGTCCCTGGGTTTGCCGTTGAATTTTCAGGGCCAGTGCCCACTGCTGCGGTTGCAACAGCTGATATTGCTCTATGAACTGATAAAGCTGGCGGTTGGCGCGGGTAAGGGTGGGGAGGGAAGGGACTGGCATGATCGTGGCTGTTCAGTCAATGTAACTAGAAATACAGCAATTCAAAAGGGGGTGTAAACCGTCAAACCGCGTAGGCGAGATCCGATTAAATGCAGAGCCACCGCCTGGGGTGGATGAGATGCTCTAGGAATCAGTCTACAGAGGTGTTGATTGGAATCGAAGATAAGCAAAGGAAACCCCGACTGCGGTTTGAAACAGCTTTTATCCTTCTGGTCATTCTGCAGAAAGTGAGTCAGGCCTTGTGGTGACTCTCGCTGACAGGTTAAGTTTGTTAAAGTATTCTCATTGTCAACATGCCTGGCTATGCATAATTTCAGACAGCATTTCCGAGGGCAGCGGTTCACCCAGCTGTTGCTTAGTTTGATCCTGGGTCTCTTTCTCTGGCAGAGTCTTGGCTTCTCAGCCCAAGCCGCCATTCCCTCTAAGATGGACTACAGCCGTTTTCTGCAGTACCTGGAGCAGGATCGGGTTGTCAGCGTTCAGCTCGAGGAGAACAATACGGTCGCGGAGGTAGTTGCCACCGATTCCGAGACGGGCAATAAAACCACCTATCGAGTGGATCTGATCCCTGCCACTGTGCCCCAGCTGGTGGATCGCCTCACCCGCGAGGGTATTGAAGTCGGTGTGGTGGAAAGCCGTGACACCGCAGTGATCTGGGACTTTCTCAGCAGTTTGGTAATCCCGATTCTCTTGCTGGTGGGTCTGTTCTTCCTCTTGCGTCGGGCCAGTGGCGGTGCCAGCGGTCCAGGTCAGGCCATGAACTTTGGTAAGTCCCGCGCACGGTTCCAGATGGAGGCCAAGACTGGGATCAAGTTTGATGATGTGGCGGGCATTGAAGAGGCGAAAGAAGAGCTGCAAGAGGTGGTCACCTTCCTCAAGAAGCCTGAGCGCTTCACGGCTGTCGGGGCCAAGATCCCCAAAGGTGTGCTGCTGGTTGGCCCTCCAGGAACCGGAAAAACCTTGCTGGCAAAAGCCATCGCTGGGGAAGCGGGTGTTCCCTTCTTCTCCATCTCCGGATCAGAGTTTGTAGAAATGTTTGTAGGTGTCGGGGCCTCACGGGTGCGAGACCTGTTTAAGAAGGCCAAAGAAAATGCCCCCTGTATCATCTTCATTGATGAGATTGATGCGGTGGGTCGGCAGCGGGGTGCTGGAATCGGGGGTGGCAACGATGAGCGGGAGCAAACCCTGAACCAGTTACTGACGGAAATGGACGGGTTCGAGGGTAACACCGGCATCATTATCATTGCCGCCACGAATCGTCCCGATGTTCTGGATACCGCGCTGCTTCGCCCTGGTCGCTTTGACCGTCAGGTAACGGTGGATCGGCCCAGCTTCAAAGGTCGTCATGAGATCCTGCGGGTGCATGCTCGGGATAAGAAACTGGATGACGAGGTGAATCTGGAGGCCATTGCTCGCCGCACACCGGGTTTTGCTGGCGCAGATCTGGCTAACCTGCTCAATGAAGCAGCAATTTTAGCTGCCCGTCGTCAACGCACTGCCGTGACCAATCAAGATATTGATGACGCCATCGATCGGATCACGATTGGACTGACCAAGCCTCCCCTGCTGGACGGCAAGAGCAAGCGTCTGATCGCCTACCACGAGTCCGGTCATGCTCTGTTGATGACCCTGTTACCGAATGCCGATCCCCTCAACAAGGTGACGATCATTCCGCGCTCTAGTGGGGCAGGTGGTTTTGCGCACAACTTCCCAATGAAGAGCAGATCGATAGTGGTCTTTACAGTCGTGGCTGGTTGCTGGAGCGGGTGATCGTTGGCTTTGGCGGTCGGGCTGCGGAAGAAATTGTCTTCGGTTACGGCGAAACCACCACCGGGGCCAGCAATGATCTGCAGCAGAACACCAGCCTGGTCCGGCAGATGGTCACCCGCTTTGGCATGTCTGAATTGGGCCCCCTGATGCTGGATTCTCCCAATAATGAGGTGTTTCTTGGGGGAGGCTGGAGTAACCGGACTGAGTACTCGGAAGATGTAGCAGCCAAGATCGACAAACAGGTGCGAGAGATGCTGGATCGTTGTTACGAGCGAGCCATTTCTATCCTGACCGAATACCGCACGCTTCTGGATCGGCTGGCCGATACGCTGGTGGAACAGGAACCCTGGATGGGGATGAGTTCCGGGCGATTGTAGCTGAGTACACCACAATACCGGATAAGTCTGCTGGCATTCCTAAGTTTGCCTAGTCAGCATTGATTCAGTACAACTCGATAACTTAAGGCTGCTCAGGGTGATGATCCTGGGCAGTTTTTTGCTGGGCAGAAAGATCAGGGACCTGTAACACCCGCTGCAGGACTTCCTGATATCCGGCTACGGGATCCCCCAGATCAAAGCGAAAGAGATCTTTATCCAGAACACGAGGCTGATCTGTTCCCGTGGGGGTGAGATCCCAGAGGCGGCAGGTGTCGGGGCTAATTTCATCCGCTAGCAAGATCTGACCCTCTGTGCCAATGCCAAACTCCAGTTTGAAATCCACCAGCTCCAGATCTCGAGCTTGGAAAAAAGACTGCAGGCTAGTATTAATTCGCAACGCCATCTGCCGTAAGTGCTCCACCTGATCCACAGTGGCCAGCTGCAGTAACTGAATATGATCCTCTGTCACCAGCGGGTCGCCCAGTTGATCATTTTTGAAGAAAAACTCTACCAGGGAGGGGGTAAGGTGCTGACCCTGAAGAATTCCCAACCGTTTACAGAGGGATCCCGCCGCCCGATTGCGCACCACCACCTCCAGAGGCAGGATCTGCACCCCCCGCACCAGCATGGAGGTAGGTGAGAGCTGTTGGAGATAATGGGTCGGGATCTGATGCTCCGCCAGATAGGTAAACAGGTGAGCCGCAATGGTGCAGTTCACCTCGCCTTTACCCGTGATTGTGCCCCGCTTTGCCGCATTAAACGCCGTGGCATCATCCTTAAACTCACAGATCAAGATCTCGGGATCAGCGGTGAGATAAACACGCTTGGCTTTACCCTCATACAGCAGATCCAGAGGGTGTAACGATTCACTGGGGTCGGCCATGACTTTACTCCCATTGCGCTTGAGCTCGGAGGGTTTTCAGCCTAACTCAGAACTTCCTCGGGTGCGCCTCCTCAGTTATGGCGGCAAGTTCAGCTGGATATTGAGGATTCTGGCGATCCCCACGGGGGATCAAGAAATGGCTGTATCTGGCTTCTGGAGCCAAAGAGGCGAATAGTCCTAGACCAAAAGTCAGACTCTGATCCTATAGAGAGTGTGAAAAATGCCTATCGCTTTCAAGTCTGTCCGATGATGGGGCCATGACTGGTGTGTCGAGTCATGTTGCCCATTTTCAGCAAGGAAAGGTAGCTCTCCATGGTCCTATTCACGAGTGCGTCAATGAAGCCTGAAGCCTGTCCGGCACTCCCTAAGGCGCTGACACCACTGTGTGAGATCGCCCGTAACTACTGGTGGACCTGGAACCAAGATCACCTCACGGTCTTTCGGGAAATGGATCCAGTCCTCTGGGATCAGTGCTCTCACAATCCGGTGCGCATGCTAGAGGAGGTTTCCTATCTGCGTCTGGCGGCTCTGGCCACGGATGTGAATTACCTGACCACGGTGCGCCGCATGAGTGAGATCTTCCAGGACTACATGCGTGCAGATCATACCTGGGCGAAGCAGAATATGCGCCAGTATGATCCTCAAAGACCGATTGCCTATTTTTGTGCTGAGTATGGTTTGCATGAGTCCTTGCCCACGTATTCTGGGGGCTTGGGCATGCTGGCCGCAGATCACCTCAAGACCGCCTCAGATCTGGGCATTCCCATGGTGGCGATTGGTATGCTCTACCGTCAGGGCTATTTTCAACAGCGCCTGGATATGAGCGGCTGGCAGGGTGAACTGTACGAAGATTTTGATTTCACCAAGCTGCCCGTCACCCGTGTTCGCCATCAGGACGGCACCCCCATGATCGTGGAAGTGCAGATGCGGGAGCGCACCGTCAAGATTGGGGCTTGGCGCGTGGATGTGGGTCGTGTTCCCCTCTACCTGCTCGATACCGATCTGCCTGAAAATGATCCGATCGATCGCTGGATTACCGCCCACCTCTACGGGGGGAATAAGGATACCCGGATTGCTCAGGAGGTGGTTCTGGGGATTGGGGGGGTACGCATGCTGCGCAAGCTCGGTATTGCGCCTTCGGTTTTTCACCTGAATGAAGGTCATGCCTCTTTCCTCACCCTGGAGCTATTACGGGAGCAGGTGGAGAAAGGATCGTCTCTGCTCGCAGCCGAGCCCACAGTTCGCAACCAGTGCATCTTTACCACCCACACCCCGGTTCCTGCCGGACATGATGCCTTTGAACCCCAGGAAATGGATCCCTTCTTCAATAGCTTCTGGCCGCTCCTGGGTTTAAGCCGCGAGCAATTCATGATGCTGGGGGCCCGCCGCAGTGGTGATTCCTGGGAACGGTTTAATATGACGGTCCTGGCCATGCGTTATGCTCGTTCCACTAATGGAGTGAGTAAACTCCACGGCCATGTCTCCCGTGAAATGTGGCAGGCTCTTTATCCGAATCGCTCGGTGGATGAGGTTCCCATTAGCTACATCACGAATGGAGTGCATGCTCGCACCTGGGTGGCACCCCTTTTCTGGGATCTCTATGACCAATACCTGGGTAAAGACTGGGTGGATCGCATCTCTGAGCCTGAGGTGTGGTCCCGAGTCGATCAAATCCCGGATGAAGAACTGTGGCAGCGGAAGGCAGCTTTACGGGAACGGCTGGTTTCATTTGTGCGTCACCGTGTGCTTCGGTCCCGCCGGAGCCGTGGGGAATCCCATGACCGGATTCAGGCGGTTGCGCATCTCCTGGATCCAAATATTCTCACGATTGGCTTTGCCCGCCGCTTTAGCACCTACAAGCGAGGCGACCTGATCCTGCGGGATCTGGAGCGGATCACGCGCATCTTCTCCAGCCAGGCTCGTCCGGTCCAGATTATCTTTGCCGGAAAAGCCCATCCTCGGGATGATGGTGGCAAGCGTCTGATCCAGCGGATCCTGGAATGGTCTAGCCATCCAGCCATCAGCAACCGGGTAGCTTTCATTGAGAATTATGATGCCTACGTCGGTCGCAATATGGTGCAGGGGGTAGATGTCTGGTTAAATAATCCCCGCCGTCCTCTGGAGGCGTCTGGAACCTCAGGTCAGAAAGTGGGCTTCAGCGGTGGCTTAAATCTCTCGGTTCTGGATGGCTGGTGGCCGGAAGGCTACAACGGCAACAATGGCTGGGCTGTGGGCGAAGCGATCGATGGCATTGACTCTGCCCTGCAGGATGATCTGGATGCCACCTCCATCTACGATCTGCTGGAACAGGAAGTGATTTCTATGTTCTATGAGCGGGATGAGCAGGGAATCCCTCGCCGCTGGCTGGCACGGGTGAAGGAGGCCATGCGCACCCTCAATCCCCTCTTTAATACGGAGCGGATGCTGAAGGAGTATGTCTCTAATATGTATGAGCCTGAACAGCTACCTGCCGAGATCATCACTCCAGAGTTGATGTCTTTCAATCCTCAGTCTCAAAACTAAAGATCAAGGGGACTTGGATTCAGATCAGAACACCACGGTGCGGTTGTTGTACATCAAAATCCGGTGTTGCAGGTGGAGGCGGACAGCTCTTGCCAGCACGATCCGCTCCAGATCTTTGCCTTTACGGATCAGATCCTGCACCTCATCGCGGTGACTCACCCGCACCACATCCTGTTCGATGATCGGTCCGGCATCCAGTTCGGGGGTGACGTAGTGGGCAGTGGCCCCAATGATCTTGACTCCTCGCGCATAGGCCTGGTGATAGGGATTTGCCCCAACAAACGCGGGCAGAAACGAGTGATGGATATTGATCACTTGCGGTGATTGCTCCAGAAAATCTGGACTGAGGATCTGCATATACTTGGCCAGAACAACCAGGTCAATCTCATACTCCTGCAGCAGTTGGACTACCTTTGCCTCCTGATCTGGTCTGGTTTCTGGGGTGAGGGGCAAATGATGAAAGTCAATGCCGAAGGTTGCGGCTACTGGCTGGAGCAGCGAGTGATTGCTAAGGATCAGAGGGATCTTGGCTGGCAGTTCTCCCGCCTGGTAACGCCAGAGTAGATCGAGCAAGCAATGATCTTGTTTACTCACCCAGAGGGCAATGCGGCTGGGCTGATCCGAAAAAAACAGTTGCCAGTCTGCCTGCAGGGGTTTGGCGATCGCCTCAAAGGCCGGGGCGATGATCTCGCGGGGGAGGTTAAAATCCTGCAGTTGCCATTCCATGCGACTGAGGAAGCGGCCCACTTCCAGATCTGTGTGTTGATCGGCGTGGATAATATTCCCACCATTGGAGTAGATGAAATTAGCAAGCTTAGCCACCAGTCCCTTCTGATCAGGGCAGGAGAGCAAGACGATCGCGGTGGGACTACTCATAGATTCAGGCTAGATTGATCTCAAGCATTTTACCGCCGCAGGAATCTTTCTTCGTTCTTTCTCTCTTGAAAAACTTGTGAAGTCTCAGTTTTCAGGTGGTTGTCTCAGGCAGATCTCCATATTTCTGTTGATAGTGTTGCAGCAAGGCTTCTGCTGCTTCGAGTTTCTCCTGAGCGGTGAGATATCGTTTTCCCTGTTGATCAAACCAGTAGAGCACCTCTCTGCTAATGTCACCGGATCGGTACTGACCGCGACCCATCCCCAGCCCTACCTCAGGCATCCAATAGGGTTCTCCCACTTGCAGCTCGTAGGCTTTCTCTTCTAGGCGATACATTTCAAAGGGCAAATGGCGATCCCATTGCCAGTAGCTGGGATTGTAGATCAGGTAATACTTGACGCCCAGGCGAGCATAGCTCTCCAGTTTACGATCGTACTCCCCTCCAGGTGTCAGGGAGGCCACCTCAATCACCAGGGTGGGGACGATGTTCTGTTCTTCCCAAACAACATAGCTGAGGCGGGAGGTATTTCCCCTCCGACGAGGAACTCCCAGGCTGAGAAACCCATCGGGAACAATGGGGACATGGGGACTGATTCCAGTGGTGTGATAGATCCCCATATCAACACCAAAGTACCAATCCTGTCGGTGCTTCCAGATCTCTTCAAGCAGAAAGAGAAGCAAATTGGGAACAAAGTTCTGATCTTCGTTATCCACTGGTGTGTCATCTGAGGAAGGAAGTTCAGCACTGGTGGGAAGCTGCTGTTGCAGATCAGGGGCCATAGTTGACTCTGAAATCTAGCCTTTATCCTAGTTTGTCTTGATCATGTCATCAAAAAAAGGACCTGATGGATCCCCTCTCTCCTATGCCTACCCAGAAACCCGCGATCACTCTGATGGAGATGGCCTGGTTGGATTATCTGACTGGAAATACTGCAGCTGAATTAGTGATCACTAGTTCTCTGGGGACAACTCAGATTATGCCGATCGAGATCTTTTTTCGAGATCCCCCTAACTTTACGCCTCAAGAGTGGATGGCTCTGGAATTATGTCGGGGGCGGGTGCTGGATATCGGGGCGGGCTGTGGATCTCACTGTCTCTGGTTACAGGATCAAGGATTGGAAGTATGGGGGTTGGATGCTTCGGAAGTGGCAATTCAGATCATGCAGCAGCGGGGAGTTTACCGCCTTGATCATGGGGATCTATTCTCTTTTTCACAATCAGGCTTCAATACACTGTTATTACTGATGAATGGGATCGGGATTGTGCAAACACTGGATCAATTGCAACCTTTTCTAGACCAAGCCCGCAACTGGTTAGCTCCGGGGGGGCAGATCCTTTTTGACTCTACTGATCTTAATCTGGAGCCATCGCTGGATCTAACGGAGGACTATCCTGGCAATGTGATCTTGACTGTGAAGTATCGAGGGCAGATCAGTTTGCCAATGCGCTGGTTGTACCTGGATTCAGACACTCTTGAACAGCAGGCGGATCAGGCGGGTTGGCAGTGCCAGATCTTGTATCAGGATCGAGAAGGAGAATACCTGGCTCGCCTGTGGTGTTGAGTGCGATGTGAACTCCGATAGTGAAAGTCTCCCAGCACATAATTGCGTTGCATCCGTTTGCACCTTCAGCGTGACCGTTGCAGGTTGTCGGTATCCATCACAGATCCCAGGAGATGGGTACGCCAGAGATTGGCCCCGATCAGATAGGCATCCTCCAACCGAGCCTGGTGGGAACAGAAGCGGGACCAGTTTAGGACAAACTCCTTCCAGGCAAGCGATATAGGGATTCGCAATCAAGGGCAGGAAGTAGATCGGGAACAGTTGCGCTACTGTAGTAAAGGTTTATTCATTCTCTGGAGTTTGTCGCTGTCGATTCATGAAGCGGATCTCCTCCAGGAGGACATTAAACCGCTGCTCATGTTCCTCATGGCGTTTGCGGGACTCTGCATTGAGCCGCTCTTGCTCCGCCCACCTCCGCTCCTGTTCGGCCTGTCTGCGCTGCCGATCCTCCCGATCCTCCCGCATGAGACGGGCCATCTCACCAAGCTGATCCTGGAAGCGCAGCTGCGCATCCACTAGGCGATCAAACTTATTGTTCAGAAGGCGGTCATTCTCCCGTAACTCCTGGACCCGATCATCTGTGGACTCCGCCAGTCGAGAAACAGCGTCCGTCATCTGGGCAAATCTGGCATTCAGTTCTTCATCTGTCATTACCACACCTCATCCATAAGATTTTTCCATCAACTCTCTGGAGTTTGTCGCTGTCGATTCATGAAGCGGATCTCCTCCAGGAGGATGTTGAAGCGCTGCTCATGCTCCTCATGACGTTTACGGGACTCTTCGTTGATCCGCTCCTGTTCAGCCTGTCTGCGCTGCCGATCCTCCCGATCCTCCCGCATGAGACGGGCCATCTCACCAAGCTGATCCTGGAAGCGCAGCTGCGCATCTACTAAGCGATCAAATTTATTGTTCAGAAGGCGGTCATTCTCCCGTAACTCCTGGACCCGATCATCAGTGGACTCCGCTAGTCGAGAAACAGCGTCCGTCATCTGGGCAAATCTGGCATTCAGTTCTTCATCCGTCATCACCACACCTCATCCATCGACTTTTCTACTAATCTTTCCGGTACTTCCACACACCACCCTCTGGATCTGCAGCCACCAGGTCCCCCCTGATTGTTCTGGTTTTGGTCGGGGAGGCCCATTGGCGTAAGCCTGCGGACCGCCCACAGCGTAACTTAGGAAAAGATCGGGATGACAGGATTCGAACCTGCGGCCCCTTCGTCCCGAACGAAGTGCGCTACCAAGCTGCGCCACATCCCGTGAAGAGCTGACCTGATCACCTGCAAGCTATCAAAAGTCAGCCCTAGGAGCATAGCACAGGCACCTCACCTGAGAGATCCTAATCACCCAAAATAGGGAGGTTCGTTGCCTGGCTTCCATTTGATGTTGCACCCAATGCTGGGTTTTTGCTCCTCGGACACGGCCTGCCCAGCCAGAACGGTATCCAGCGCTGCCCGCAGATCTTTACCAGTCACAGGGGTATCAGTGCTGGGGCGACTATCATCTAGCTGACCACGATAAACCAGTTTGCGATCTGCATCAAATAGAAAGAAATCAGGGGTACAGGCAGCAGTATAGATTTTTGCCACTTCCTGGGTTGGATCAAAACAGAGGGGAAAGTTAAAACCCAGTTCCTGGGCCATTTCTTTCAGACTTGCCGGAGCATCATCCGGATACTTCTCGGCATCATTAGCGCTAATGGCCACGATCCCAACATTTTTGGAGAGGTAGTCTTCTCCCAACCGTGCTAGCTCTGTCTGCACATGCTTGACGTAAGGACAATGGCGGCAGATAAACATCACCAGCAGAGCAGGTTTATCAGCAAAGGTAGAGAGCGAAATCATCTGACCCGAGACAACATCCTGCAGTTGAAAGTCTGGTGCCTGGGTAGCCAGGGGCAGCATTGTAGAGGCAGTGCGAACCATGCGGAGGTCTCCTGTATCACTGGCTCCATTGTCTCATGAACTTTTGTGGAGCGTTGACAAGGAATCTGGGTAGAAACTCGCGAGTGGGATCAGCGTTCCACCAGTTCCAGATTAAAGGTCAGAATATTCGCTGCCAGGATCCCTAGAGCTGAGCCCTCAATACTGTCGGCTGCGGTGACATTGCCGATATCATCGCGTGTGATCAATTCACGGCTGCGGCGCAGGGTTTCCTGCCGTTGAGCATCTTCGACAAGGACCTGGCGCTGATTGGTGAGGCTGAGGCGGTAGTAGTTGGGCACATTTCCCCGGACTGCATCAATGGCCAGATTGGTCTCTTCTGGATCCACCCGAAAGGGGGCTTTGATGGTAATCAGACTCACCTGGACATCTTCTTCAACCGCATTCAGATTTGACAGCTCATCCAGATCAATGGACAGGGTAATGGTGTCCTGATCACGTTCCCCATTCTCAACCCTGACATCATTAAATCCGGTGATGAAATCGACTTCTGGACCTCCAGGTTCCTGAATGGTGGCCTGCAGCACTGCTTCTTCGTTCAGGGGTTTGACCCGAATCAAATAATCCCAATCCTGGACGAACTCCTGGTCATTTGTACCCACAGTGATGTTGGGATCCGTCAAGTTGGCCGTGGGGCCGCTACTGTTGCTGCCGGAACTGCTGCTCAGGGCGATCACGTACCAGTAATCTTGATTGACGGAGAGTCCAAGCCGCATGGTTACTTCTAGAAAAACCCGTGCCCAGGCTGGTTGCCCCATCCCAACATTAGCAGCACTGAAGTGGCTCCCAAGCCCAGACACTTGCTGAGCCATGACCATTGGATCTGAGAAAAATGGGCCATATCGTATTGCTCCTAAGGCAGTAGCTCACCTGAGCCAATTGAAGAGGGGGAAGAGAAGAGGAAGTCGCCCCGCTCCTGAGTTAAACCAACGGGTCGGCTGGGGAACGCCACCAGGAAACCCTCCAGACGCAGGAGTTCTGCAGAGGGATCGTAAGTGAGCCTGACTTCAAAGTCGCGCAGATCTCGACGGATGGTAATTTCCTGCAACCCTTCCTGATCCACTCCCAGGCGCAGCCCCCAGTGATTTTGCCAGCGGTTGCCGATGGTGGCATCCAGATCGACACCGTAGCTGGAGAGGTCCCCTTCCTCGGGATCGTAGACGGCTCGAACACTGTAGCTCACCCCAGGCTCGTAAAAGTCAAGGCCCGAGCGCAATCCCCGTTCAAAGGTGGTGGTGGAGCGACCCGTGTAGGTTAACTGGATCGGATTCAGATCACCCTCATTGGGATCGTAACTGGTGGATAGGCGGACATCGAAAAGATTGGGGGTGGTGTTCCAGGTGAAGGTGGCATTGACCAGATCCCAGCGATCACTGACGTAATCAAAGCCTGTGGAGGTGTCAAAGCGGAAAAGATTTTTGACGTCAGCCTGCAACTCTTCCTCAGTGCGGTTGGCAATCTCATCTAAATCTGCGGCAGTATCGTCCGGGAAGGTGAGGGCAATGGGCAGTTCTCCAGGCAGATCGTCTTCAAAGGCAACATAGCCGGGCGGGACATTGGGAATCGTAGAGCGCGGGGTAAAGAAACTGAGGTTGGCGTTGATCCGGTGGGTGTCGCGGGGATTGCTAGACACTGACTGAAAAGGAACACTGTTATTGCCCTGAAACACCCGTTGGAAACGCATATCCAGATTGGCCCATTCGCTGGGTTCAATGCTGACCCGTGGGCCGAGAGTAAGGGTTGATTCCTGATCCGGCGTGGAGTAAAGGGCCTGGTAGTACTCAACCGATCCCGGAGCGACCTTGATCCATTCAAAGGGCTGAAAATCAGCAAATCTCAAACTAGATCGAGCTTCGTACTTATTAAAAAAGTTAAGGCCAGTGGCTTCGGCATCGGGGGATTGGTTCTGGGTCAGGGTCAGGTTGGAGGTAAAGGAGATATCGCGGGAGAGGGTAAAATTGGTGGGATTAAAGATAAATTCAAAGTTTTTCCGTGATTCCTGATCCCCGTTAGAACTGCTGTAGGCACGGTAATTCACCTGATAATCCCCCCCCCAACCGGGAGGCCGAAAACGGGTGCCCACGGTTAAGCGTGTATCGGAAAAGTCCTGGGCTCCCCGCGCACTCAACCGCTGGTTATAGTCAATCCTCATGTTTGACGAGAGCCAGGGAACGCCGTCATACCGTTGATCATGACTGACGGTTAAGGGCAAGTTATAGGTACCCCGGGTGGGTGAGCCCGTTCGACTAAAGTTGAGAGTGGTGGAGGAGAGATCTGCGCGGAAGGTGGAATTAAGGCGGAAGTTAGAGGCGTCATTGCGACCCCCCGCAGGTCGGTAGGTGTTGTCCAGATCGACATTCAGCTGTCCACGCAGGGAGCCATAGTTCCCCAAAATATTGGCCGCATAGAAATCAAAGAAGTGATCCACGCGGAAGCGACTGGACATCCGGTTCTCATCCCGCTCGGTGACCAGATAGAACTGAGCACGACCATAGTTCTCAGAGTCCTGGATGGGGACAATGTAGTCATGGGTAAAGCCTATCCCCAGACCCTTGCGTTCAATCAGATCCAGACGCAGGCCACCAAAGTTGTACTGATCAAAGCGGTAAGCCCAGCTGGACTTGACGAAAATGCCTTCCTCTTCACTCTGTCCTGGGAGGATCCATTGGTGATCCTGCAGACTGTAGACAAAGAGAGGAAAGTAACCGATCTGGGTACCCCCGCCAATATCCCCTTGCTCATCTAGAGCTCCCCCCCCGAAGACACGGGCGTTATACACCAGCAGCTTATCGTCAGGGAATACCTCCACGCGATCCCCCTTGACGTAGTGGGTGACGGGAGGTTCGGGTGAAGTGGTAATCGTGGCATTCTCAAAAAAGATCTGATCGCCGAGCAGGGCAGTGGTCTCTTCGCTGCGTACAAAGATCTTTGTTCCCGGTTCTTCGCCCGGTAGGATCACCAGAGAACTTTCAAATTGGGCAGAACGACTGGTGATGTCGAAATCCAGGTTGCGACCTTTGATCTGACGCTCCCCTCCTTGGGAAGAAGCCTGCTCAAGCAGGAAGGGGCCTTCGCTGCGCAGTCGCTTTTCCCGCTGGTAAAAGAGGAGTTTGTCGCCCGTGATCGTGGTGCCATCCGACAGCTGGATGCGAGCGTTTCCTTCGGCGATGCCCACCTGTTGCTCAGCATCAAAACTGAGATTGTCCCCGGTTACATTCAGTTGATCTGGATCCAGGGGAACCTGAGTTTGCAGATTGGTTTCCAGTTGTTGCCGGATTTGGGATCCACGTGTGTCGGGGAGTTGAGTCCCCGGGGCAGCTGCCACCTGGTTACCGGCTCCGCTCCCGGACCTCACCATAAATTGGGGGAGAGGAAAACGACTTAGCAAAACGGGGGCATAGGCTGAAGCTTGCGGGGTTCCAGCGAACTGGGGTAACGAAGGTGCAAAAGGTCGTTGTTCCTGGCTAGCAGCGGTGGCCACTCCCTGAAATAAAGGAAATTTTTCGGTGAGATCGGTGGGGGTTGGCTCACTGGGCAGGAGCGCTGGTGAGGTGGAGTTCGACGGGGCCGCAACCTGAGTCGGCAGGGGGGGTTGGAAAAGGGGAAATTGCTGCAGAATCGGAAGGGGGTGAGTGCGGCAGGGGCAAGCACGCCTGGAACCACAGCCGGGGCAGAGGCGGCCTCAGCTTGAGCCACGGGGAAAGGGGCTAGGGATCCCTTCGCAAAAGTGGGAGTTGGAGGCTCGGGTTCAGCGACTGGATCTGGGGCCAGAAGCAGGGGAACCAGGACAGCCAGACCAGGATTACTGATGGTGGGGCTGGGAGAACGCTGCGGTTGCAGCGACGCGGCGTCAGTAGAAACGTCACTGAGGCTATCGGCAGAGGCGGTGACAGGATCTTCAGACTGAATGGCAACCGGATCATGATCTGGAGGCGAAGCGTTCGGGCTGGAGGCCTGCGCAATGGGGACTGCAGAAGTAGTGGGCTTTTCCATCTCCTGGGGAGTGGGGCTCACTTCGGCCTCAGCTACGGTGGCGGCACCTCGGCAAGCAAGCGATCAATCTGGGATGCAGAGAGGGATTCGGGCTTCTGTTGATCTTCTGTCTTTACTTGCGAATTGGAGGGTGAAAGAGGGGCAGCTCCCAGGACAGGAACACTGTCTACCCGTAAGGGTGAGGGGACATTGGCAGAGCTGGGCGTGGCCTGGGCAAGCAGCTGTGGGGCAGATGACTCTTCTAGAAGGGCATGCAAGCGGGCAGAGACATCTTCAGAACGAGCCGAAACTGCTGCCGCCCCTTCTGCCAATAGACGCTGTATCCGAGCAGCCTCAAGAGACTCATGATCCGCTGCAGACCGGGGGGGAGGGGAAGGAACCGCAGCCTTTTCCAGATCGGTTTGGGCCAATACCCCAGCAGGCTCGGGAGCAGATGCTGCGGAGCGACCAGGGACCTGAGCCAGATGCTGATGACTACTCAGATAACGGTCATAACCCTGCAGGTCTGTGGACAGGGGCTGGGTCTGAGCCAGGGCGGCCTGACTGAGAAGGAGAAGTGAGGCTGTAGAACTGCCACAGCAGAGGCTCAACCAGAATTTGTGGACCAGAAGCGTGGGTTTCACCGCATGTACCGCCACAACAACAATGTTCCAATTCCCCCGAACACCATATTGGGCATCCAGGCAGCTAACCAGGGATCCAGTAGACCAGCGCGGCCTAAACTTCTCCCTAGACTCAACAATACATAGTAAATAAACACCAGGACGATGGCTACTGCTACCCCTCCATACCGCCCCGTCTGACGCACCGCCTGCAACCCCAAGGGAGCTGCGATCATAATGGCAAAGAAACTGGCCAGCGGAATTGCAAATTTAAGATGCCATTCTGCTTCCAGGCGGATGACCTCCTGCTGCGGAACCCCACTTTGACGCAGTAGCTGAATTTGCTCATTGAGTTCTTGACTGGATTGTTCCTGGGGCACCTTTTCTCCACGCACAAGGTTGACAAGTTCACTGACGATATTCAGCTCCATTGTTCCCACCTGCCCCTCGTAGTAAGTGCGGCCCTCGGGATCATAGCGACGAACTCCAGCCCCCTCCAGCAGCCAATTCTGGTCCACCTGGCGAGCAGTTTCCGCCGTTATCACCTGAGGATAGCGCAGAACTCCGGTTTCCGCTTTGCGATCCAAAATCAGGACATCTTTCATTAACCCTGTCTCAGGGTCAATATCCCCGATGTAAAACCAGAGGTGATCATCCACCTTAAAAATCTCCTGGGGGTTAAGCAGAACTGCGTCCTGAGAAATAAACAGGTTGTGATTGAGGGTCCTGACCTTCTGGTTGGTGAGGGGAACAATGTAATCGTTCATGTAAAAAGCAATGCCACTGATGGTCAACCCGATCAGTAAGACTGGAACAAAAAGTTTCCGATAGGGGACACCCGCTGCACGCAAAGCAATGATTTCACTGTCTGCTCCCATTTTCCCCAGGGTAAGCAGGGTGGCAAATAGACCCGCAATCGGGAAGGTCACTACCAGGATCGCAGGCAGATTCAGAATCAGGATCTGCAGAATAGTGATGGGGGGAGCCCCTTTCTTGACCAGCAGGTCGGTGTAGAGAAACAGCTGATTGCCCAACAGCAAGGTGGTGCCGCCGCCCACCCCCAGGAAGAAGGGCCGGATCATTTCCTTGAGCAGGTAGATCTCCAGAAAAAATCCCCCCAGCAGCCAGGATCGTAGCCATTCCCACTGTTGTCTTAAAAAGCTCCGCAACGGGGTTCGGGAGCCAGTCGAGGGGGGGGAAGACGGGGCTGCCATGGGATCTTCTCGTCGCTTCAAGGGGCGTCCTGAGCATCAACACGGAATTGCATCATGCTTTGACCGGTGGCCTTGAAGGTGTCGTTGGCCATGTCCAGCTCGATCAACTCTGAGCTAATTTGATTGGCCCCTCGGCAGGTGACATCCAGAGCATCCCTTCCCGGTAAACCCTCAATGCTGTCAGGGATCACATCGCCCACATCCCCCCGATCACACAGAAGCACTGGAGCCGAAACTGCCACCAGCTCAAACGACTCGGTGCTGTCGTAGTAGGTGGCCTTGTCTCCTTCAGCGGCGCGATTGGCCTGCACGATTACCACATTCTCGTAAAAACGGGCATCACTGGTTTGCTGGTCAATTTCTACACGGTCGGCAAAGATCAGGGTGGGTCGCGACACATCCTGCTGTGCGTCTGGATCCTGAAAGCGGCGCGCCAGCCAGTCCCCATCGATCTGCTGAATTTCGACCTCCCCCGTCAGCGTGACCAGTTCTGGGGTGATCACTGCACTCTCCGACTTGGCCTGCCGTCCCCTTTGCACAAATTGGACATTTTGGGTGAACTCTGAAGTTTCGCTGGGGGAGTTATACACCAGTTTTGCGGCCCGCACCTCGGTTTCCGACTGCCGCAGTTCGCTGGTCAGGCTGTCTCCCGCTTCTGTGCTCCCCGCTTCTGCCTCTGCCAGCTGCCTGTAAACCACGTCTTCCTCAAAAAGGAAAATCTTATCCTGGTGGTTTCCCTCCAGTCGCTGGGCTGTCAGGATCCGGTTGGGTTCGCGCAGCGTTACCCCTCCATTGAGAATGCTCTGGGCTTCGCGGCGACGATAGCTGCCCTGGGGAGATTCCAGGATGGTTTCCCCCTGCCGGATCTCTAGATTTCCCTGCCCCTGCGCAATCTGAGTGTTGCGGTCATAGTCCAGTTGATCGGCGATGATGGTCACTTCTTCGTCTTCTGCGGCTGGTTCGGCCTGGGCAAGCGTGAAGTCTGGCATAATCTCTCCACCCCCCTGCCCCGTTTCCTGCAGCACCACCCCCCCCTCTAGGTTGCTCTGGGCCAGTTGACGATCGTAGGTACCCCGCGGTGCACGGATCTCCACCCCTTCCTCGCGGATGACGAGATCTCCTTCCCCCACAGCCCTCTGGGTCGAGCGATCATAAGTCAGCTGTTGAGCTGTGATGATTGTGGCCTCGGGATTGCTTTCGGCTACGGCAACCACAGAGGTGGCCTGGGCGGCACCCAACTGCAATTCTGGAGAAGCCTCTGGTAAGACAATCAATTTGCCGCCGGAAGCCTTCATGAGAGCAAATTGGAAATTAATGATCCCTCCTGACCGGATAAGACCATTTCATCCCCTGTCAGAGTAAAGGGTTCCGGCATATCCATCTCTTCTTCTGGGGTCACCTGGAGCGTGTTGGTGAGCAGTCGGCTCCCATCCTGATCTCTAACCTCGACATTCTCATTCAGGAGCAGCAGATCGGCTTCAGCGTCATAGCGGGCCAGGTCGGCCTCCCATTCCATTTGTTGCTGATCGGAGAAGAAAGGATCCTCTTGATCCGCTTTCGCGGGAGTGCCGTAGAAGAATCCGTGGGCTCCCTGGTCAAAGATCTGCTGACCATTGCCCATTTCTACTTCCTCCGCCAGGAGCCGCCAGCGTTGCTGGCCCTGATGCCGTCCCACCAGATCAACAGTGCGACTGACCACAGGTGGTTTATCCAGGGGCTGTTCGACCACCACTTCCTCTACCCGCCAGAAGAGGCCCCAGGCAATAAGGCCCATCAGAGCAAAGCTTCCCAGAAAGGCGATGAGTGCTGTGGAATTAAACAAACGCATAGTTCAATCCGGATCTGAATGAGCGAAGTGGTCAATCGCTGAGTAGAGCAACAGTTCAACCCTACCCTCACGACCAGCCTTATCCTGACAGAGAGCTTAGCTTAGTTGCCAAATGTGGCTGCTACTCAGAGGCGCAATTCTGGAGAGTCAGCTGAGATATGAGCGACCGCCGAGTAGGCCTCCTCAAACGTTGAAGCGAAATAAAATCACATCCCCCTCCTGCACAACATAGTCTTTGCCTTCACTTCTCACCAACCCTTTTTCCTTGGCAGCATTCAGAGATCCACTGTCCACCAGATCGGCATAAGCCACCGTCTCGGCCCGAATAAAGCCGCGCTCAAAATCAGAGTGGATCACCCCTGCTGCCTGAGGGGCTGTGGCTCCAGCTGGAATGGTCCAGGCTCGGGTTTCTTTGGGACCGGAGGTGAAATAGGTGCGCAGGCCCAAGAGTGCATAGGTGGCCTGGATCAGACTCACCAGTCCTCCTTCCTTCGCCCCCAGTGAATCCAGATAATCCTGACGCTCGGCCTCGTCTAGATCCAGCAATTCGGCCTCAACCTGTGCTGAGACCACGACCACGCCAGCTCCTTCAGGAGTAGCAAGATCTTGCACGTCCTCCACCCAGGTATTGCCGCTGGCCAGATCCGTTTCGGCAACATTCGCCGCGTAGATCATTTTTTTGCGGGTGAGCATGCCCAGGGGACGGATCAAGTCCTCTTCTTCCTCTTCCAGAGTGACCAGCCGCGCAGGTTTGCCTTCATCAAGAGCCTGCTGTAACCTCTCCAATGCCTCTAACTCAACCCGGGCTGTTTTGTCCGTTTTGGCCTGTTTCCGCACCCGATCGATGCGACGTTCCACCTGGGCTAAATCCGCCAGGGCCAGCTCCAGATTGATCACCTGAATGTCTCGACGCGGATCCACGGAACCCGCCACATGGGTTATGTTTTCATCGTCGAAGCAGCGTACCACCTGGACAATGGCATCCACCTGCCGGATATGAGAAAGAAACTGATTTCCGAGTCCCTCCCCTTTACTGGCTCCTTCCACCAGCCCAGCAATATCCACAAACTCGATCCGGGCAGGCACAATCTCGGCGGAAGTGCTGATCTGGGAGAGAATCTGAAGGCGCGGATCCGGAACGGCCACCAACCCAACGTTGGCTCAATGGTACAGAAGGGGAAATTGGCTGCCTCTGCCTTTGCATTTTCGGACAGGGCATTAAAGAGGGTGGATTTACCTACGTTGGGCAGTCCGACGATACCAGCTCTGAGCATGCGGGCCAAACAACCTTGTGAATTCTTATCGAGACTAGCACTCCAGGGGGATCAGTTTGTGATCCCGATCTTGAACCCTAAAAGTCGGGGCAGCAGGTCTCAGGGGAGGTACCGCAGTTCCGCTCTCAAAATTGTCTCCACCTCCGAGACAGTGCCCACACCGCGTTCACTGACCTGACGACTGAGATCAGGGTCAACCTCAAAGCCGCCATCGGGTTGCTGCAGATAAAAAGTCACCCAGGGAAAGGGATCGGCCCCCGTTGGTCCAATGCCGGTCAGGTGCCTGGAAATGATGTACACATCCGCCAGACCATCAAAATCCAGTTCTGTAAAGACCACCGCATCCAGTGAAAATAAGGTCCAGCTCTGGGTGTCCTCGGGTTGGGGAAGGCTGGTGATCTCATCTGCCTGGATCCAGTAGAGCTGCAGTTGAGCCGGATCTGGGGGTGGCGATTGGGCCGCAACAAAGGAACCCATGCCCTGGCCCTGTAACTTAACCCGAAAAGATTGGGTTTCAAGAATGGTGGCGGTTGGAATCAGCGCCTGTACCTCTTCCAATTCAGAGGACTCCAGCAAGCGGGAACTGCCTGGATCCAGTTGAGGCTGAGAATGGGCAGCCTGTGTCCAGAAACCACTGGCCAGGAGCAGGGCAAGAGAGCATGACAGACAACGGTACATAAACATGGTTGAGGACGGAATTAATGGGATCCCCCCTGGAACAATCTGCCTCTGAGTAGAGGTTTAAGCGTAACCAGAGAAGTGAGGAGTGCAACAGCAACTTCAAGGCTACCGAGTTTTTTACTTTGTTTCCACCAGGTCATGGTAGTGTACAGGATCTCAACTAACTTGCGGTTGGTTTGAGGATCAACATCCTGAAATTCTAAAGCCAGTTGAGTGGAACCTTTCTGGGTTTGCTGGCGACAGATTTTAGCTGGGATCCACAGGTCATAATCCTGGAGATATAAATCAATAAATTTATCAGATGAGAGCTCAAGCCGGACATCAAGCTGCAAATAAGCGCCCTGCTCAGATAGGTTGAGGGTGTTCCCCTGGTAGCTCATAGGAGGCTGGGTGGCATCCCCTCCAGGAACCTGAATCAGGCAGGACGTTCGCAGTGGGAAGCGATCCACAAGTCGACGCTCAGGCTGATCAATCCCTGCCAGAAATGCTATCGCCATCAAGAGCATTTGATAGACCAGCAAGGCCGACATCATGACCATACCAAAGGATCCGCGTGGAGCATAAGCAGGGCGAAGCGAAGTCCAGTAGAGCACTAGAGAGATACCCATGACTCCAATCCCCAGCAGTAGAGGCCAGGTGAGATTCAGGTTATAGACCCGCTTATCTGTCTGCACGCCCTTACGAGTTACCTTAAATCGGAGTCCAAAGGGTGATCTCAGGGCAAAGAGCTGACATCTCAGCAATGGCCAGCAGAGGATGGTTTCGTAAACTTCATTCCAGAGAAAGGTATTGCGATATTCAGTAGCCCAGCCATGCCCCAAAACAATAACCAATAACCAGGGCAAGAGATAGTAAATAAATTCTTCACTTGTCGCCAGGATCGGTGAGAACCCTAAAGCCAGGCTCAGCATCGGGGTCAAAATAAAGATCAAGCGGAAAAACGGTTGAAAGCAACTGATATACCAGCTCAGAAAAAATATTCTTTGAGGCCAACCCAGCTTCCAGATGGGAATATCATCCCCACAAAAAAAGATCTGGTAGTTACTGTGATGCCAGCGAGTTCTTTGCTTGATGAAATCAACATAGGTGCGAGTTGACTCACCCATCGAGAGGATCTCATTGAGGTAAACCACCTGCAGACCCCGAGTGAGCATTTTGATCGAGGTGGGAGAATCCTCATTGATACACCGGATTAAGTATCCATCCACAGCTCGCAAATGGGATCGTCTCACTACATAGGAGGTGCCACAACAAATGGATGCATTAAAGTAGTCGCGGTGGGATTGATTGACCTCAAAAAAATAGGCCAGATCATTATGCATTAAGTGATCAATTCCCAGGTTGCGGACATGGTGATCAGAGTTGTAGAAACTTTGGGGTGTCTGCACCAGTGCCACCTCAGGTTTCAGAAAAAAGCCCACCGTTCGGGTCAGGAAGTTGGTGAAGGGAACAAAATCGGCATCCATGACCGCGATCAGTTGCCCCTGAGAATGAGGAAGGGCATGATTGAGATTTCCGGCTTTGGCGTAGCGATTATCGGCCCGCGTCAGGTATCGACAACCCAGTTCTGCCGCCAGCTGGCGAATGGGAGGCCGCCGCGTATCGTCCAGGATGTAGACCTGTTTATTGGGGTAATCCATGGCCAGGCACCCGACCGCAGTACGACGAACTACAAATTCAGGCTCGTTATAGGTCGGGATCAATACATCTACACTGGGCAGAAAGGATCCTGTCAAAATCGCTTGGGAGAGTTGATCCGCTTCCTGACGCCGCTGTTGATCTGTTGACAGAATCGACTGGGTTTTTCCCAGAAAAAAGGAAAAACAGGCAATGACTTCGTTAAAGAAAACGAGAAGACTAAACAGGGCCTCCATTGCAGAGGAAAGATTCAGGGTGCTCAGAGATCGCCAGAGTAAATACCGACCCATGATCAGAAGAATGGCAGTATTGACAACTACTCGGGTCCGGTTGGAAAACGGCAAAAAGCGGAGTAGGGAACAGCCGATCACAACCAGCAATAGCGGCCAGAAAAGATCAAAAGGTTGATGTGGAATTTGCAGAAAAGTAGGAGGGGACCGAAAAGTAAAGGGATCAAGCGACTGCCCAGGGGAAAGTTCTGCCGTTTCTGGAAGCGTAGGGGTCCATGAGGATAAGTTCAGATCTTTCCAGAGCTGAGATTGCAGGAAAGGGAACCACCATTGCAGCCTGAACGACTGGGTCAGGATCAGTGTGAGCAGCAGCAGAGCTACCCCGAAGCCCAAAATCCCCCAGGCCCAGAGAGTCACTCCACGGAACCGCTTAGCCCACCCCGCTCTGAGCTGATCAATCAGCATAGTGCCGCAAGCTAATCATCAAGGATCCAGCCAGAACTTGGGGAGTCGGATTTAAGTGGGTAAAAATAGTTCTACCCTAGTACGAAATATATCAGGGGGAGGATGAAAACGGGAGGGGATTCGCTTGAAATCGCACCTCCGCAGTGTATCCTACATAACAAAAATGATTGGGATCTCCTGAACCTTCACTGGAATCTAATTCCACGCGGATCTGGCTGAGACGGGGAATCGACGAGGCTCGTAGAGGAATGGCCACATCTTCACCTGCGGCTAAACGACCCAGACCCGAACGCACTAAACTCACCTCTCCCTGCAGGGTAACGGATTCGGATCCGTAAAGTTTTATACTTGCAGGAGTGCCAGGCTGCAACTGCCGTACTGCTCGTTCATCCACAAATGCATCTACCCAGCGACGGCTACAGTCCAGGAGTTTGCCCAGGGATTCACCCCGCTGTAAAAACTGACCTGGCTGAGACTCCAGACGCCAGATGACTCCATCCGTGGGCATCTCCACGGTTACAAACTGCTGTCGTTCCAGATCCAGCTGGGCTTCCCGCAACTCTGCTTCAGAATCAGCGATGGATTGCTGGAGGTTGCCCATGATCTGCTGGTTATCGGCCAGTTGTAATTCCAGCTCCTGTAAACGAATGCGGGGATCATAGTTGCTGACACTCCTCTCCAACGTCAGCCCCAGTCGGGCAGCCCCTTCATCCGCTCGCAGCCCTCGTTGCCGTGCCTGCAGATAATCTACCTCCGCCTTGCTTTGCTCTAGGGTTAAAAGCGCACTCTCTAGATCAGCCTTAGAAAGGGCTCCTTCCTCCACCAGCTGAGTGGTACGGTTGTAGTTCACCTGGGCAATTTCATACTCAGCCCTGGCAGCGGCTAGCTGGGAAGTGACTTGCGCCACAGACTGTTCTGCCTCCTGAATTTGCAGACGGTGTTGTTGCGCCTGATCAATTTCTAGATCCTGGAGCAGGGCTCGCAAAGACTGCTGGCGGGCAGCAAGGCGGCTGAGTTCAGCTCGTTGACCATTCATTTTGCTTTGCAGAGACTGAACCTCCAGGCGGCTGACCCGATCATTGCGGAGGGTCACCAGAGTGTTTTCACGGTGTACCGCATCTCCAGTTTGCACATTCATCTCAGCAATTTCTCCCGTTTCAGGAGCCTTGAGATCAATCAAAATCCCATTGATCACCGCATCCCGACTCATGATCGAAGTCATCCGCTGATGTAGCAGTTGAAGTGCCAGCCCCACCAACCCGATCCCTGCTGCAGCCACCAGAAGATTGGCCAGCGCAAAACGCTGAGGCTTGGAGTTGAGTTCGATATCTGCTCTGCTCTGAGGCTTGCCATTCACAGATGTTCCCTGCATTACTATCCCCGTTCATCAACCTCACCATGCGCCCTTATCCTACCCGATCTACTTCAATCTCCATCCCGACTGAACGCCTCAGAAATATACAGTGTCTAAGCTAGTAATTCAGGTCATGAGGTAGCAGAATGAGACCCTTTTTCTTGCTTTTCATCACCAGCCTTTTTGGCTTCGGGCTTGCCTTGGGATTACTTTTGGGTTCTCAGTGGGAGCGGCGGCGGCAGCGGCGTGGTTCTTTCATCTCCAGCTGCCCACCAGAACCTCACCGCAGTCTCAGGACTCCCAGTCATAGGTTAGTCTGGGGTTGAGCATCTGATCGTGCACCATGACAAATCCCTCCCCCCTCCAAGAGGAGATTTCTTCCTCTGCACCTGAGAAACCATCCAGTCCCGATCCGCGTTACCTGGCCAAGCCTGAGGATAGCTATACCAAGCTAGCCATGCGCAATATGGTGCGACGCCGCGGCACCTCTTTGTTACATTTCTCCCTGACCACCCTGGCTGTGCTGGGCTTATTGGTGGGTTTGTCCTACATTTTTCATTAGTCCCAACTCAATTGCCTGCATCTCCTCGATCGTGGATCAATCCCCAGTGGTGACCCTCCGCCCCAGCCAACAACAGGCCCTTGAGTATTCAGGTGGACAGCTGGGCATTGCGGCGGTGCCAGGAAGTGGTAAAACGTTCACTCTGGAGTTGCTGATCCTGGAGTTGATCAGTCGGCGTGGTGTCTCTGCGGATCGGATTGGGGTGTTTACTTACATGCGCTCGGCCCGAGCCAATCTGATCCGGCGGATCAATCAGCGTTTACGAGATCAGGGGATCCTGCACCGTTTTGGGGGGGCCTTTACGCTGCATGGGCTGGCTCTGCGGATCCTGCGAACCTATCATTCACGTCTACAGGGAGACGACGTCTTGGTGCTGGAACAGTACGAACAGGATCGCTTGATTAACCACCTCTCCAGCACTTGGCTCAAGCACAATATAAAGGTATGGCAGCCCCTTCTACCCCAGGAAGAGAGCCCCTTTCGACGTCGAGGTCATTGCCTACGCTTCAGTAACAACTTTGAACGCATGTGTGCTGGAGTGATCCGCACCAGTAAAACCTATCGTCTTCCGCCAGAGCAGGTATCGGTAACTTCTGGGGGATTTTTGAGCTGGGCTTTACCGGTGTATCAGCTCTACCAGCAACGCCTGCAGGAACTGGGCAAACTGGACTATGACGATCTGGGCTGGCGGGCTCTGGATTTGCTCAACCACGATGCAGAGGTGCGAACCGATATCCAGGGCTGGTACGATTACCTCTTTGAAGATGAAGCGCAGGACAGCTCCCCTCTCCAGGACGAGATGCTCCAGATCTTGAGCGCCAGCCATGGCAACCTGGTACGGGTGGGGGATCCCAACCAGAGCATCATGGGCACCTTCACCACCGCAGATCCCAGACTGTTTCGAGCCTACTGTGCCCACAGCCAGTCCATTTCATTGGATGAGTCAAGCCGCAGTGCTCCCATGATCCTATCCCTGGCCAATCAACTGGTGGACTGGGTAAATCAAGAACATCCGCTGCTGGAATTACGCCAGGCACTTGCCCCACAGCATATTCAGCTCGCCTCGTTCGGTCCGGCCAATCCTGAAGATGAAGAAGCCGAGATCCAGTTTTTGCGAGTACCCGGCCCCCCTGATCAGGAGTTGGAGGTGATCACCCGATCAGCTTTGACGGCGGTGAAGTTGCGTCCCCACGATTCGATTGCCATTCTTGTACCGACCAATGAACTGGGGGCCAGAGCCCTTCGTCTGCTTCAGGAGGGAGATTCTCAGGCCATGGTGGTGGATCTGCTGCGAAGCAACCCCAGTCAAAAGATCGTTCTGCAGCGGTTACTGACGGTCACGCAGTATTTAGCGCAGCCCACATCTGCCAAACGGCTAGGAGAGGTCATCATAACCCTTTACGACTGGGCAGAGATCCCAACTGCAGAGGTGCGGCAACGTTTACTGGCCTGGGTGACAGAGTCGCTTCCTGAGCAGGTTTTATTTCCTCTGCTTTCCAGACCGGATCCTGTGAAATTAGGATTTACATCGGAGCAGTGGACAGCGATTCAGGGATGCTTGCAGCAACTGGCCGCCTGGATCCGGGCAGCTCGCTCACCCTGGTCTGATCTGCTTTACTTGATTGTGCAGGAGATTTACAGCAACCCCGAAGATCTGTTTACCTGCCACTACGCCATCCATCAGCTGGAGCAGGAGCTGGGGGATCAGCCACTGGGGGATTGGGGGGATATCAGCGGGCAGTTGCAGACGATTGTGGATGGCCAGTTGAATAATCTTCCCTCAGATATCTCTGCCTATATTGCGGCCCCGGATCCATTACCGTAACCACACTGCACCGCTCTAAGGGACTGGAATGGGATGAGATTCTGATCACAGGCGTCTCTGCGTATGAGTATCCCGTGATCCCTCAGGATCATCCCATGGGTTTGCGGTTCATGGACAATACCGATATGGCCGCTGAGGCTATCGCTGAACTGCGCTCTCAGGTGGATCGGGTGCGGCAGGTGGGCACCGCCACAGAGCAAGCTTTTCTAGATCTGGCAGCTGAGCGGTTGCGATTGCTATATGTGGGGATCACGCGGGCGAAGCGACGACTGACTCTTTCTGTGGCCAGTGAAACTCCGTTCGAGTCTGAACAGCCCCCCTCCACCGTTTATCGTGTACTGCAATCTTTGGTCAAGGAGAGAACTCATTCATAGGCTCAACGCTTTGCCAAGATCTTGAAACATCTCTTCAAAGTAAACCCACCGTTCCGAAGACAGTGGGCGCTGCATCTCGTAATTGCTATACCTACTATCCTTGATCGCATTAGACGTAGGATCCGCCTTGCAGAATAAATTAATGTATTTAAGCCTACACTGATCTTCGGTAAGCAAGTGATCAGCCTGGCCGTTCAGGGAAAGGATCTGTTCTGTATGTTAATTGCAGCCTAAGGTTAAGGTCGGGTGAGATCTGCCTTAACTCCCACCTCCTACTCGCATCTGTCCAAATACATTAATCTCAAACTGGAAGTTGATAGTGACCAGATTACCTGGATAGGCATCAGGAAAAGGATTAAAGGGGGCTGATTTTTGAACAGCGGCAATGGCTGCATTGTCAGTAGGTGGATGCCCTGATCTTCTAGTTATTCTCAACTCTGCAAGATTTCCATCACGACCAACATCAAAGTTTAGTACTACCAAACGACTTTCTCCGGTTTGCCCTGGAGTCCAATTTGCCTCCACTCTTTGCTTTAGTTTTGTTAACCAAGGCCCCCAATCTACATTTCTGGAGCGATCCTCTCTCAGCTCCTCCTCACTGATCTCCGCCTCCAGGGCGTTCTTTTCCTGTTCACTCTGTTGTCGCAGCAACGCCAGCAGCCGATCCCGATAGTCCATCAGAACTGCCCTACGACTGGGTTCAGCCTCCATCATACGGTTGATGATCACAATCGCTTCAGCCCAGTTTTCTTCGGCCACCGAAGCTTCCAGTTGGCTCTGCAAAGAGTCGTAGGACCGCTCCATTTGCTCAACAGGACCTGCACCAAGATTTCTACCTTTCAAAGGGGATTGCCCCAGAGCCTCAACCTGAACCCCTAACCCAATACTGATCAGAACACTAAAAAACAGGTTACTTTTGAGATCGATGTTCTCATTTAAAGCCATCACCGAGGACCCTATATCTGAAAAGATTTAAGACAATCTAATTATGCCGACAAAACCTACCCATATCGCCTTTTTATTAAACAATGATTCAAGTAACTTCTGATTTTTTGTGTGCCAGAATACTTAGCTTCCTGAACAGAGGTCCAGTCTCCACTGGAATCACGGATCTGGCTGGAGTAATCCAGGTTACTCATCATTCTTCAGGCCGATCCCTATTGACGTGCAATCATATACACGCACTCACTTGATAGGCCTGAACTGCCTGGAATGTTAGCAATAGATCCGCCAAATGGCTGAGTTGTATAGACCCAATTTGACTTATAGTGACTTTTATAAGCGATTGTACTGTCTCTATGTGTAAGATCTATTACTCTCAGGCTTGGGGATGATCGTTCCCCATCTGGGGTCTGGGATCACTAAGGATCGTTATTTCCGTGTCTTTCATGTCAATTTGGGGTTACTAAAAAATGATGATTCGTGGGAACTATGTGAACAGTTCTCGCTCAGTAGCGATACAGGATGAGTCTTGCAGGGGAGATCTGGCTATGAACGCAGCCCAGCAGAGTTTTACCTACTCATCTAGGACGCTCTTTCCTCGCTTAACGCAAGCAGCTCAGGGCATCTCCACTGGGTATTGGCAGTTCCAGGTTAACTCCGCCCATGCCTCCCATCTGTGGTATTTGGGATTTGTTCAGGGCAAAGTTGTTTATCTGGGTCCGGAAAGACTATCTTGGAACGCTCTGTTGGGGGTGCTAAATCGGTTTATCCTGCGTCTGCGGACGTCCTCCGTTCAGCGATCCATTAAGCAACTGGAAACAGAAGCAACGCCTGAGCAGATGAGACGCCTGGGATCGATGCTGAGTCGGATGGATAAGCTACAGCTGCTGAGTTATGACGAAGCGGTGCAGGCCCTTCGCTTGAGCATTCTCATGGAGCTGGAACAACATTTATTTAGCAAGCCTGGCCAGGCTGAGTTTGTTCAGGACTACGAACTGTTGGCTCAGTCTCCCATTGCAGGGTTTAATCTGGATACCCTGTTGGTGGAATTGCAGGCCCGGCAGAAGCAGTGGCAGGGGGTTCAGGCCCAGATCCGCTCCTTGAATGCAGTACCCCAACTGAACCAGGAAGCCATTGTTGCCTCGAATCTCAGTCCATCCCAACAGCAGCAGCTGACCCGACTGATGGCTTCACCCAAATCACTGAAAGAAATCGCAGAAGAACTCGCCCGTGATTCACTGGATGTTGCCCGCATGTTTGCCAATCTTGCCCGTAACAACCTGGTGAATTTTGGTTTATCTGCAAATGAAGATTTTGATCTGAACACAGACCTGTCTTCACCTGAAGTATTTGTTGTGGATGACTCACCATTGCTACTCAAGCAATTCCAGAATTTAGTGGAGCATTGGGGGTATCGCGTCAATACATGCAGTGATGCGTTGAAAGCTGTGCCGACCATGTTACAAACCATTCCGGCAGTCATCTTCCTGGATATTAATATGCCTGAGGTTAGTGGCTTTGAGCTGATCAAGCAGATCCGCAGGCAACCTCAATTGGCCTCAATCCCTCTGGTGATGCTGACTGGAGAAAAAAGTATGTCTAATCAATGGCGAGCTCAGTGGGCTAACTGTAAATTTCTGGCAAAACCCCGTGCTTCGGATGATGTATCAACCTTTCGCCAAGAACTCCGTGAATTACTACGGGAAGTTGTGCCGTTAGAAAAGGATACTCTTGTCTAGGTTGTCATTTTCCTTAAATTAGGAAGACCATTATGCGTTTTTTTGTCATTGATGATAGTTCCGCTGACAGAATCTATTTGGTTTCTCTCCTGGAGAAGCTTGGTCATCAGGTGGACGCCGCGGCACTACAGAAGGTGCTCTAGAGCGCATTGCTGCAGGGAGGTATGCTGCTGTTTTTCTGGATATTGTAATGCCGGAACAGGATGGGTATAAATTCCTGCGCTCTCTGCGCGCTAAGTCTGCAACAGCGGATCAGAAAGTGATCTTTTGCTCAAGCAAAAAGACACCCCTGGAAGTGGACTATGGCATCAAAAGGGCAGGAGCAAATGATTATTTGACTAAACCAGTTTCTCAAGAAAGTCTGCAGCATATTTTGCAAAAGGTGTAGGGCTCATCACCATGGATCAGCAGACAGCCCCACGCTATATCTTGACGCAGGTGGCAGAGGAACGACTGGCTTTTGCTGCCTCGTGGGTGGACGAGATCATTGTGCTGGAACGGTCGGCTTTACTGCCCCTGCCGTTTTATGATCCTCAACTCTTAGGTCTCGTGCATCATCGCGGACAGATCAAGCCGCTTGTGCAGGTGAGTCAGGGTTTAAATTCCTTGGGCAAAGCGGGGGTACGAAAAGTATCTTCAGAGATGCTGACTGCAGTTTGCTTCACCTCATCTTTATCTACATTGGCGGGGGTTGGGATGGTAGTTGATCGGATTCTAGGCAGTCGTACAGATGCAGAACTGCAGCAAGCTCAGATTTCTCTATTTCATCCAGAACAGATCACAGATCAGTTCTGGCACCTCAGCGCTGGCAGCGGAGATGGGACTAAACTTTTTACCTTGAGGGAGGATCGGTATGGAGCTAAAGAAGTTACTGGAAATTGCATCCTTAGGCCTGGGAATGTTGCTGACAGGAGCCATTCCTGCGATGGCGCAAGCACATATGGAGAGTGCTCGGAACTGCAACAATATCGCCGTACTGCTGCCGGAGTCTAGAACAGTCCCCCGTTGGGAATCGCTCGATCGCCCTCTTCTGGTAGAAGGGCTGCAGCAAGCCTTACCCGATGCCACGATTTCCTATGCAAATGCAAATGGCCAGATCAGCACCCAAAATCAGCAGGCGGAGGAAGCATTGAGCAATGGGGCCTGTATTCTAGTGGTAGCCACTGTGGACAGCAATGACACCACGATTGTGGAGCGAGCCCAAACCAGGCAGGTTCCGGTAATTGCCTATGATCGTCTGATCCAAGCAAAGGATGTCGCGGCGTATGTCAGTTTTGACAACCTGATGGTGGGAGAGCTTCAGGGTCGCTATATCGCCGAAAACTATGAGCCCGGAGCACGGGTGGTGATGATCAATGGCTCTGAGGATGATAACAATGCCATTCGCTTCCGTGAAGGTGCGCTTACCCAGTTACAGCCCCTGCTAGATCAGGGAGCAATCAGCATTATCCACGACGAGTACACCCCGGACTGGAACAATGCCACTGCCCAGGCCACGATGGAGGATCTCTTGGATGAAGAGGAGGGTAATATTCAGATTGCCTATGTGGCCAACGATGGCATGGCCGGAGGAGTCATCTCGGCGCTGCGGCTCTTTGGCTTGAATGGCAAAGTTTTGGTTACAGGTCAGGATGCCACTGTGGTGGGAATTCGCAATATTCTCCTGGGGGATCAGGCTATGACGGTCTACAAGCCTATTCCTCAGCAAGCTCAAGCCACCATCCAGGTGGTGCAGACTCTGATTGGTGGTGGATCCCTGCAGCAACTCACCAGCGAAACCATTCAGGTGGCCAGTGGAGAGAGTGTTCCCTTTATCAAACTCACCCCGATTGCGGTAACTCGTGACAATCTTGCCTCCACCGTGATCGCAGATGGGTTTGTCTCACAGGCCGATGTCTGTGTTGATGTCCCCGCAGGTACCAGCAACCTCTGTCCATAAAGCAGCGAGATTTCCAATGGCTCAGCACTCTGCCCCGCCGAAAACTCTTCCGCCTAGACCGTTGGGTAGAAAACCTTGGGCCTCCAGTCTCCGCTTTAAGGCGACGGCCCTGGGGATAACCCTGGCAACTCTTCCCGTCTTTGTAGTCGGGGCACTGGCTTTCTGGATCACCAATGCCACCCTGACAGCGGCCATTGAAGAAACTCGCCTGGATGAAATTCGTGAAGTCCAAACCCTTTTTAGCCAGGTGATAACCAGCAGTCGCATCAATCTAAACGTGATTGCGAACCTGCCCTTATTCACTGATGCAGAACTGCGGGCATCCACCTCTCGCCGCCAGAAACGGGCGACCCTACTCAGTTATTCTCAGCAAGCCGGGGTGTATGGCCTCATTGCAGTGATCAACCGCGATGGAAGTTCCCTGATCCAGTCGGAGGGGGATCCTCTTCCTGATCAGGGCAACCAACCCTATTTTCAGACAGTGCTGGAGACAGGAGAGTATCTGGCAGGGCAGCCGTTTCCCTTGCCTACTAGTGCTGCGGTAGCGGGATGGGCAATTCCCCTGGCTGTGCCAGTGCGAGACAGTGACAGCAATGAGATTGTTGCTGTGGTATATGCGGAGCTGTTGATGCGATCGGTGGACTCGCGGCTGCAGGGGGCATTTATTGCCGAGGAGGGGAAAGGGTATGCCTTCACCCGTGGAGATGGAACCATTTTCCTTGCCCAGGATCCCAATCTTGAGGGTCAGAATGTTGAGTCATATATTCCAGCTTTTGCCACCCTGGCGGCGACGGAAGATGAGAACTTGATCTTAGGACAGGATCCTGTCAGCGGTGTAAGCCGGATTGAGACCTATCTTCCCTTGCAGGTAGAGGGGTTAGAGGACACCTGGTCGGTGGTGGTTACCTCTCCGGCATCCGTCGTATTTGCTGCCCGCCGTCAGCTGCTTTTGCTAACGGCCTCCAGTGTCCTGGCTACAGCCGTGGGCGTGGGGATTCTGGCTGCCTGGTTGTCGGCACGTGCAATTCAACCCATTCTCAGAGCCACTGCCACCGTGGTGCGATTGGGCCAGGGAGATCTAGGCACGAGGTTGCCTGTGCAGGGAGAGGATGAGTTGGCACTCCTTTCCAGCAATATCAATGGGATGGCGAACCAGATCCAGCAGCTCCTGAGTACGTTGCAAGTGAACGCTGAACAACTTGAACAAGCCAATACCACGATTACCGAGGAAAGTCAGCTCCTGCAGGCGGATGTGGGTCAGCTTCTGGAGGTAGTTCTGGCGGTCGAAGAGGGGAACCTGGAGGCAGAAGCAGAGGTTAGTGATCGGGCCACTGGACTGGTGGCCGATACCTTTAATCGGCTGGTTGAGCAGTTGATCCGGATCTTAAGCCAGGTGTTAACGACAACAGAACAGGTGGCCCAGGGTGCAGATCAGTTGCGATTGCTGTCCAGTCAGGTGGCTGAGAATGCGACCGGGCAGGCCAGAGATGTGGTTCGTGCCCTCACCCTGACGCAGGAAGTTCAATCAGCAGCACAGGTTGCCAGCATGGAAACGATGAAAGCAACCGAGTCTCTGAACGAGGTCGGGACAGCCGTAACGGCGGGACAAACCACCATTCAGTCCCTGACCCGTGAGATCTCCACTCTGCAGGCAGGTACTGATCTGATCGTGCAGCGCATGAAAGCTTTGGGAGAATTTGTTGGTCTAGCAGATCAGTTTGTTCAGGATCAGGGTCAAATTGCCTCCATGACTCAGGTTTTGGCCCTGAACGCCACTCTGGTGGCTGCCCGTGCCGCAGAGCAGCGTGATCCCCGTCAATTTGCGGTTGTAGCTCGAGAATTTGAGGCCATCGCCGACCAGGTGAGTGCCCTGGCGCAGCAGACCAATGAGTCCTTAGAAACGCTACAGCAGCGCACGGATCAAATCCATGCTGTCGTGACCGGAGTAGATAGTGAAGTGCAGCGGCTGGCAGGACTGGTGAGCCGTTTCACTTCCGGTGTGGAGGAGTCGCAACAGGTCTTCAACGAGATCCGCTCCCGCGCCCAGGTGCTGGTGCAGGTAGGGGAAGGAGTTGCTGAATCTAGCCAGGGGATTCTGTCTGCGGCTGATACCACCACCAACCTGATGGCTCAAGTGGCCACCCTGGCCGATCTCACCATGGATCTGAGTCAAGGATCCCAGAAACAAGCGGTGGAAATGGAGCGACTTTCCCGAGCGTTGCTCAACAATATCCGATTCTTCAGGTTGCCATCTCCAGCGATTCTGCCTGAGATCGAGACGGGATCTGAAGCTGAAGAGGACAGCAGCTCAAGTGATTCTCCTCTGCCCAGCGATTCTGTCCTGATGGTTTAACGAGGCGCACCCCATGACATCCCCTGCTCACCGACGCTCACATTCGCCTTCTAATCAGCCCCAGTTTGGAAGGCTGAGGCTGAACTCCATCGGAACCAAACTATTTCTCTCCACACTAGCGGGTCTGCTAGTTGCTCTGGGTGGAGGGACCTTGATCCTGATCGAGACGCTCACAGAGCAGCTGGAGGGAGAGCTGACTGCCAGTCTGGACACCCGCGTCAATGAGATTCTCAGCCAACTAGCCCCTGTGGAACAACATGCCCGCGCGCTTGGGTCCGCAGTCAAGGTGTTTCAGCAACGGGGAGTCAGGGCAGCCGAGCCCTATCAGCAACTGGCACTGGCGGCCTTGCTGGAACAGCCCGATCTAGCTTTTGCCCTGGGATTTGGTCAGACACCCTTTGCGCTCTTGCCGGATCAGGAATGGTTTTTCCCCTATTACTACCGTGATCAGCAGGTGGAGGGTCAGGTGGGAACCCGCTTGGCAGCTCCCTATGAGGATGTCTTTTACTCCGAGCTATTTGCTGATAATGACTACCCCAATCAGGTGTACTATACGGTGCCGGTGGAAACCGGAGAGCCGATCTGGGTGGAACCCTATGGATCCTATGGGGCATTGTTGAGTAGTTACGCGACCCCAATTCGGTCTGGAGACGGGACACTGATCGGGATTACCAACGTTGATATCAACCTGGCACGAATCACTGAGCAGCTACAAAACATTGCCGTGATGCGGCAGCAGGGATACTTTGTCATCCTCTCGCAAGAGGGGCGGATTATTGCTTATCCACCTGCTCAACCCCCACCTCCACCTGAAGGAGAACTGGGACCCTCCTTTGAAACAGTGGCGGAGTTGGATCTGGCGTGGCCGCGGGTGAAGACTGCCCTTGCCAACCAGAACAGTGGACTTCTGGAGCTGGATGAAACTGGTCAGTATCTGGCCTATCGCCGTGTGGGAAACACCAGCTGGACCATGATGGCCATTGTCCCCTATGGGGTGGTCATCGGTCCCGTGCGCACCAACACGCTGATCGTCGCCCTGCTGGCGGCTAGCTTGATCTCGGTGGTCATCGCGCTGTTTATCCGCAACCTTAATCGGCGACTGCAGCCAATCCTGGACGAATGTACTCGCCTGGCAGGACGGGATCCGGCTCTACAGTCTCAAATTCAGCAGGAGGATGAGATTGGGCGTCTATCCCTTTCCTTCTTTAACCTGATGAAGAAGCTGGCGGCTAATGAACAGAGGATTCGTGAAGAAGTTCGCCGCACCGTGGAGACTCAGGAACAGCTGCGACAGGCGGAAATGGCTGAAGCCGAAAGCCAGACTTTGCAGCAGGATGTGGGCCGCCTGCTTGAGGTGGTTTCCAACGTTGAAGATGGGGATCTGACGGTGCGGGCGGAGGTCAATCCCCGCATCACAGGTCTGGTCTCTGATACCCTTAATCGTCTGATCGAACAGCTGGCTCAGATCCTTTCTCAGGTAGTTTCCACCACTGCACAGGTGACTCAGGGCTCCCAGCAGTTAGCCACGATGGCTGCCACCGTAGCAGACAATGCCCAGGAACAGGCCAGTGAGGTGGTTCGGGTCCTCCAGCTTACCGATGAGGTAGAAGTTGCCGCCAAGCAGTCGGTTGTGCAGGGGATCCAGGCCAAGCAGGCTCTAGAGGAAATTCAGCTGACAGTGGAGCGGGGGCAACAGGCCATGACCCATCTCACTCAGGGCATTCAAACTTTACAGCAGGGAACCGAGAATCTGATCCAGAGCCGTCAGGTCATTACCGACTTCATTTCTCTAACCGATCTGGTGGTTAAGGAACAAAACCAGTCAGCCACCCTGACCCAAACCCTGGCCATCAGTGCTGAGCTGCTGTCAGCCCGCGCTCTTGCCCAACAAGATCCCCAGCAAATGCAGGCCCTCGCCAGAGAGTTTCAGGCCCTTGCCAAACAGATTAAGATCCTGGCCCAACAGACTAACTCCAGTCTGGCCACGCTGCAGGCGCAAACAGAGCAGGTTCAGGATCTGGCCCTCACGATTGATCAGGATGTGCAGGATCTGGGCCATCTGGTGGGTGACTTCACGCTGGGGGGTTGGGGAATCAACTCAAATCTTTCAGCAGGTCCAAGAAGTTACGGCCAATGTAGTCACAGCTGGGGAGAATGTGGCGTCAGCGAATCAACGGATTGTGACCAGCGCCCAACTCTCGACCCAAACCATGCGAGAGATTGCTGCTCTATCTGAACGCACTGCCCAACTGACTCAGTTGGCTGAAAGCCAATCCCAGACCATGGGTAGCTTAGCCAATCAGCTGTTCAGGACGGTTCAATTTTTCCGTTTATCCACCCCTGAAACTGGATCCTCTCCGGCCCTGCCAGCTCAGGAAAGAGATAGCCGTTCCCGAGATCTCTCTACTGCAGGACTCTCAATGAAGCCACTGAAAGTACTGAAACACCCCCCGAAGGAGCACCCATGAAACTGCGGAGCAAGGTCTTTGCCATACTTGGATGTGGGCTGTTAGGGATGACTGCTGGGTTCTATGGCCTGGCGCGGGGGTGATCCTGCAGAGATTCCTTCTCCTAGAAGCGGAATTTACCACTCGCAACCTGGATCGTGTCCTGGAAACCCTCAACAATG
>JAAUUJ010000105.1 GCA_012030715.1 Synechococcaceae cyanobacterium SM2_3_1 | reverse complement strand
TGCACTGGCAGCTGTCCAGGGAGCATCAATCGTTGGAAGATCTGGAACAGATCCGGATTGATTTTCTTGGTAAGAAGGGAACTCTCCAGATCTGGGGGGATGGGAAAGCTATCTGCCGAAGAACGCCCCCGTATTGGTGCGCTGGCCAATCAGGTTAAAGAACAGCTACAGGACACCCTGGCGCAGCGCAAAGAAGCTCTAGAAACTGCGCAACTAGAGGCACAATTGGAGGCCGAGCGACTGGATGTGACCATGCCCGGTCCCTACATTCCCCTGGGTCGAGCCCACCCTTTACAGGCCACTACTGATCGGATCCTGGATATTTTTGTGGGCATGGGCTATACCGTCGTGCATGGTCCCGAAATTGAAACCGAGTACTTCAACTTTGAGGCCCTGAATACACCCGCAGATCACCCGGCCCGTGATATGCAGGACACCCTCTATCTGGAGAATGGCTACCTGATCCGGACCAAACCTCTTCGGTCCAGGTGCGCTACATGCAAAACCACCAGCCCCCGCTGCGGATTGTCCATGCTGGGCGAGTCGCCCGCCGAGATACCGTGGATGCCACCCATTCCCCCGTCTTTCACCAGATCGAGATCCTGGCGGTGAGTGAAAACCTGACCTTCTCGGATCTGAAGGGAACTCTGCGGGAGTTCATCACTCGGCTCCTGGGGGAGCGGGAAACCCGATTTAGACCCAGCTACTTTCCGTTCACGGAACCCTCGGCAGAAATGGATGTGCGGTTTGGTCACAAATGGCTGGAGATCTTCGGCTGTGGCATGGTGGATCCCAACGTCTTTGAGGCTGTGGGTTACAATCCTGAGCGCTATACAGGGTTTGCGGCGGGCATTGGGGTGGAACGGATCGCCCTGCTCCTGCATCAGATTGAGGATATTCGCGCCCTCTACCGCAGCGATCTGCGTTTCCTCCGACAGTTTAGTAGTCAGCCATGACTAAATTTTGGGGTAATTGCTGGGACATCACCTGAAAAATCAGTGCTGACTAAATATGGCAATCAAACATCAGATGGAAACGTAAGCAGTCTCAAGTCCTACTCTATCAAGCAGGACAACCTCACAGACCTCATGAATCAGGCCTGATTGCTATACTAGTTAGCCTTCATTATTGCCCCTCCGCAGCCTATATAGTGGGTGGTCACCCCAGGAGGCTTGAGGCTGGAGCAGTTACCTTTCGGAGAGGCAGTGCGTTTGATGTAAGCATGTCGACACGGAAGCGCAATAGTACCCGAAAACACATCATACATCGTGTATTCAGCTAACACTCCAGCTTGAAGTATTCCCTCAAGAGGAGCTAAGCTAGGCTTGAATCTTCCTGAGCAATACGGTATGTTCGTGTTGTTCCAGGAAATAGCGTCAATTGCTGTGACATATTCTTAAAGCAGATTACAAAGAATATAAGATAAAGCAGTAGATATATTACTAGACAAAGTGATTGCCTCATATGGATCAGTTAGTAGCACATTACCTCGAAAAACTGCGCCTAAGGTTACTTGACTTAAGTGGGCGTAATCGGATGATAAACTTCAGGTTCTCTGAGCGCTCTCGTACTCAAGTTAGATTGGTCAATGAGTTACCTAATCAGGTTTTCGATAAACTGAAAAAGAATAATGCACTAAGGATCATACCCTTGCCAGAGACATCAGAACATCCAGCAGATGAAGATGATGACACATTCCTCCTCACGCTTGAGGCTTTACGTGATGCAGATGAGGAATACATAGATGAAGTAAAATCGCTCGATGAAGCAGACCTCGACTCGGAAGATTTCCAACGAATAGAGAGAAAACTACGTGATAAAGTTCGAGATGAACTAGGAATGCCATCTCGTAAAGATTTGTTCTCACTAAGCAAGTCAGATCATGCAAAAAAGCTGAGCATAAACCCTGACTATGATTTGCCAATATCACAAATACTGATAAGCCTAAATCTAATCATCAAGCAAAGGCTCTACAGACCTTGCTATATCCTGATGAGTTGTTACGTAAATTAGCAGGTTTACAGGAAGGAAGTCGCAAGTCAATCCAAGAAACAGGACTAAACACACTTTATTTGGCCTTTGGAATGCTTGAATGGTATGAATCTGATCAAACAGACAGAAATTTCTTGTCTCCGCTGTTACTTTATCCAGTATCTCTAGAGCGGAAACTACACAACGGCCAGTATTTTTATACAATCAAATCATTCAGTGAAGATATAGAAGAGAATTTTAGTCTCAGGGAGCGTTTACGACAGGATTATGGAATCATCTTACCTACATTTACTCAATTGAGTGATGACAATGATCAAGTTGAAGATAGCCCTGAACTCTACTTCGAGAAAGTTAAGGACATTATTCGTGTTTATAGTCGATGGAAAGTACGGAGTTTTCTAACCTTAAGCTTATTCTCTTTTGGAGGAATCGCTCTCTTTAATGATTTAAATCCAGAACGTTGGCCAAACGAGGCATCTATACTAAAGCATCCATTAGTATCATCTATACTCTGTGGTCAAGAAGAGGCAAATCAAGATGTCATTGCTCTGGATTATAATGTAGATCATCCATCAATAGCGAGCAAAGTACCCTTGTTGATTACAGATGCAGATGCATCTCAGTTCTCAGCAATTGTCGATGCAATTGATAGCAAGAATTTAGTAATTGAAGGGCCTCCAGGCACAGGAAAAAGTCAAACTATCACAAATTTAATTGCAGCGGCACTAGCCGTGGGAAAGAAAGTATTATTCGTGTCTGAGAAAAAGGCTGCTCTTGAGGTAGTATATAACCGTTTGACTAATGCAGGATTGGAAAACTACTGTTTAGAAGTACACTCAACAGCTACTTCTAGACAATCATTTTATTCACGACTAAAGCGTAGAGTTGAACAAGATCAACCGCCTGATATGTCTTTGGAGCTTGCAGATCAGGTTATAGAATGTAGTCAGCTAAAGCAACTACTATCTCAGTATGTTTTACTTCTCAATCAACCGTTGGGAAGGATAGGAAAAACCTTTCAGGAGCTTCTTTGGTCTGCTAAACGTGCAGATGATCTAGCAGCAGATATTTCATTGCCCCCCACTTTGTCGAGCCTTCGAGATGACCAAGCCTCTTCTATGACTGATGCTGATTTACATAGAAAATATCAGCATCTCAAAGAGTTTAGTCAACAACATCAGGAATTAGTAAAGTTGTATAGTAATGTAGAGAGTCATCCATGGTTCGGGCTTACTGCTTATAATCTATCACCTATTGAACAGGGAGATCTAATTGGGATAATTAAATCGTGGTCTAATACTCTTATACGACTTCAGATATGTTCTCGACGAGCTATCGAAACATTAGATATTGGGGAGCAATCAACTTTAGCAGAATTAATCCACCTAAACAAGCAGCTAGAAAGTTATCCCCAGATCAATAACGCAGTTGAGGAGTCGTTATTACCAGCTCTAAAAACCACCCAAGAGCAGAACTCAGCCTCTACACTTATATGCCAATTAATGACCTATAGAAAGGGTGTGGAGTCACTAAGGCAATACTTCCAGGATGAGATCATCTCACTGCCTGACTTTACTCAGCTAAATGCACTAGCAGTTAATTTAGAAGAACTCAAAATTGATAGTACAGAAGAATACACAATTGAGCAATTGCAGGATCTAAGCAAGAAGGCAACAGAATTAGCAAGTAAAATTGAACAATACAAGTCTTTAGTTACTCAGATTGCTAGTTGCATTAACTCAAATTCTTTTCTGACACCCAGTGAACTTAAATCGGTATCAATTGCAGTTCAGATTCTAAGTGAGCAAAAACCTGAGACACTGGAAAGAAGAACAGCAGAGCTATGCAGTCAATCGAGTCATGACATTCTCATTAATGCACAAAAGACTGTAGAGAAGCTACGTCTCTCACAAGAAGAATTAAGACGAAAGTATCATATTGATGCTTGTAAAGATCCCGAACGCATGTGTTTCTATGCGAATAAACTTAGATACGCTAATTTATTAAGCTATTGGTTTGATCCTGAGTATAATAAGGCTAAGAAACTCTGGGAAAGGATTCAAAAGTATCCAAGCCTTCTTTCCGATACAAAGATTGCTAATATATTCGAGAAGATTGGAAGTTTTAAGAGAGAATTAGATTCCTTCTTAAATGACTCAGTTCTACGCAGAGTGTGCGGCAAATACTTTATGGGTTTAGAGACAGATTTTAGTAGTCTACTAGCTGTAAATTCTTTTGCTGCTAATGTCAAAAAAAGCTTAGATTCTCTCCCACTAGGACAGCATTTATCTCGTATTCTACTGGAGGCAGACATAACAAAGGCAAGAAAAATTCTTCAGCTTCATTTCATGCAGAGATTCCAGTTACTTATTCAATTCATTGATGCTTCTAGGTTAGACAAGAAATTCGACAAACAACTAACATGGGAAGAATTGTCAGATCATTACCGTAAAATATCTTCACAATCAGCGCACGCATACAAGGAGCTGATCAGTCTTGGTTTGAATCCACTTATGCCTATTTCTCTACTTCCAAGTCTTATTCAGAATATTGAGGAACTTAATTCTGAAAAACAAAGATAGCTACCTCTAACGCGATAAACCTGCTCGGATGTTTTTTCAAGATGACAAGACGGATTGTGAACGCTTAGAGGCAACCATCAATTTCGCTAAATCTGTAGTTAAATCACAGCTACCTAAATCAGTTAGAGACACACTCTTTAGTACAAATGCAGTTCAAATTGTAGAGTTAATCTCGGAGCTTTCTCAATCCTTATCTAACTGTCTAGAAAATGAGGAACACTATAGACAGTCATTTTTAAAGCTAGGGAAAGCTGAAGTTAAGAAGATGTTTGGGACTAAAGATGTAACTCAGCTCAAGCTAGAGCAACTTATTGAGCGCATTGATCACATGGTGGCAGCTAGTAGTGGCTTGCCTGAATGGATTAGCTACCACCGAGCTTATCAACAGGTTGTTGATGATGGCCTGAAGCCTCTTATTACAGCATTTGAGGATGCTAATTTGCCTTTAGTTAATTTAGATAAAGCATATCAGATCATCTTTTATAGATCTCTTTTGCGATTTGCCTATCAACAGTATCCTGAGCTTAATCAATGTTCTGGCATTAGTCAGGCTCAGGCTCGTGAGCGGTTTCAACAAGCTGATAAAGACTTACTGAGCCTATATCAGAAACAGTTAGTAGCCCAATTAGCACAAACCCCTATTGACTCCGGAAAAAGTAAAGGGCGCAGATCTGAATGGACAAACCTTGCACTAATCCAGAATGAAATTAATAAGCAGAAGCGCCATATTTCTCAGCGCAGTCTATTTCAGCGAGCCAGTGTCGCTCTTCAACAGTTAAAACCATGTTGGATGATGTCCCCAGCGAGTGTTGCCCAGTTTATTCCCCCTGGTGCAGTGACTTTCGATATAGTGATCATCGATGAAGCATCGCAAATGCGCCCAGAGGAAGCTTTAGGTTCTATTGCAAGAGCCGATCAATTAATTGTAGTTGGGGATCCCAAGCAGTTACCGCCGACAGACTTTTTTCGAACTCACTTTGAGCAAGATGATGATGAGCATGAAGAAGAGTCGGATATCCTAGATGATGAGTCAATCCTAGACATGTCACTCAAGGTATATTATCCAGCTCGTCGACTTAAATGGCATTATCGCTCACGCCATGAAAGCTTAATCGCCTTTTCGAATCAACGTTTCTATGACAATAGCCTTACTATTTTTCCGTCGCCTCAAAACCAATTCGCCGTTGAGTATCATTATATCGATTCAGGAGCTTACCGGTCAGGAGCTAATGTTCCAGAAGCAATGAGTGTTGCTGCTGCAGCTGCAAATTTTATGAGGCAGTGTCCAAAGCTTTCCTTAGGTATTGTTACACTTAATCAAAAGCAACAAGAATTATTACTAGATGAGATGGATCGACTTTTTGCTCTTCATCCGGAACTGGAACAATATCGTGTGAATCGAGAGAATACATTAGAACCATTCTTTGTGAAGAATCTAGAAAACGTCCAAGGAGATGAGCGAGATGTCATCTTTATTTCAACAGTTTATGGGCCTGAACGTCCAGGCATGCCAATTATGCAGAGGTTTGGGCCGATTAATTCCCGCAATGGTCATCGCCGCTTGAATGTCTTATTCACTCGTGCAAAAGAAAGAGTGGTTGTCTTCTCTTCGATGAAATCTTGTGACGTTCGACCATCTCCAACATCTAACTATGGTGTACAGATCCTCAAGGATTACTTAGAGTATGCTCAGACTCAAAGGTTACAAACAGCCGTCGTCACAGGGAGAGAACCAGATAGTGATTTTGAGATTTTTGTCGCTGAACGATTACGTCAGCATGGATATGACGTTGTACCCCAGGTAGGTGTTTCTGGATATTTCATTGACTTGGCAATAATTGATCCTCAACAGCCTGGTACTTATCTGCTCGGAATTGAATGTGATGGGGCAACCTATCATTCATCAAAAGCTGCACGTGATCGTGATCGCCTTCGTCAACAAGTTTTAGAACGGTTGGGGTGGAAACTTTATCGGATCTGGTCTACAGATTGGTTTTCTAACTCCAACATTGAGACAGAAAAACTTGTGACTTATATACAAACATTAGTGAATGAGGAAAATTGACGATACTTGAGTTCATGGTGACACCACTCTTGGTATTGATAAATTGATATAGCTGGCTATATGTACTTCCAACTTGAGAGAGTAAGTCTGGGCATTATACACATTGAGAGCATCTTCCAAGCATAGTGCATAAAGAATATCAACTCTATGTATAATACAATACACGAGGTAGTAAAATATTCAGCCATTCTGCGGAAGCAACTTAATACTGGATTCCTGTAATTTAATGGTGAGCTTTTCTCTGAGATCAATCTTATGTTGACATTCTTCATGAGACTTTGTGGGGCTGCACTGATGTTTTCCTCATTGTGGTTCATTGGTGATGAGATCACGATTCGAGGGCTATTGTGGGGCATCCCATCAGTAGGTGTCGTAACCTGTCTCGGATTAGGTTTCTGGGGACTATTCAACCGTTGGTGGCCCTGGCTGTCTTTTGGCCTGATGCTAGCTGGCTTCGGACTTGTCTTGCTGAATGCTCGTGTTTGGCTTGATGTGATCAGCCTTAAGGACTTGATGGCAGCTTTAGGTTTGTTGCTGGGTGGCTATACTCTATTAACAAAAAACTATCACGGTTGGTAGGATTTTCTCCCAACAGGCTTTTGAATAGTGAGAAATGAAGAAGGTAAGTTACTTATCCTATTTCTTCTAGCTCTAGTAGTCAGTCATGACTAAATTTTGGGGTAATTTCTGGGATATCACCCAAAAAATCAGTGCTGACTCAGTTCTAGTCTTCAGGAGGGGGTATTCACCCGCACCAGTCGGATCTCGGTGCGCTGATTACGGGGATCAGTGGGATCGATGTTCTCCAGAGGCTCAGAAAAGCCTTTGCCCACCGCCAGAAAATTGTGACTGAGTCCCTGTGCTTTTAAATAGTCCACCACCACTTGGGCCCGCTGTAGGCTCAGGGTCTGGTTCAGATCGGCAGCACCTGTGCGCGAGGTGTGACCAATGATCCGGACTGCCACAGTTTGGGGGCTGAACTCATTAATCTCGCGAGTCAATTGGTTGAGCGTGGCCTGACTTTCCTCGCTGAGTTGAGCCGATCCGGTGGCAAAGTTCACCTCTCCCCGTACCTGCAGATTGCCAATATCAGGTGCCGTCTGGATCTCGGTGGCCGTCAGAGTGGGAGTAATGGCGCGTGTGCGTCCTGCCAACCGATCTGCAAGTTCAGGATTGTCGGCACGCACCAGTTCGATCAAGGCCAGGTTGTTGCGGGCTGCTTCGGCAATAAAGTCGGAGGTAAACAGGTTCTCCGTGGCCTCTGGAACCTCAGACAGTCTGCCCGCCAGAGCCAGAACGGCTGCTGTAGCCTGGATCCGCCGATCCAATGTGCCATCCGTGAACCACTGTTGGGCTTCCACCGCTGTGAAAAACTCAATTCCCTCGAGAACGGCAGCAGCATCCGCAGCAGATAAGCCCCCATCCTCGGCGATCTGAGTTTGCAGTTGTGAGGCGTCCCGCACGTTGGCATCTATGCGGCGATAATAGGCCTCCACCAGATCCGTGAGCTGATCCGGCTGGGAGGCAATCAACCGCTCACTGGCCACCAGCACATCGACGATGGTTCCTGGGGTATCACGGCTGGAAAGGACCACCGTGTATCCCTGCTGGCGAGCCTGAGTAACAAAGGGTTCCCAGATCACCGCCAGCGCCACCGACTGAGCTCGATCCTGCAGCATCGCCCAGGATTCAGAGGCATCTCCCACCTTGACCACTTCAAAATCCCCCAGGTTAAAGGCTTCAAACTTGGTATCCAACACCAGGGCCAGGTACTCACTGGGGGTATCTCCGGCAAAGGTGGCGATCAACTGATTTCCCTGAGCCTGTTGAGTTGCCACCAATTTGTTCAGTACCAGCAGCGAGGTCAGCCCTGGATACTTGGGGGTGTTGAGGACAACGGCATCCGCGCCCACTGTCCGATCGATGAGGGCAATAATCCGGCCCTCCGGTTGCTGTTGCAGAAACTGATCCAGGCTGGTGACCAGCAGATCCGCCTCCCCCTGGTTTAATCGTTCGGCTCGTTTTGCCTGATCAAATTCGTCTTCGTACTGCAGGGTCAGATCCAGCGCTTCCAGCGATGCCAGAAATTCTGGGTTGCGGAAGGTACTGTAGCCACTGAACGTATCCCCCAGAAGTTTCAGATCGCCGGTCTGGCCAGGAACAGCTTGCGGCAACCATTGAAACTTACTAACCAGAGGATTCTGGGGCTGGCTGATCCAGTAGCGATAGCCGCCAAAGCCAAGACCGAGTACCAGCAGAATATAGACAATCGGGGGAACACGACGGGGTTTCGACATGACAGGGGATCCTGACACTTCTCCACCCCTATCTTACTGGCAGTTAATTTGGCTACCCAGAGGATCCAGGGGTCAATCTCTCGCTAATCGCGTAGTAGCTCCTCAACCTGCAGATTCAAACCAGGAAAAAACTTTGGACTCAAAAATCCTGCGGTGAGTGCAAAGCAGATCTGATACTGTCCCTGCAGGGGATCACAATAGCGCCATAGCCTTGCCTTAAGAACATCAATGATCCAGAGTTCTGGAGCCCCTGCCTCCCTTCTCGCACTAAAGCTCTCTCCTGCAGGCGTTGGCGAAGATACGAGGCGACAATATCAACTCGACCTGCATGCAAAGGCCCTTCAGCAGGTATTTCAACAATGTCCCCATTCAGCAATTCGGCGTTCCGGTGATTGAGAACTCCTGTCTTGATCAGGGTGTGATAGTCCGCCAAAGTCCATTTGAGCAGGGTTTTCATTAGGGCTTAGAACAGAAAATAGCGCTGAGCCATAGGTAGCACAGAAGCGGGTTCACAGGTCAAGAGTTCTCCATCCGCCCGCACCTCGTAGGTCTCGGGATCCACCTCCAGATGAGGCGTGCTGTTGTTCAGGGGCAGATCGGCCTTGCTGATATCACGGCATTGCTTTACCCCCACCACCGATCGGGTCAGCCCCAGAGACTCGGGAACCCCCCTGTCAATCGCCACTTGGGAAGTAAAGAGCAGACTGGTGTGGTGCAACGCCTGACCATAACTGGCAAACATGGGCCGCGGCCAGACGGGCTGAGGAGTGGGAATAGACGCATTCGGATCCCCCATCTGGGCATAGGCAATCATGCCTCCCTTAAGCACCAGCTCTGGCTTCACCCCAAAAAGGCGGGTTTCCAGAGACACAGATCCGCCAGCTTCCCCACCTCTACCGAACCGATCACATGCCCCACGCCCTGGGCCAGGGCCGGACAAATAGTGTACTTAGCAACGTAACGCTTGGCGCGGACATTGTCATTGCGATCGGAATCCTGTGGAAGCGGTCCCCGTTGCTCCTTCATCTTGTGGGCCGTCTGCCAGGTGCGGATGATCACTTCCCCGATGCGGCCCATGGCCTGAGAGTCCGAAGAAATAATGCTGAGCACCCCCAGATCGTGGAGGATATCTTCGGCTGCAATCGTTTGGGGTCGGATCCGTGATTCGGCGAACGCCACATCCTCCGGTACATCTTTGCTGAGGTGGTGGCAGACCATCAACATATCCAGGTGTTCTTCGATCGTATTTTGAGTAAAGGGGCGGGTGGGGTTGGTGGAACTGGGCAGAACATTCGGTTCCCCCGCCAGGCGCAAAATATCAGGGGCATGACCGCCTCCGGCTCCCTCAGTATGAAAGGTATGGATCGTGCGGCCATTAATCGCCGCGATGGTGTCCTCTACAAAAGCCGACTCATTCAGGGTATCGGTGTGGATCAAAGCCTGAATATCGTAGTCGTCACAGATGGAGAGGCAGGTATCAATCACTGCGGGTGTAGATCCCCAGTCTTCGTGCATCTTTAGACCACAGGCCCCTGCTTCCACCTGTTCCTGCAGTGCTTGGGGTTGAGAACTGTTGCCCTTGCCAAAAAATCCTAGATTGACCGGAAAGGCTTCGGCGGCCTGCAGCATCTTGCCGAGATACCAGGAACCAGGGGTGCAGGTGGTGGCATTCGTCCCTGTTGCGGGTCCTGTACCTCCGCCCATGAGAGTCGTCAAACCGGAAGCAATGGCAAACTCACACAGCTGTGGACAGATGAAATGCACATGGGCATCGATCCCCCCCGCGGTCACGATCATTTTTTCGCCAGCAATGGCTTCGGTGCCAGGTCCCACCACCATCCCCGGGGTGACGCCGGATTGAATATTGGGATTGCCCGCCTTCCCGATCCCGACAATTCTGCCATCACGAATGCCAATATCTGCCTTAACAATGCCCCACCAATCCAGGATCACGGCGTTGGTAATCACCAGATCCAGGGCCCCCCGCTGTCGTGTGCCGGTCGGAGATTGTCCCATGCCATCTCGCAGCGTCTTGCCCCCCCGAACTTCACCTCTTCTCCATAGGTGGTGTAGTCCTTTTCCACCTCGATCAGCAGAGAGGTATCCGCCAGCCGAATCCGATCCCCCACCGTCGGCCCATAGGTGTTGACGTACTGCTGCCGCGGAATTTGCAGGGACATGGCCACATCCTCACATGACAATGCCGGGTTTATACCACAGATCTGGAGAGGTTTTTGGGGATCAAACCCTGGATCAGTAGAAGAAATCTCGCCAGTTTACTGATTTCACCCGCCGCATGTAGAGCCAGTCAAAAAGATTTTTTAGAAAGGTAGCAATATAGCCTCGGAAAATCAGCGGTCCCTTCTGCATCACCGCCACACGATTGCCCACCGTCACACTGATAAAGACGGTTTTCTGAGGTTCAAAAGGCTGCAGCGGTTCTCCCTTGACCAGATGGGCCAGGTTCTTGGCCGCCACCGGACCCTCCCGCACAGCATAGACCCCCACTTTAGGTAGCGGCTCTCCTGAAGCACGCTCAAAATGGGCACAGTCTCCCATGGCCAGGATGGAATCATATCCCTGCACCCGTAAACATTGATCCACCCGCACCGATCCATCGGGTGCTGTGGGCAGCCCACTTTCTGCCAACCAGGCAGGCACCTGCAGTCCTGCACACCAGAGGGTTGTCTGACAGTCAATCTTCAAGGGATCAGCATGATTCTGAGACTGAACCGTAACCAAAGAGGAAGTGATCTGATTGGCTCGGGCCGGATAGAGAATCTCCACTCCCAATTTTTGCAGTGACTCCCGGATCAGCTGGCTGAATCGGGCGGAGGTTTCCAGCGCAGGTTCACGACGACTCACCAGGATCAGACGGGCAGAGGTTCGGGGGACTCCCGTTTGTCGGCTCAGGTCCTGACAGAGATCGTAAAGTTCCCCCACCAGCTCCACACCTGAGAATCCACCTCCCACAACCGCGAAGGTTAAAAGCCCAGAGGTGGTTTCTCCCTTTGCCGCCCGCTGCCAGCATGATTCAATCTGGTGTCGGGCCTGGACCAGTTGTTGCATGGGTCTGACCTTAAACGCATGCTCTAACCCAGACACCCCATGATCCGCCACCTGTCGGCCCACATTGAGTAGCAGCACGTCGTAGTTGAGCAGTTGAAATCCCTGATCCGTATTCACCTGCAGTTGCTTGCGATCTGGAAACACCTGGGTGACTTTGCCCTGCAGATAATGAACTCCCATTTCTTGAAAATGTGGCAGGAGTGGAATCTTCACCATCTCTGGGCTAAAGCGTCCACTCAAGAGACGAGTGGTCATGCCGGAATTGACCTGATAAGGATAGGGGTTAATCGCGATCACCTGAGCCAGCCCATGTAAAGCCTGGATCGAAGCCATCGCGCCGTACCCACATCCCGCCAGGATCACTACCGGGCGCTCCCCCTCCGATCGATCAGAGCGCTGCTGGTGATGGACGAGGTGGTCGTTTCGCGTACGAGAACTCATATCTGGGGAAGAATGATCGATCCCCAATCCCTCAAGGTTTTAAAAGGGAAAGGAAGCATTCAGATCTGCTTCATCATCATAAACAGAGGCAGATGAGTTCTGGCTGAGAACCCCTCCAGATTACGAGCAGATCAGGAGCCTAAAGATCGATGGGAGCTCTCTGGATGGTGCCACCCTCCGCATCCTCAGACTCATCCCCATTGGCTGCTGCTTCATCCTCACCCTCCAGCGGCGGTAGTGGGGGCAGACTCAAATCATCACCTTCCTCAGAGGGGGGGCGCCGTATCCCCATTTTCATCTCCAACAGGTGGCGTCAGGAGGGCTTCCACCTGCGGCTGGATCACGGAATAAAGAATGCCATCATTCTCAATGCCATAGCGACCCACTAGCCAGCGGTGGCGGGGCACAAATACCGTTAACAAAGGTACTTCCAGGGTTGCAAAAGTGTTGGTACCGCGATAGACATACCCATCCACAATCACCCGTTCGATCAAGGGCTGACTCTGAAAGGCGCGATCAACTTCACTCAGGACCGCTTGGGAGAGCCGTTGCTGTACATCCTCAATCGAATCTCCACTCAGGATCGGAACCCGCACTTCACGCTGGTAATCTACACACCGTTGCTCTCCACAGATCACCACCAATTCTTCGTTGACGCGATCCTGAACCGCAGAAGGAATGATCAGAGGTTGCTCTGCCGAGGGAGGGGGCAGGGGGAGAGAGGGATCCTGAGCCTGCGCAGGCCATCCCCAATTGCAGAGTCCGGTGAGCAGACTGAGCCCGAACACTTTCCTCAATGTTCTTTTCATGATCTGTGGTTCCCAGCATGTCCTACTGCCAACTCTACCCGACAACCTGGAGCAAGGCACTACCTCAGAAAAACCATCTCCAGTTTCCCGCAATACCTGAAACCATTCTCTTATAAACAGTTGACTCTCAAACAGTTTGTATTTATTCTATAGAGGTCAGTCAATCAACTTATGCGGCTATGGCGCTGACTCCTCTCGGAGAAGCTCTCCACGCTCTGGGTGCCGAGGGAATTGTGATCCTGGGAAGTGGCGCAACCACCCACCGACTGCAAGCCTTTGGCAGCTATGCCTGGGATGCTGAGCCTCCAGAACAGGTGCAGCAGTTTGAGGCGTGGTTGACAACAGCACTGGCGCAGGGACAGGTGGATCCGCTGCTTAATTACCGCCGCGTTGCCCCCTTCGCTCAGTTCAACCATCCCAGCGAAGACCATCTGCTGCCACTCTTCATCTCACTAACAGGAGCAAGATCATGACACTCGGGCAACTTGTGGACGGTCAATGGGTGAAAAACTGGACGGAACAGGATCAGGAAGGGCGATTTCAGCGGATGCCCACTCGCTTTCACCATCAGATCACAGCGGATGGGTCTGGTCGATTTCCTGTGGAGGCCGGAAGATATCACCTCTACGTTTCTCTGGGGTGTCCCTGGGCTCACCGGACCGTGATCATGCGAGAACTGAAGGGCTTGCAGGCGGTTGTGGGTTTATCGATCGTTGACCCTGTGATCCGTGAAGACGGCTGGGTGTTCTCCAATTTCCCTGGCGCTTCTCCTGATCCGGTCAACCAGGCCCAATACCTGCGGGAGATATATCTGCAGGCCGATCCCCACTACACCGGACGAGTTACAGTGCCGGTCCTCTGGGACAAACAGACCCACACGATTGTCAACAATGAGTCACGCCAGATCATTCGCATGCTGGATGTTGAGTTTCACGCTCTCGCCACCCGCCAGAATCATTTTTATCCAGATCATTTACAACCTCTGATCGAGCAGACTCTGGATGCCATTTATCAGCCGATCAACAATGGGGTCTACCGCGCCGGTTTTGCGGCTACTCAGGCTGCCTACGAAGCCGCAGTCACAGAATTATTTACAGCCCTGGAACACTGGGATCAGGTGCTGGGTCAGCAACGGTATCTCTGTGGAGATCAGCTCACCGAAGCCGATTGGTGTATGTTTACCACCCTCTACCGCTTTGAGCTGGCTTATTTCGGCATCTTCAAATGCAATCTAAAATCGCTGCGAGACTTTACCCATCTCTGGAATTATCTCAAGGAGCTTTACCAGTATCCCGGAGTGCGCGAGGTCTGCCGTGAAGATCATGTCAAACATCTCTACTACCGCGGGCTGCCTCAGCTCAATCCCACGCAAATTGTGCCCAGGGGACCGCTACTGGATCTGGAATCTCCCCATTCTCGCCATCAGCTCAATCTCGCTGCCTCTGTTACTCGATAACAGCTAACCCTTGCCGACGTTCCCCAGGCGCAGTACAACCAAGTCATTGGTGCCTGACCTGTCGTTCGTCCTTCCTCTGCAATGATCATTACTGTGGTTGGCTACAAAGGGGGCGTGGGCAAAACCACCACAGCCATTCATTTGGCTGCCTATCTGCAGGAGAAAGGATCCACGTTACTGGTGGATGGGGATCCCAACCATTCAGCCTCCCGCTGGGTGGAGCGCAGTTCTGATTTTCCGGTGAGCGTGAAGCGGGCTGAAGCCGCCAGTGGCCAGTTATCAGCCTTTCAACATGTAGTAATTGACACTCAGGCTCGCCCCTCCCCCGAGGATTTGCAGGAACTGGCCCGCAGTTGTGATCTGCTGGTCTTACCCTGTTCACCCGTGCGCTGGCGCTGGATGCGTTG
>JAAUUJ010000104.1 GCA_012030715.1 Synechococcaceae cyanobacterium SM2_3_1 | reverse complement strand
AGGCATTATCAGTGGCATCGGACGCACCGCCTCCGATATTGGCGCCCCTGGAGGCACGGGTAGCTTTTTTGCAAACGGATGCTGCCATCAATCCAGGTAACTCCGGTGGTCCTCTTCTGAATGCGGATGGAGAAGCGATTGGTGTCAATTCGGCCATTATTCGCGGAGCCCAGAGTGTGGGGTTTGCCATTCCCATCAATCAAGCCCGCCGGATCGCTGACCAGCTGATCCAAACGGGACAGGTTCAACATGCCTTTTTGGGAGTCCGGATGCGGACGGTCACACCAGAACTGTTGAGTCAGGAAGAGCTAGAGGTAGATCAGGGAGCGTTCATCGTGGAGGTGCTGCCGGATACCCCTGCGGAACGGGCGGGACTGCAGCCCGGAGATGTGATCACCAGCGTCGGCGATCTGGCCATCCGGACAGTTGATCAGGTGCAGCAACAGATTGAAGCAGCCGGGGTAGGCCAGGAATTAACACTGACGATTCGTCGCCAAGCCCAAGAACTGGCCCTGGAGATTACCACCACCATTCTTCCCCGCCAACTGGCCTCTTAATGTCAGACCCGATTGACAGCCTGTCTTTTGACATCCCCCTGCGCTTTCCCCAGGATAAGGGAATAATCTTGTGGAGATGACCCGAGGCCTCCTGTGCTCGTCGAACTGTCCCTGATCACGGTGGTGGGTTTTCTGGGTAGCTTTGGCCACTGTGCGGGCATGTGTGGTCCTCTGGTGCTTGCTTTTTCCCTGGGGCGGGATACCCCTCAGACCTGGATCCAACGCCTGCGGTTTCATCTTTTACTCAATGGGGGCCGCCTGCTGAGTTATACCCTGGTAGGAGCTGCGGTAGGGGGGGTGGGTTCGGTTCTGGTGGCAGGGGGGATCTCTGGCGGGCATGGGCAGCCCTCTGCGACAAACCCTGACGATCCTGACAGGCAGCCTGCTGGTGGGGATGGGATTGACTCGCATTGCCCCTTCCCAGTGGCCCCGTCTTTCCTTCTGGCATCCCCTCAAGGCCTGGCGATTGCAGGAACGCCTGCACCTGGCCCTGAATCAGCTTTCCCAGCAACCTCACTGGTGGTCTCCCGCAGCGCTGGGAATGGCCTGGGGCCTAATCCCCTGTGGATTTCTTTACGCTGCCCAGTTGAAAGCCGCAGAAGCAGGCAGTCTCTGGCAGGGCGGACTGATCATGCTGGCCTTTGGAATGGGAACCGTTCCGGCCATGGTGGGATTGGGGGTCTCCCTATCTGCTTTCAGCGCTGATCAGCGCAGTCAATTGTCACGAGCAGGGGGTTGGGTCACCCTGTTGATCGGCGGTCTGACCCTCCTGCGCACCGATGCCATGCAGGATCTGAGCGGCCACGCGGCTCTGCTGCTGTTAATGCTGGCTCTGCTGTCCCGTCCCCTGCATCGCCTCTGGACCCCCTTACTCCACTACCGCCGCCTGCTGGGAGTGAGCGCGTTTGTGCTGGCTCTGGCCCATACAGCCCACATGCTGGAACACAGTCTGGGTTGGAATCTGGATGCCATTAGCTTCATGGTGCCACAGCACCGGATTGGCCTCTGGTGCGGGATCCTGGCCCTGCTCCTCCTGACCCCTGCTGCTCTCACCAGCTTTAACCAGGCTCAGGGTAGGTTAGGTCGTTGGTGGCGACGGATCCATCTCCTCAGTCTGCCTGCCCTGCTGCTGGTGGGGGGGCATACCCTGCTGCTGGGCTCCCACTATGGCGGCAATTTGGATCTCTCCTCCGGGGAGCTGCTGGCCTGCATTGGTCTGACAAGCGGGATCCTGGGGGTGCTGTTGATCCGCTCCCGTCATTTCTGGTCCTGGTTGTTCTTGGAGTCGTGGTATGGTGCCTCTGCCCAAACGTGGAATCCTAATTCTCAGTCTTTGCCTGCTGCCTCTGGCTCCTGTTGTCAAGGCCCACACGATCAAGACGGATGAGGAAGTCGGGGCCACTTTTCATCTAGAACCCGATCACAATCCTCAAGCCGGAGAAGTGGCGCTGGTCTGGTTTGCCCTCACCCGCCGTGGAGGTGCACCGATTCCCCTACAGGACTGTGAGTGTCAGCTGCAGATCTTCCAGCATCCCTATACCCCCGATGCAGATCCCCTGCTCTCCCCTCCATTGCAGCCCCTGAGTGTGGAAAGCTTTGCAGATATCCCCAGCGCAGAGATCATTTTCCCGAACCAGGACTCTATGATCTGCATCTATCCGGGCGAGTTTCTGATGATCAGAACTCCAACCTCTTTCAGCTTGAGTACAGCGTCACGGTGAGACGTTGATAACATTCACTGGTTGCTTTCACACTGAACTGGCTATACTGAGGCCACTTAATCTTTACATCAGCAGCCGTCTGGGATTCTCCTTGTTACCATAAGGAGCAGCAGGTCTAGGGAAGTTCGATCGCGATTCAAGCTTGGAGGGATCGATTCATGGGTCAGAGACCATTTAAACTTGCGCTATTGACTGGCATGGGCCTGACTGTGGCTATGGGTACAGCGGCACTGATCCGCTTCCATCCCCAACACCCCTGTGTTAACCGCAACTCCGAAACCCTGGCCCAGGCAGGATCTCCTAGCGAAGAGCCCTGGCCGATCCCCACACCTCCGCCCCCCCTACCCTCCCCCATGCCTCGCCCTTCGGCGCCCCCCATTCCAGTTCCGGGACAGGTGGTGAGCAGCTACGCTTATAATCCACGCCTTTACCACCAAGCCCTCACAGAGTTCCTGGCCACCCTCGAAGCGCACAACCTCAATCTTGATCGACAGGGGATCCTGATTCTTGCTCCCGATGGCTCTCCCCTGGCCGTTCATCAAGAACAGGTTACTTTCCCCTCTGCTGTCTTCACTCGCCTCCACACCAGTCTGGCGGCCCTGCAAACCTGGACCCCTGATCATCAATTTCAAACCTCCATCTACACCACTGGCTTACTCCGCCAATCTGAACTAGCTGGCAAACTCTGGGTGGAGGTCTCGGAGGCACCCCACCTCAGCCTTCTGGGTCTGGGTGATCTTCCAGGTCGTCTACAGGCCTTAGATATTGCCAGGATATCGGGCGGATTGGGAGTTAAGGGACAGGATTCCGACCGTAGTCAGGTCTTAGCTGACCAGCTTGCCGCTCAACTGCAGCGAGATCCGCTTGCTCAGGGTCTTGATCTAGAGGGCCAGGTGGAGGTGGTGACTGAGCTTCCTGCCAAGGCAGACTTGCTGATGGTGCAACTGACGGCTCCGTTGGCATACCTCCTGCGACAGATGCACAGCGATCCCGATTCACAGCTGCAGTCTCACCTGATCCGCGATCTGGGCGGAGCTGCGCAGGTGGATGCACTGGTCAATCAAACTACAGGGAGCACCTCGGTGCTGTCGATCCTGGTGTCTTCTTCTCAGTCAGTGCTCTCCATGAGTTCAGCCGAGAACGCCGCCCGAACTCTGACTCACCTGCGCAACCATCTGGGAGATCTGGATCAGATCCTGCCGGAGGTGGGTGTCAATCAGGGCACAGAAACCGCTTATCCCGTGGGCATGGTTCTAGAATGGGGCCGCATCGGTGAGGGGCGTGCTCTGGCCAACGATGGACTGGTGGTAGCGGGCCAGTTACCCAATGGCATGACGGTGGTTCTGGCCAATGAAGGGGAGGATCTGGAGCTGATCCAGTCTTTGCAAACTCAGTTCCTCCGCCGCATTTCTTTGCTGGAGCCCAATCTGGATTAAGCGGATGGTTAGGGTTAGTGTGATCGAGAGGGAGCACTCCAATGTGGTTTGAGCGCTTGCAACAGTGGCTGAATGCCTTTTTGATTGCCAATCTGTTTCTGGTGGCCTTTGGGTTTGGCTGGTTTGTGCTCTCGGTCTCTGGGGCGTTTATGGGCATTCCTCTGGGATACCGCCTCTGGAGTCAACTCTGGTACCCTATGTTTCAACCAGCTCTGGGCATTCTGATGGCGGGAGCTCTGATCAGTGGCATCTGGAGCTGGGTAGCCAAGCGCCTGCATCAAGAAGACTGAGATTTCTCAGGGATCCGGATCCGATCAGCCATTGAGAATAGTATCAGGTTGGGGATGATGGGATTGCAACCAGTTGAGGGCCTCCCTCAGAGCTTCACCCCTGGTCAAAACCATGTGATCTCTTGGCAAGCGGTCAAAAATATTCAAACTCTCCAGTCGCTGGCGGGTTTTTCCAATAGCTCCGGCCACATAGACCTGTCTACCTTTATCCAAAGCATCTAAAATGGCATTCTCAATTGCCAGGGATGAAGACACCCCCAGGTGTGGCACGTCACTCAGATCCATGATCAGCACACGGCATTGATCCACTCTTGTCTGCTCGCGGGCAATCGCCTGGGAAATGGCAAAGATCATCGGTCCACTTAGATAGAAAAGCAGAATCTGGTTGTTGCCCTGACTCAGTAAATCTGCTTCTTCAGGACTGAGATCAATGGCGTCATCGGCATCGGTAACAGCTTTCACATCTTTAGCCCGCAATTCACTCAGCCGCTGCAGCGTCAGCAGATTGGCAATAAACACCCCCACCCCCACCGCCGCAATCAGATCCACAAACACCGTCAAGAACATCACCCCATACATAATGGCAGTGCCCTTGAAGGAAATGCGGTGGGCCCGCTTCAAAAAGCTCCAATCCAGAATATCAATTCCCACCTTGAGGGTGATCCCGGCCAGAACCGCCACAGGAACAATCTCAATCAACGGAGCCGCCCAGAGGATCACCACACAGAGAATCAGGGAGCGACAGATGCCCGCCAGTGCTGTTTGCCCCCCCGTTTGGATGTTAACCACCGTTCCCATCGTGGCCCCTGCGCCGGGTAACCCCCCCAGCAATCCTGAGACTACATTTCCGATCCCCTGCCCGATCACTTCTTTATCAGAGTTATGACGGGTGCGAGTCAGGTTATCGGCGATTACGGAGGTGAGCAGGGAGTCGATACAACCCAGGATCCCCAGCACCGCGCCATTCACCACCATCTGGTTAAATAGCTGGGGCTGCACCACTGGCCAGTGCAAACTGGGTAACCCCATCGGGATCTCCCCAATCCGGCGAATCTCCAGTCCCGAGAGCAGGGTTTCTGCGATCAAGGTGCCCACGAGTAGCGCTACTAACTGCGGAGGAAGGTAGCGTCGCCAGGGCTTGGGCATCAAAAACAGCAGGGCCACACTTAAACAGCCCAGAGCAGTCTCACTGGGTTGAATGGTGCGGATAAACTCCGGCAGATGGCGCAGGGCCCCCACCACTCCACCCGGCACATTGGCGTGTCCCAAAAATGGCCCGATCTGGAGCAGGATGAGAATAATCCCGATCCCGGTCATAAACCCAGAGATGACACTGTAAGGCATGAGGGTGACATACTTCCCCAGCCGTAGCACTCCAAATAGGATCTGGAATAGCCCTCCTAGCATCACAACGGTAAAGGCCAGGGTCAGCCCCTGCTCTGGATTGGAGGCAGTCAGGTTAGCAATCACTGTCGTCATCACCACTGTCATCGGTCCGGTGGGTTCCGAGATCAGGGTGGGTGTGCCTCCAAATAAAGCGGCAAACAGACCCACACATACCGCTCCGTAAAGGCCTGCGGCAGGTCCAGCTCCCGAGGCCACCCCAAAGGAGAGGGATAGAGGCAGAGAAATAATGGCAGTGGTCAAACCCGCAAAGAGATCGCCCCGCAGGTTCTTGAAATGGATCAGATTCGTGATGGCCATCGGGGTGGGAGAGAAAGAGATGTCAGCAGGCTATCACTTCCCTATGGCGATTATTGCTCCCCCCTGAGGACCGGGGATAGGGTACTGTAGTTGCACCACCGATTGTGGTTGCCAGTGTTGGGGTGAGCAAGATGGCTAGCAAGGTTAAAACCAAAACAACACAGAAATCAACCTCCAGACCGAAAGGGTTCCAGCCCCAGAAGCCTCCTTCTGTAGGGGAATCGCAGTTAAATCATCTGCTCCGGCGAAAAGTAGCCGAAAGTAAGCTGGCAGATCTGACGGATGAAGAGATTATTACCGCTTTATTTTTCCAGGGAGTTGATCCAGATCTGGCCCAAAAAGAGCTGCAGCTCGTCGAAGGACACCCCTACTTCCAGGCCAGTGAGCGCTTTCTCCAACTGCACCGCAAGCTGGAATCGATCATGGCGATCCGGCAACAACTCACCCGTCTCTCCTCCAGATCTGGTCAGGTGGAGATCTGCTCAGACCCAGAACTTAGTTCTCAGGATTTTCTGGATTGTTACTATGCCACCAATACTCCTGTCTGTTTGAAGGGGATGATCCAGAACTGGTCTGCCCTGACTCGGTGGAGCCCAGAGTATCTCCGCTCCGCCTATGGAGAAGTGGAAGTAGAAGTGCAAATGGGACGACAGGCCAACCCGCGCTATGAAAGGGAACTGGAAAAGCACCGCTGCACCCTTTCCCTGAGGGAATATGTGGATCGGATTGTGGCGAGCGGACCTTCCAACGATCTATACATGGTGGCCAACAATGGCAATCTGGATCGGGATGAATTGCAAGGCTTGCTGGCGGATATTCAATTTATTCCTCAGCTGCTCGATCCGACCGAGACCAAGGGGAAGGTGTTCTTCTGGTTTGGTCCAGCAGGTACAATCACCCCTCTCCACCACGATCCTCTCAACGTGCTTTTTTCTCAGGTTTACGGATGCAAGCGCTTTAAGTTGATCTCTCCGGATCAAACCCCCTGGCTCTACAACCGCAGTGGAGTCTTCAGTGAGGTCAATCCGGCCCAGCCTGACGATGATCGCTTTCCACTCTTTAACAACGTGCAGGTTCTGGAGCTGATCGTGGAGCCAGGAGATGTGCTGTTCATTCCCGTGGGCTGGTGGCATTGGGTGGAGTCACTGGAGGTGAGCATCTCGCTATCCTTTACCAATTTCCTTTTTCCCAACAGTTTTGAATGGCAGAATCCCCTGCTCTAGCCATCAGGCATGCCTGATGAGATCTGTGAGATTGCTTTTCTTGGCAGCCATGCATTTGAGCCTGCTTTATGTTGGGTTGCTCTAGGGGGGATCCAACTCCTATGGATGATCTGATCGGATCCGCTAGCATCACTGGCTTCTCCATTCGCCAGGCGGAGCGACCTGTTGCCCAATGGCCAACCAAGTTTTCCTGTTCAGATTTCAGGTTGATCCAATTCTGATTCATAAGCTGGCAACCTTTGAGATCCACTACCCCAAGGATCGCCCCCAGAGGCATAGTCTCGGGAGAAGGCAGGTGGATCCCATCTCTTCTAGCCTCAGGAACTTCTTCCAGATTCTAACATTATTAACCTAGATTTATCGAATTCTGTGAAGCCACAGCTTTATTGATAGATCTAGAAACCAACTGAGAACTGTAGGTGTTTCTTCGATCTCTTTTCGCCATTCATTCAGGACTTCAATCTCTAGAGGACGCTCCACTCCTTTAAGTAAGTGCACAACAAAAAATTGAGATTCGTGATCTAAGGATATGGTTTGCAGATACTGTCTTGCCTCTGTCCACTTTTGCATACCTCTTCGATTTCTCATATCCTTCTCTTTCTCATTAATTCCATTGTTAGAGCAGACAAGATATTTAACTTTTGAGTTTGGATCGAAAGGATCCATTTCAGGGTTCATGACCAGTCCAAATCTCTCTTTTGGCTCCTTAATATTCCGCAGATTATCATAAGCTGGTAGCCACAGAAATAGAAATATACCTTTCTGCGTACACCTGATCTCTGCAATCTTTTTACTCCGATCATTATATCCATTTCCATAAATCAGGTGTTGTGAGGTACTACTCATAAATTCCTCAACCTTAGGCAGTTCTATCAATCGTCTACGAAGTTTGGTAAAGGACTTCTTATACTTTCTGACAGCATCACAGTTATAAAGACAAATAGGCATCTTCATGAGATCAACAGGTTCATCATTGGCTTCACCAGTATCTGCTTCACTCACTGGGTAGCTAATGTCTACTTCCCGATCTGCGACAATAAATCTGCATCCATCTTGTATGGAAAATCTAAGGAAGTGAATATCATATTCATATTTTGATGATTTTCTGTCTGTATAGTTATCTTCATGAAAGTCAGGTGCTACAGCAATCAACTGTGGATCCTTGGTGTAGTCAATCCTCTCTGGGTATGCTTTCCTTTGCAAGACATACTTTCTGTAGCGAGTGAGTTGAGGGACGATCCCTCTATCAACTTCATTCTTGAGTTCGATAATCACTGGACGCCTGGATTGATTTTCCAGACAAAGGAGATCGCAACGCTGGTTCTCAATAGACATCTGCCTCTCAATAAGCTCTAAATCTGGAAAGATAGAGGAGAAGTGTTGCTCTACGAAAGTCTCAAGTGCAGCTTCTGATGGAAACTGATATTGTCCACCTGAGTAAATAATCCTGGGTTCAGCCACATCTGGTTTTCTTCCAGGTTGAGAGGAGCGGATCTTCTTGGTGTTGATGAATTTCGGTATGCTAGCAACCCTGACCCTTTCTCAATCTACACCCTCGACACGATCCATTCCAGATCCAGGACTGTCAGACGATGTTGCAAGAAGAGTTAGAGACCTATGGATATACTGCAGCCAACCTGCTGTAGCTAGCTCTGAATCTGGGGTTTGATCTGAAAGCCCTACCCTGCTTTGGGAAATACCTGCTCTCGGTCTGTGGGGACTTTGCAGCATTATCTGGAGATACAGCCGGATCAGATGGCCGCTGCGGTTAAGGTGATCCGGATCTGATTCAGAGGATATGTCAGACATAAGTTTAGGCAGGAAGGGAACATGACTGAAGAGGAACTCAACTTACGATTTGCTCAGATGGCAGAGGCCATTATTCAAGCATTTAACAGAGTAGATCAGGTCTCAAACACTATGTCATGCTTGGCTGAGTCAACGAATGATCGTGTCCAGGAACTAAGGGAGAATGATCGGCTCATCGCTGAGAAACTAGATCGGCTGGTCGATGGATACTTAGGATTACAACAGAACCTTGGTACAACCTCACAGCTATTCAGGCAAATGATCCGTGAGAATCAAGTGAGGAAAACTGAGTAGGAAAGGATCAATGAGGAATTCCGGCAGAAACATGCTGAGAGTGACCAGCGCTTCAATGTCCTGCTTGAAGAAATCTGGTTCCTGATCCGACAGCAAAACAGAGATGTGGATTGGCGTTGCAAAAGCGGCCCACAAGGAGAGCAATCGTTGGTCTTGAAAAGCAGGGCCTGACAACATGATCCACAATCCAAACAGGTTAAAGAAAGACAGCATACTCTGGAAAAGAGTTTATTGAGGGTGGCATGGAGCACAAGCTATGGATCGGCGGGGAATGGCAGGAGAGCCAGAAAGGGGAGAGGATGCCCGTCATCAACCCGGCGACAGGATCGGAACTGGCCATGGTTAGCAAAGCTGCTCCTGAAGATGTGGATCGGGCGGTGCGGCAGGCAGATGCCTCCTTCAAAGCGGGAGTTTGGTCGCGGTTAACTCCTGGCGAGCGATCCCAGACCCTCTGGCGCTGGGCAGACCTGATCGAGGCGGAGTCAGACAGCCTGGCCCATCTGGAGTCAGAAAACACAGGCAAACCCTACCAGCTTGTCAGTCGGGCCGAGGATCTTCCCTTTGCCGTCGATAATCTGCGTTTTTTTGCGGCAGCCGCTCGGGATATTCAGGGATTCAGCGCGGGAGAATACACGCAGGGCTACACCTCCTTACTGCGACGGGATCCGGTGGGGGTGGTGGGTCAGATCACGCCCTGGAATTACCCTCTGGTCATGGCTATCTGGAAGGCGGCTCCGGCTCTGGCAGCAGGATGTAGTGTAGTGCTCAAACCCGCTCCTGGGACTCCTCTTACCACCCTGACGGCTGGGCGGGAACTCAGTGCCGAGGCGGGGATCCCTGGCAGGGTTTTCAATGTGGTGAACGGGGGCAATACCACAGGTGCGGCTCTGGTGGATCACTCTCTGGTGCGCATGATCAGCCTGACGGGATCCACCGCCACCGGACAACGGGTGATGCACTCAGCAGCAACAACATTGAAGCGGGTGCAGTTGGAACTGGGGGGCAAGGCTCCTCTACTAGTAATGGAGGATGCGGATGTAGAAACCGTGGCGGAGAAAGCAGCCTGGGCAGCTACCTACAATTCCGGTCAGGATTGCACTGCAGCCACTCGGGTTTACGTTCCCCATGCCATGAAAGATTCAATGCAAGAAGCCTTAGTCAGTGCCATGAACGCGATCCAGGTGGGCAGGCCCTTTGACAAGGAGGTGGAAATGGGTCCCCTGATCTCGGCCACTCAACAAGAGCGTGTGCAAGGATTTGTGGATCGGGCCAGGGCTGCAGGTGCCAAGATCCTGACGGGAGGGGGTCCTTGTCCAGATTTCCCAGACGGGTACTTCTTTCAACCCACCCTGATCACTGAAGCAGACCAACACTCTGAGATCCTGCAGCAGGAGGTGTTTGGTCCGGTGTTGACCTTGAGCAGTTACGGCAGTGAAGCGGAAGCGATTCACCTGGCCAATGATGTTCCTTATGGCCTGGCGGCCTCTTTGTGGACTCATGATCTGGAGCGAGCTTTACGGATCTCACGGGAGATGGAGTTTGGCACAGTTTGGGTCAATGATCACCTAGTCCTCTGTTCCGAAACCCCCCACGGCGGCAGCAAGCATTCTGGCTTTGGCAAGGATTTGTCTCTAGAATCGATGCGGGAATATCAGATGACGAGGCATATCATGATCGCCACACCGTAAGGCCTTAGCTAAGGCGGGCACATTTCAGGCGGTGGAAGATAATGTTGCTACGCTGACTGCCTGACAGATCTTTGTGAAGCCTTATCCCATCAAGTTCGGCAATAGAGGGTTTGAATTCGTGAAAACCAGATCTGGTCATAATGATCCCGTCTTGCTTGCTTCGAGGCAAAACATGGTTGTGGATCAACGGGGGAGGAGGGGAACCAAAGGCAATAGTTGTCTGTCTTTATTCATCACCCCTTGAAGCCATCGTAGCCCGATTTTGAGATAGCTAATCCCCCGTCGCCAGTGAGGGTCCACCTGTAGCTGCACAGCCATTCCCTGCGTGCATGCATAGAGCCATGCAACTGCGGCGACTAAATACAACCTTTCAAGTTCCTGAGCACAACGGATCTGAGAGTTCTCCAACTCAAAGGCTCCTGACTTACTATCGAAGAACAATTCCTCAACTCGGAAACGCAAGGCATATTGCCACAAGGTTTGCAGACTGGGAGGTTCGTCCGTGATCACCGCCCAGGACTCTTTCAGTCCAGAGATCGTTGCTACCAGCAGATGGGATGTGAGTTGAGCTTGTCTCCATAAGCTCACGTTGTGATAGAAAAGCGCTTCTCTGCGGGGAGGGGGAGGCCACAAGGCTTGGACAGGAAGCTGATCAGGGCGAGGTCCTGGGATTATCACATCCCTGGGAAGACGCATGCAGTAGTGCCAGTGACGAGATTGTAGCCAGCGCAGCAACTCCTGATGAGCAAATCCGCGGTCGGCTAACAGGATCACATCGGGATGGTGGCAGCGGCCTTGTCGCAGCAACCCACAGTAGTTGGAAAAGGCAACCGTGGCACTGGGATAGTCGAGAACCCGCCAGAGGAAGGGAATAGCACACCCACAACAGATCACTGACAAAAGAATCATGCTGCAGTAGCGCTCCCACAAGACAGTGGTATCAAGGGCAAGATAGAGGCGATGGGAGTGCCTACCACTCAAGGCCAACTGGCCAACTGCAGCAGAGGCACATAGAGGTTGTGCACCTGCACGCGTGGATGGCAAAAATAAGAAGTGTATTCACGCAGAAAGGGGAGCAGTTGACGATGAAGAGAGGTAGAGCATGACATGCGCAGGGGTAGAAGTGTGGTAGCTCTAGCCTTGCATATATTTCCTCTATCCTTTTCTTCAAATACCTGCTGTGATTAACTTTCAGCCACTTGTGTCAAGCAGCCAGCAGGTAGCGTCTAAAAGAAGTTTTCCTTGATCTTCAACACCATCTCCAGAGGCAGTCGCTTGCGAAAATGCACGAACATTGACGAGTCAAAAGGTGGAGTATCTGTAGAGGGCCCCACTGGCACTAGCCGCAAATCCACCAACTAAGAGCGTATTCTCTGACAGGAAAGCCAACGGTCTCTGGATCTCAGGCAGGCCCGGTAGAAGCCTTAGGGGGTTGGCGGTGTAGATCCCTGCAAAGTCTGCTCCTACAGTCGGTTGGGTAGCTGGTGTGAGATTACCTGGGTTGGATACCTTACGAACCCCATCCCCATCCAGAACCAGGTAGACGGATCCACTGATACTGCCAGGCTCCACATCACTTATCGTCAACTGGAAAGATTGGGTGCTGGATCCCCTGCTCCCGTGCCAGACTCGCCATCCCCTGGAGTCATCAGGGCTTTCTGATCCTGATTGGCCACCAGTTCCATGGCATCAGGGAGTTACTCTGCTGTGATCTGGGTTAGTAATTGTTCCACTTGATCCGTGGATAGCTGGGTTAGGCTGACAATCTGATCAATGGACATCTCTTGTCGAAGCATATTGAGGGCAACCCGTTGGATCCCTTCCTGGATTCCTTCCTGTTTACCAATCTGGATCCCGCGCTGTTCGCCAATCTGGATCCCTTCCTCTTTGGCCAGTTCTTCCATACTGCTGATCAGGGGCATCTTGACCTCCGCTTCGTACTGCTCCAACTCCTCTCTAAATTGTCGCTTAAGTTCTGGGGGGAGTGTCATGATCCGATCCATAACTCGGATTAACCGGATCACATCCTCCCGACTGTATCCCCGCTCGTATAGTCTTCTGGTCAGGATCCATTTCCATCGCTTTCTTGCCTGGGCATCTGATTTGGTTGTTCTAGATCTGAGATGGGCCATGACCACGACAGCCATGGGATTATCACTGGCCTCCAATTCGGACCACCGATCCTCATAATCTACCAATTTCACGATGGGAAATTTCAGGCTGAGTTCGCATCCGGCCAGGGTGTAAGTATACCGATCCGGTCTCCAGTTACTTCTCTCATCCCCCAGCACGGCCAGGCTCATCACTCGCTTCTGGTAGTAGTCAAAGATCCGGTAGTGATACACAAACATGCGCTGGGCAAAGCCACTGTCCTCCTGAGATTGAACTTCCACATGAATGAGGATAAAGGCTTCTTCTCCGTTGCTGAGCCAGGCTTTCACCAGTTTGTCGGCATAGCGGCGACCGACTTCAGCCTCAGGGATCAGGTCCTGGAATTCTTTATCGAGGAACTCAACCGACTGATCCCAGTTGATGGCGGCATGAGCTTCTGGGAAGAGGAAGGCTAGAAAAGGTTCGAAATAGAGATCCAGGGTTTCTTTCCAGGCAGCATCCAGATCTGAGGGGGGAGAAGGATCGGGCATGGTGTAGGCGGAGAACAGATTTGGCTATTCATTAAGATAAGGTTTCACAGGAAGCTGATCTCCATATGACAGTATCAGATCAAACTGTCTGGATTGAGCAGCATGAGGTCGACGATCTACGCCTACTTCGGATCTTCTGTTTCCTCACAAATTGAAGAGGTCAATCTCGACATCCACTTCACCCACCTGATCCGCTCGGGGAGTACAGCGCAGGGTGCTACGGAATGGATCCAGGGTCATGCTAAAAGCTTGAAGGAAGAGTTTTTATTGATTGATTTTGGCCATTTTTCAGTAGTATAACACCTTCATCCTCAAGCACCCTCAGCTCTCATCTTTGTATCTATAGGAAATATTGTCCCAATTAAAGTTGAATTTGTGCATTTGATAAGAAGTGATCGGCACATGATCAACATGAAAGCTGTTGATTCTATTATAAAAAGGCAAGCACCAACTACGATCTATAAGAGGTATATAAGCACGAAATTCAACGCATGATCTCGAGAAAGGATAATTGAGATCTAATATCCTTTCATAAGGAGGATCTGAATAATCAGATGAGTTGATCTGTTTAAGATAAGTAATCACCTCTTCCTCAAAAAGGGTTTTCTCTTCTTGACTCAGTGGTCTTTGAAAAAAAAAATTACAAACCAACGGTAGTCTGCAGAAGGAGAATGTGATCGATTAACCCTGGACTCTACATCACTTAATGGCAACTGTTTAACAGTAGGACGAATTAAAAATCTATTAATATCTTGGTCAGCTGAACACTGATCAATGAATGCCTGAACTCGGTTTCGACCTAGATCTCTAGCTATCGAAACAAATTGATGCCCTTGAGTTACATACACTTTTCCATCAATAATTTTTATTGTGATAGATGGCAGGTATTGATAAGCAGCTTTAGACAGAAAATATAGCAAATGTTCATAAATATATGATTCCTTAGTTCGATTAGGAAAACGGTGTTCATCAATGATAATTTCGTTAGAATCTACCTCAACCCTGATAGGCATTGTTGACTTCCTCATTAAGGGTGACCTTTATTGTTTGAATGTATATATTACCACAACTTTTACGGATATGGTATCGGCATATAGGTGGCAAATGTCTCAAATTCAGGCATTGCATAGAATGGTATCTTAGTCTTTATCTGGCCTGGAGATAGAGGTCTAGGTACTTGTTCCTCAATGACAATGCCATGAGTAGTAGCAAATCTTTGGAATCGCCTTTCCGGAACAACAGCACCAAAAACTCCTGGGCCACTTCCCCTAAAAGCATTTCTGCCAAAAAGATATCGATGTCAGCAAATTCTATAGCTGTAGATATTTGCTTACAGCGTTTTTCAGTCTAGTTCGGTACAGTAACAGCAGTGAGTAAACCAATTCTTGATGTCTTGTTGTGACACTTGACTATAAGCTGCCTCAATCGCTTGAACTAGATCACGGCAGGTTCTTGCTCCAATCGAGCGCAAGGTTAATTGATCTTTGACCAGAAATTCTCAATGGGGGAAAAATTAGGTGAGTACGGGGGTAAATAGATAAGCCTCGCACCTGCCGCGTGAATCATGTCTTCGATCTCTTGGCTAAAATGAATCGAACAGTTATCCATAATCACACAGGCCCCTGGCCAAAGCTGCGGCACCAGTTTTGTGGCAATAAATGCTTCAAACGTTAATCCTTTCACTGATCCCAGCAGACTCACTTCCGCTAGCACGCCTTGCAAACCAATGGCGGTCAAAAGGGAAACATTCTTTCCCCGCTTGTGAG
>JAAUUJ010000103.1 GCA_012030715.1 Synechococcaceae cyanobacterium SM2_3_1 | reverse complement strand
TCGAAGAGTAGTCAACTTGCTAAAATACATGGCCGCGTGGTAAAACTAATAAGAATCTCTAGGAGAATCCTCCTTATGGCGAATTTTCTAGGCCGATTCCTGCTAACTACGGTCTTTAGTTGTTTCGTTCAGGTTTGGTTCCCGCTCTCGCGGGAACAATCCTGCCTAGTTTCCTTGTTGGTGCTTGGTGTGTTTTGGCTCCTAACGCTCCTACGGCGTTGATCAAGGAGCCGCAGCCTCAATCGTCAAGGGGTTCCAAGCCTTCTCTGTGGAGGCTTTTTTTATGCCTGTTTTTGTCAAGCTGGAAAATCCTGACCAACCCTATATTCTAATCTCACTATCTGTCTATAACTATGAATATCCCTTAATTTCCTGTCAGAAACCCAAACTGAAACTCTCAACGTTATCAGGGCAGGCGGTTTGACCATCACCTACTCAGACAGTGACAGAAAGGCTTATTTAGTCCCAAAGTAAAACCCAAGGGCACTGCTAGCTAGGGTCACCTGAGATGTCCAGATCAGTACCAACAATTCCTTGGACATAGGCCGATCTTCAAGGGATCCCCGCCAAACAACAACACCCACAAAAAATATAGTGATACCCAAGGAAACCAAAAGACCCATCGCCAGATAAGCCCGAGTTCGTTCCTGCCGCTGTGGTAGAGACTCACCAACTGAAACCGTACCAATTTTTTCAGGAGGTCTACCTTCAAGTTCACGACTAAGTTCTAATGGTCCATCCTCTTCATGAGGCTGAGAGCTAGGCGTCTCATCATCCGCATCTGCCATCAGCCAAACACAACCTCGCGGATTTCACCACCCTCCTTCACCAAAATCTTGGCACCCCGATCCCTCTCTTCTTGGATGAAGGACTCAGTTAGGAGTGCCTTGCGTAGAGCAGTCTCCTTTGGCATCTTGTAGGCGGCAGCTAGCTTCTCAAGCCGAGCAACGTCCTCTTCAGTTAATCGGACAATATATGACCGCGTTTCCATGTCCCTTGCCTCCCTCACCTAGGATGAGCACTCAGACAGTACTGCACCCTTGTGTATGCCTGTTCTCTAGTTCTACCATACTAATTCGAAAGTGTCTTCGATTTCCAAGTCTTTAGTATCCAAGACCCTCCCTAGTTCTTGGATACCCACCCCGGCAATTCAAGCTCCCTAGGTGGAAGAGGATCCCAACGTCGAGCGCAAACAAGCAGCACGAGCACCCGCCCGCTTTCTCAAGCTTCACCCCCACAATATTGCCCAGACAACTGAGGTGATGGTTGAGCACTTCCAAGCCGTAACCCGCCACAAAATCGGGGGACGCGCTAAAGCAATGGTGGTTACAGGATCCCGCCTGGAGGCAGTACGCTACAAACAGAGCTTCGACGACTACATCCGCAAAAAAGGCTATGACATCAAAACCCTGGTTACATTTTCCGGCATCGTCACTGACGACAAGCTCCCCGATGTAACCTACACCGAAGAACAAATGAATGCAGGAGTCTGCGAGAAGGAGCTACCCGAAAAATTTGCCACTGAAGAATATCAAGTGTTTTTAGTTGCCGAGAAGTATCAAACCGGCTTTGACCAACCATTGCTGCACACCACGTACATCGACGAAAACGAAGCCGAAGTATGGCGCACCAAAGTGCAGTCATTCCGCTTGAAAGGGTTAAACCCACCAGGGTTGCTCACCGGTACGGGGATCGAGATCTTGCCAGGGGGAGAGTTTAATCAAGCCGTTCTCCACCTGCACCCGCGCCAGCTTCAGAGGTAACGCTGCTGGACCTCGAATCACCTCGCCCAGGGCGGTGTAACGCGATCCGTGGCAGGGCACTGAAACTGTTCATCCACCGGATTCCAGGGAAAGGTGCAGCCCAGATGGGTGCAGTTGTTGACGATCCCGAGCCGAGCAAGCTGTCCCTCTGCCTCCACCGTCAGATAGGTGGGTTCTCCCGCCAGCCCAGCCACCAGGGCCCGCGTGCCTACAGGTTCTGCCAGGATCTGGGAGGCAGGGATCAGGTGGCCCAGCTTATCCTTAGCCAGGATCGATCCGTCGGCTTCGGTTTCCTTAGGGGGAATCAGGTACTTGAGGGCTGGATAGAGGGCCGATCCAGCTGTGATCGCCAGCGTAGATCCGGTGAGGAAGTTGAGCAACTTGCGTCGCGAGAGGGGCGGCCCCTCAAACTCCATGGGCAGACTTTGGGTCATGGGTAATTCTCCTGTCGATAATGCGGTTGCGTCGATCGAAACCGACTAAATAACCACCGACATTGCCTATATTAATTACTGTATAGTTATATTGTCAATACAAATAATCTCTGAGCGGATGGTTATCGTTTAGGTGATCAGGGCCAGGTTGTAAACGAGGAGACTGAGCATGGGGTTGTGGATCCTGGGGCATCTCTTTGCGGTGACGGTGGGGATCAGTCTGGGGCTGATCGGAGGTGGGGGATCGATTCTGGCCACGCCGATTTTGATTTACATCCTGCAGGTGGAGCCCAAGTCGGCGATTGCCATGAGTCTAGTGATCGTGGGGGGGGGTGAGTCTGCTGGGGATCTGGCCCCACTGGAAGCAGGGAAACGTAAATTTGTCGATTGCAACAATTTTTGCGCCCATGGCGATGTTGGGGGCGTATCTGGGGGCACGACTGGCGACACTCCCCTTCATCAGTGCTCGGGTCCAGTTGCTGGTCTTTGCGATGATGATGCTGATCGCGGGGGGGTTGATGATCCAGGAAGGATCCAAGCCTGGGGTGATTGTGCAAACGACCGGAAAAAGCCTGGCCTTTTCTCCTGGAGGAGGTCCAGAACTAGCTCATGCCTCTGGTCGATTACCCAAGGGGGTACTGATCCCTGTGGAAGGCCTGCTGGTGGGGATCCTGACGGGTTTTGTGGGGATCGGGGGCGGATTTGCGATTATTCCAGCCCTGGTGCTGCTGGGGAAGACGCCCATGAAGGAGGCGATCGGCACCTCCCTGTTGATCATTGCCTTCAAGTCCGTCACAGGATTTTTGGGCTACTTGAACCATGTGCCTGTGGACTGGAGTTTGATGGGCACTTTTTTTGTGGCTGCCAGCTTGGGCACGGTGGCTGGGGCTTATTTAACGCAGTTTGTGGATGGCAAGCGCCTGCAGTCCTGGTTTGGCTACTTTGTCGTGGCGGTTGCTGTTTTCATGTTGGTCGCGCGGTAGGTGTTGAGTTTGGGAGAGGTCTTCATACTCGTTATCCTAAATCAGCCCAGAGATCCGTGTGGTCACAGTGGAGCTAGGGCGAGAGATTCAGCAACTCGAAGAAAGATTTGAGGGAGATATCAGCCGTCTTGAAGAAAGAATGGATGGGTTTGGCAAACGCCTGGATCCGCAGGAATTCATCAGTCGGGGTGCAATTCTAACCCTGATTGCTGGGACTGCCACAGGTCTTATTGAGTATCTTTTCTTCCCAAATTAATGTTGGCAACTGGGTTGACTGCAGAAAGCCCTGTAAGAGGAGGGTAAGGATCTGAGAGAATGAGAGGGCCTCGTCAGTTTTTTCACCTGACTTATGTCTACTCCATCACCTTCTGCCCTGGCGGAACAGATCCGGTTTCTGGATGAACAGTTGTCAAAACGGGAACTAGCCCTGGATCCGATCGGCTACTTCATCATCTACCTGGATCGAGAGCAGCACTTGATTTGCACCAAGTTTTTCAGCACGGTGATCAATGAAGAGGGACTGGCCACGGATCCGCTGACAGGAGAGGTGATCCCGGCGCGGGGCAAGGTGAAGCGAGAACCAGAACTCTTGACCTGTGGGCGGTCTGCGAAAGAGGTATGTGTGAAGTTGTTTGAGGAGCAGAATCCGTTGCTAGTTTCTCAACTCAGTCATGCTGCTTATCTAGGGCGGGAATTGCAGCGGGCAGAGTGGGCCCTGATCCAGGGCAGTGAGTATGTTCAGGACTGAGGAGAGTGCATGTCAAGCTTCCAGCTAGAAATCAACCCTGATCCCACTGCGATGGTGCAGCGAGCTGCCATGCGATGGAGGCAGTGGTGTCATGATGCGGTGGCCGATCACGGTTGTTTTACGGTTGCTCTCTCCGGCGGTAGCACCCCCAAACAGCTCTACAGCCATCTGGCGCAGCAATCCGATCTGGACTGGGAACACACGCTGCTGTTCTGGGGAGATGAGCGCTATGTTCCTCACGATCATCCGGATAGCAACTACCGCATGACCCGTGAATCCCTGCTGGATCACATTGCTATCCCTGCTGGCAATCTCTATCCCTGGCCGACGGCAACCGATCCAGACCAGGATGCCCGCACTTACCAGCAGCAGTTGCAGCAGATTTTCAAAACCGAATGGCCTGCCTTTGATCTGATGCTCTTGGGGATTGGGGGAGATGGACACACCGCCTCTCTATTTCCAGAAACCCCTGCCCTGCAGGTTCAAGATCAGTGGACCACGGTGGGCCATAAAGATGGGGAGCCCCGCCTGACCCTGACATTCCCTGCGATTAATCACAGTCGTCAGGTCATGTTTCTGGTATCTGGATCCGGGAAAGCTGAGATCTTAAAAGCATTGCTTACCAATCCATCTCCCTTGCCCGCCCAACAAGTGAAAGCAGCAGGCCAGCTGATGTGGTTTCTGGATCGGGATGCAGCTGCTCAATTACCGCTGTATTTCACGGTCTGATCAATACCACTTATTCTTGTCTTTGCGACTGCGATGTCTGCGAAACGGACAATAGGTAAAAGCTCCATTTAACTGGGGTGAGAGCAACATCTCCGTCTGCAGCCGATAGGCTTCCCCGATCGAGATCTCGTTGGGCTCAACACCATGCACCACCATGGCATGCTTGAACCGCTCCTCCAGGGCAATCTGTTGTTTGAGATAGTCTTCAACGGAAATGAATCCCTCAATTCTCTGCATGCAGAGGTCCTCAATACCCAGAATCATGATTTACCCTACTCGATCTTGCCGCATAGGCGACTATCCTGTAATGCCTGGATCTCCGGGCTGATTTAGGATGACAGAGTGGCTTTGCGTTCTCTGCGTCAGTGACCGAAGTTCGTCCTCCCGCATCTGTCTACACCGTTACTCCAGAGCCCCTTGATCTAAAGCGGCTCCACAAAGCCCTCTCTGTCGAAGCGGACCGCGGATTTGTAGATCTGCAGGGACGGGAGCAACGCTTTTCCGAGTTTGTTTCCCAGAGTTTGCAGGGTTCGCCACCCCCCGATCTGGATCACGATGATCAACGCAAATGGCGGGAACTGGGGAATTGCTATCAGGGGTATGCCGATCTGCCTCTCCATGAGCGACAGCATCTGGTGGCCGAAACAAGGCGCTGGCTGGATCGGATTCGCCGCCTGCAAGAGCCTCTTCCCCCCCCTCCCCGTCCCTACTCTGCCCCCGACCACTCTGGAGCTGGATCAATCACTGCAATTTCTCAAGGGGATTGGACCGAAGTCGGCCAGTAAGTTGCGGCAGTTAGGGCTGGAAACGATCAGGGATGCCCTTTTTTATTTTCCCCGTGATCATGTGAACTATGCCCAGCAGGTGCAGATCCGTGAGACCAAGCCTGGGGAAACTGTAACGATTGTGGGAACCGTGCGCAGCTGCAGCTGTTACTCCAGCCCTCGCAATCCTAACCTGGCGATCTTTAACCTAAAATTGGCGGATGACTCCGGGGTCATGAAGCTGAGCCGCTTTTACGCCGGACGTCAGTATGCCCAGAAAGGCTGGCAGGAAAGTTTGCAGCGTCAGTATCCACGTGGATCGCTGGTGGCGGCCAGTGGGTTGGTGAAGCAAAGTCGCCAGGGGCTAACCCTGGATAATCCGCAGATCGAGGCGCTGGCGGATGAATCCGCTGATACTCGTTCCCTCAAGATTGGCAAGATCCTGCCTGTCTATCCCCTCACCGAAGGGATCAATGCTGATGTGGTGCGCAAGGCGATCCATACTGCTCTACCTGCGGCTGTGAAAGTGGTGGATCCACTACCCGCGAAAATGCGACAAGCTCTGGATCTGCTGGAGTTACCTTATGCCATTACCCAGATCCACTTTCCTGAAACGGGAGAAGATCTGGCACAGGCGCGGCGACGGTTGGTGTTTGATGAATTTTTCTATCTGCAGCTGGGATTGTTACAACGGCGTCTGGCCTATCGGGAACGAGCTCAGTCTTTACCCCGCTATCAACCTGCTGCCGGAGAATTACTGGATCGCTTCTACCAGATCCTGCCCTTTCAGCTGACTGGGGCACAGCAACGGGTGGTGAACGAGATCCTGGCCGACCTGAACAACCCTCAACCCATGAATCGGCTGGTGCAGGGGGATGTGGGGTCAGGGAAAACAGTGGTGGCAGTAGTGGCGTTACTAGCAGCGATCCAATCGGGTTGGCAAACCGCACTCATGGCCCCTACCGAGGTCCTGGCCGAACAGCATTACCGCAAACTGGTGGACTGGCTCAGTCAGCTGCATCTCCCTGTGGAATTGCTGACCGGATCCACAACGGCATCCAAACGGCGAGAGATCCTGCGCCAGTTAGAAACAGGAGAATTGTCTCTGGTGGTGGGCACTCATGCCCTGATCCAGCCGACGGTGAACTTCTCTCAATTAGGCCTGGTGATCATTGACGAGCAGCACCGCTTTGGGGTGGAGCAACGGGCCACTCTACAACAAAAGGGAAATCATCCCGATGTTTTGAGCATGACCGCCACGCCGATTCCTCGTACCCTTACTCTCACCCTGCATGGGGATCTAGATGTGAGTCAGATTGATGAACTGCCGCCCGGACGTAAACCTGTTCACACCATTGTGGCCGGGCCAGGGGATCGCACTCACATTTATTCGATGATTGAACGAGAGGTAGTGCAGGGACGACAGGTGTACGTGGTCTTACCTCTGATCGAAGAATCTGAAAAGCTGGATCTGCGGTCGGCGGTGGATGAGTACCAACAGCTGCAGGAGAAAGTCTTCCCTGATTTTCGGGTTGGATTATTGCATGGCCGCATGACAGCGGGAGAAAAGGATGAGGTGATCCAGGCATTTCGGGATCGGCAACTGGATCTGCTGGTTTCCACAACGGTGGTGGAGGTGGGTGTGGATGTTCCCAATGCCACGGTCATGCTGATCGAACATGCTGAAAGATTTGGTCTGTCGCAGTTACACCAGTTGCGGGGACGAGTCGGGCGGGGAGCGGATCAATCAGTATGTGTCTTGATGACTCAATCTCGCTCTGATAATTCCAGACAGCGTTTGAAGGTGCTGGAGCAATCAAATGACGGTTTTTTTATCTCAGAAATGGATCTGCAGTTTCGTGGTCCTGGGGAAGTGATGGGCACACGCCAATCCGGTTTGCCTGACTTTGCCCTGGCGAGTCTGTTGGCGGATCAGGATGTTCTGGAAATTGCTCGGGTAGCAGCCGAGAAGATCCTGGAAAAAGATCCCACCCTAGAAAAATACCCTCAACTGCAGGCAACCATGCAGCAACGGCATCAGCGACAGGCAGGAGGAGCTATTTTTACGTGATCACGATCTATTCAAACCGAAGTATTGCGACTTGTATGTGTTCCAACAGAGTACTCTTCCATCGGATCCCTGCTTTTTGACTCGCTTGCTTCACAGCCTGCTGAAGCCCTATGAATCAGGAAGTCTCGGATCTCGGGAAATCTCATATCTTTAAGATTTTTTGTCGTGAAAATAGATGTACTAGCGAATGTATTGGGCATAGGATCGTTCGGTTCCTAGGCGTTGCACTTCATTTCTGAGTTGGCGATGCTTGAGTCGGGCGGTTTGCTGGCCCCATACATGAGCTTGGGAGCAGAAGGTTGGTTGGGGGAGGACATAGTACGCTATCTAGAGGAGTAAATAAAGGATTATTCAGAGACAAGGAAGCGAGGGATCTCTTTAAGTAAGGAGAGGATCCTGGACAAGGCAGGACTGCTAACGTACTATGTACAAACTGTATAAAACCATTATCTTGGGATTATACGGATCTGATAATCCCGTAGAATATAAGTTAGTCTGCTAGTATTTAATGCACCGGGACTACAGAGTGAGCGATTAAAATACGGGAGTGAGCATTGTGAAATGAAATTACTCTTACTCTAGTTCATGAATGAAATTCTTCTCGCGATTGTCGAGGGAGTCACTGCTTTTGCTGCGACTAACGTAGATGACCTGATTATTTTGCTATTATTTTTTGCTCAAACGAGTGCTACATTTCGACCGCACCACGTTGTAAGCGGCTCCTATTGGGGATTTGCCGCCCTAGTTGCATTCAGCTTAGTCGGTTTTTTGGGTGGGTTAGTCGTGTCCTCAGCCTGGATTGGATTGTTGGGAATTCTGCCGATAATTCTGGGCATCAAACAACTCATGCAGCGAGAACAGGAAGATGTACAAGTTCAAGAGGTCACAAATGACGTTTCTGGCATATCCAGTTACCCTCCATTCATAGCAGGGGTACTCCAACTGCTTCATCCCCAAGTATACAAGGTTGCCACCGTTACCTTTGCCAATGGTGGCGACAATATTGGAATTTATGTTCCATTGTTTGCAGCAAGCGATGCAATCATTCTCGGAGTGATTTTGATTGTCTTTTTTCTGCTGAAAGGTGTGTGGTGCTATGCTGCTTATCGATCAACCCAAAATCCCAGTATCGCTTATGTCCTAGCTCGATACGGTCATTCCGTTGTGCCATTTCTTCTCATCGGATTGGGACTATTTATTTTGTGGAAAAATGGTACGTATAAGTTATTGATCAGGCGTTGAAAAAAGTCTCCTTATAGTGTGCTTCCGCAGGCTAACAATCCCAATGCATCGGACGAGCAAAGTCTTCGCGCTTCGTTTCTGGCTTTCTCGTCGCCGCTGATTGGTAACGATAGATCCAGAAGTGCAAAGTGCGATCTCGGACCTAAGAGACCTCATCACCCAGCCCCAAACCCAACATCCTCTCGTTAAAACTGAAGCCGAAGCTTTACCCATCATTAATGCTGAATTCACTGAAATCAAGCAATCCCAGACCGATCAACGTGCAACCCTTCGCAAACAGATCCTTAATCCTGAACGCCATGCCCAAGCGGTAAAAGCAACCCTTGTCGAAGTTGCCAAACATTACCTTGAAGAAAGCGTTTGGGCAAAAGCTGCCATTACCTACTTTGATAAAATGAGCGAAACTCCCGATCGAGGAGCCTGAACCATGCAAATCACCATTGACCTTCCAGAAGAATTGGCCCAACATTTCAACCCAGATCGCCTTCCTCGTGAGATCTTAGAAGCCCTAGTGGTGCAAGCCTATCAGACCGAAAAAATTACCAGTGCTGAGGTTGGGCGTATCCTGGGCTTACACTCCCGTTGGGCAGTGGATGAATTTCTGAAGCAACACAACGTTGACTTACATTACGATCAGGCAGATTTGGAGGGCGATCGTGAAACTCTTCGCCAACTTCGGGCAAAGCAGACCAGCATTGCCCCATGATCGTTGTTGCCGATACCTCTCCCATCAACTATCTTTTGCTGATTGACCAGATCGATCTGCTCCCCCGCTTATTTCAGCAAATTATCATTCCCGATGTAGTGCGGGATGAAATGGTCGATCTAGGTGCGCCAACCGTTCTTCAGCAATGGATTGCCAATCCTCCTTCCTGGCACACGATTCAAGCTGTTCCCGTGATTGATGAAACGCTGAATGCCCTCGATCCAGGAGAACAGGCGGCTATTACCCTGGCTCAAACATTGCCAGCAGACTTACTGATTATCGATGAACGATTGGGACGACAGATTGCCTGCGATCGGGAACTTGCCATTATCGGCGTGATTTCACCACCATAACGTCTCGGTTATTGCGTTAGGCGATCAGGGTAAACTGAGAGTGCTGTTGCTGTCATCAGCCCATGCGCCAACTTCTGCCCTTTGCCCTGATCCTGGCCCTGACCACCCCAGTTTTTGCCCAGTCTTTAGAAACTCAGCTCAAGGAAGCTGTGCAAGCCAAGAACTGGACCGAGGCAATTGAGATTATTGATCGGATGCTACCCAATGCCAGTCCGCAACAACAGGCCGAGCTGCAAGCATATCAGGCGCAACTGCTACAACTGGTGGCAACGGCAAATACCACAGTCCATACCCTTAATGGCACCATGACCCTAGGTCGCCCCTTCCTGGGAACAGAAAGAGGTAGACCCTGCCGTGGATCAGACAGTCACTCCCGGATTAATGAGGGAACCTCTGTCGTGATCAGGGATCGTAACAATACGATCATTGCCAAGAGCGAGTTGCAGGCGGGCAAAATGGTAGAGCTGCAAACAGGGTATCTAGTCTGCCAGTTTCCTTTTGAGGTCACTGGGCTACCCGATCAAGACTTTTACGAGGTGGAAGTGAGTGGTGGGGGTGGACAAAGCACTTTTTCTAAAGAGGAACTGGAAGAGAGCAGATGGTCCGTCGAGTTTGTCAAGGGTAGTCGCCATCGCGGGTTGCTCAATCCCTAGAGGCACTGAGAGTCACCGCAGGCAGAGGATCTGGAATTGTCGTGTGGAAATAGGTGTAGTCCACATAGCGCCGTCCCCGTTCACCTTTTTGCAGAATATCTCGGAAGCGATGATGCCAATGGATCTGGTCTGCTTTGTAAATATGGCGGGCATGGATCGTCTGGGAAAAAGTGTCGTCCAGCCCGATCAGAGTGACAAAAAGCTGGACATCCTGCTGGTTGAGGGATGCGGGTGTGGCCTGATAGAAAGGACTGCTACTGGTAATCGGATGTAACACCGTCCAGCTCACCGTGAAGAGAGGAGTCATGCTGCGCACCAATTGCAGATCGTAGAGGCGGCGCATAAACTCTCCCTCGCGGGTGATCTGATTCTGAGCAAAGGTGACGCGGATCTGGGCCTCCACAATCTGGTTCTGCCGCTGGTTGGCTACCCGAAACATGAGAGTGGGCACGCCGTCGAGTGTGGTGATCACAGCCACCTGACTGAAGAGCACCCGAGCGGTTGGCCGGGCAATGCGGGCAAAGGTGAGTCCTGTGGCCACTGCAACTCCCAATAGACCCACCAGCGCTTCAACCGCCACCAGTAGATTGGCAAACTGAGTGGTGGGATACATCGCTCCATAGCCAATCGTGGCCATGGTTTGCACACTAAAGAAAAAGGCATCCGCAAAGGATCCCGGTCGGGCATTGTGGATGTTATTGTCTTCCAGGAGATACGCCAGCGCGAAAAAGGCATTGCTAGCCACATAGAGACAGGCAATCAGGCCCAAAAACCCTGGCCAGCTCATCGTCAGGAGAAAGTGGTACAGATCTCGAAAAGGATGCTGGGGAAGCCCCCGCCGAATGAAAACAGCAGGCTGCGGAGAAATTGAAGTGGGGAGCCGTTCCTGAGTCATGAGTGATGCTTCCAGGCCCTCTGCAGAAAGCGTTGCAGAACTTGAAGAGAATCGGAAGAGTGGTCCTCTGACCCCAGTTGATCCAGAAGAGGCAGGATATCCTCCGCATAGGCTGGCACAAAGTCGCGGGCAAGCCAGAGGAGATCAGAGCTCTGGCGCAGATCCTCCACATGGGACATTCCATCTTCACTGGACACCAGCAGCAGGGGACGAACCCAGAGCATTGGTTCCTGCTGCGATCCCTCCACGGGTTGAATCAGCTCCGCATAAAGGCTAAGTTCACCACTGGTCATGCAGAGGATAGGGCGCGGTGGTGGAGGTGGAGGAAAAAACGAGATGGGCTGAAGAAGCACAACAGATCTTGAACAGGAAAAAAGGACAAAAAAAGAGATGTGCAGATTCACATCTCCCCTATCATAGCCATCATTGTGCAGATAGATGGCGTCGATCTAAGCCATGGCATTAATCACATAATCAAAGTAAGGAGCGGCTTCCGCAGCTGCGTCGGCATCCAGAAGACTTAGAGAGGCTTCCTTGAGCAACTGAATGGCTTCGATCATGCCGATGATGGGGACATTCAGTGAGTTGTACATCTCCCGCACCCCCACCAATCCAATGGTTTCAATCGGATCTTTACTCCCCGCAATGATGCCATAGGTGATCAGACGCAGATACCAATCGTAATCCCGCAGGCACTGGTTGTACTGGCGATCGCCGTAGGCATTGCCCCCCGGCTGGACATACTCGCGCCGTTTGTTAAAGAGACGCTTCTGAGCTTCATCGATAATGCGTTTTTTGTTCTCGGTCAGGATCTGGGCAATCTGGAGCCGCTGTGCACCAGAAGCCATGTAGGTTTTCACATTTTCCAGTTCGCCAACAGAGGGATAACGCAGTTCATCATCCGCCTCGGCGATGACCATATTGATCACACTCACGATCTATCTCCCGTTTACTAAACCAAGCTCTTTATGAGAAATGCCGGAGTAACTCTCCTTAAGCGAGGAAAGCTACCCATATCACTTCTTCAGTGTAGAGCAGGGCCTGAGTCTGCTCAAGCCGTCTAGATCCGTCCCCGCAGCCACTGCGCCATTTCGTTGGGACGGGGGGCTGCACCCATACAGACCTCCTCCGTGATCCTCCCCTCCTGATAGAGGCTAAAGAGAGCCTGGTTCATGGTCTGCATGCCTTCATAACTGTCCGCCTGCATCAGTTCTTCGATGTCATCCACAGCTCCTCGGTGAATGTAGTCCCGAATGGCATCAGTGTTGCGCATGATCTCGTGAGCCGCAGCCCGCTTGCCATCCGTGGTTCGTACCAGGGTTTGAGCAATAATGGCCACCATGGTTTCTGCTAATTGCATCCGCATGGGGGCCTGTTCCTCAGGCCGATAGATCCCCAGCAGACGCTCAATGGTTTTCACGGCGCTGTTGGTGTGCAGGGTTCCAAAGACCAGGTGACCAGTTTGAGCTGCTTTGATGGCTGTATCCACAGTTTCGCGGTCCCGCATCTCCCCGATCAGAATCACATCCGGATCTTCCCGCAAAGAGGCTTTCAGGGCATGGGCAAATTCCAGCGTGTGGATCCCCACTTCCCGTTGCCGGATCATGGATTTCTTACTGGTGTGGACAAATTCAATCGGATCCTCAATTGAGATGATGTGCTTGGGGAAGTTGGTGTTGATGTAGTCCACCATGGCCGCCATCGTGGTGGATTTACCGGATCCGGTTGGACCTGTGACCAGCACCATGCCCTTGTGTTCTTCAGAAATGTGCTTCAGGACATCAGGTGCACGCAGTTGTTCCAGCGTCAGGATTTTGATAGGAATCAGTCGCAAGACCATCGCAGGGCCCTTGAGGGAGACAAACACGTTGACACGACAACGCACCAGCCCTTCATATTGCACAGCGGTGTCCAGTTCCAGACATTCTTCAAACTGCCGGATCTGACTCTCAGGCAAGCTTTCCCGCAACCAGTCGTAAAACATCTCGGTCGTGGTGACTGGATGATTGGTTTGGTTCATTTCCCCACGATCTCGGAAGCGAGGGGCCTCACCTACACCCAGGTGAATATCCGAGTAGCCGTTATCAAAAGCTTCCTGAACCAGCTGGCGCAGCGTAATGTGGTTGGGAGCTCGCGCCGGAGCCGCCTGACGAGCAGCAGGGGCTGCACCCCGCCCAGCAGAAGGAGCCCCAGGGGTGAGGGTGACCCGGCCCGCAGATGTATGCGGAGAGAGAGGAGCTTGAGGAGGCGCTGGGGCTGCCCGCGGCGGACGAGGTGCCTGGATCCCGGTGGGTGTCTGGGGAGGCTGTTGTCGGGCAATCGGGGCAGCGATATCCGGAGCGTGGGTTGCTGTTGACGCAGGTGTGGCTGCACGGGTGGCTGGATGGGCAGGCGGGAGATGCGGATCCACCTGGGTGGTTTGTCCAGTTGCTGAGGGGGAAGGCTGAGGCCGCGTCCGCTGCAAAATGGGTGGCGCGGGGGGAGTCCAATCGGAATCACTCAGTTTAGTGGACTGCGCGTTGCTGGCTTCACTCATGGTCTTGCCTCGGTTGCTGGCCAACGGATACTACCAGATTACTCTTCCCAGATTCGTCTTGCTAACACCCTGGAAAACTGAAGAGGAAAGTGGTGAGCAACTGATGCCCTAGCCCAACCTGCTTCTGTCTTCACTGAGCGGTAGCCAAATATGGGAACTCAACTCAGGGTAACTTACGGAGCGAAAGTAGTGGAGGCGATTCAGGGGCCAGAAGCGCAGGATAGTGTGACCAATGATATTGTCGGCGGGCAGAAACCCCCAGACGTGGGAGTCCTGACTGTCGTTGCGATTGTCCCCCATGACAAAGTAGGCGTCTTCCGGAATCATAAAATCAGGTCCATTTTCCCGTTGACAGAAGTTGCCACTGCCGGGATCACCCTCTCCAGGGCAGTCATAGAGAGGGGGAGCTTTAATGTAGTCTTCCTGGACTGGCGTTCCGTTAATAAAGACCTGCCCGTTCTGGATGCGCATCCGATCACCGGGCAGCCCGATAATCCGCTTGATGTAGGCCCCCTCGAAGCCAGTTTCATCAGGAGGCCTGAAGACAACAATGTCGCCCCGTTTAGGTTGACTGAAGCGATAACTCACCTTTTCCACCACCAGGCGATCCCCCTCCTGCAGGGTGGGCACCATCGAGGCGGACGGGATCCAGCGAGCTTCGGCAATAAAGGTGCGAATCAGCAAGGCCAAAGCCAGAGCCATGACAACAGTCACCAGATTTTCGCGGTTAAAGAACCAGTGGGGGGGTTGATCTCCAGCAGATTCTCCAGAAGTGGATGAGACAGGCGCTAGAGATTGAATAGGTGCGCTGCCCTCCCCAGCGGAAGCTGATGGGGCCTGCTGGTCTGAGGCAGTCGGTTTTGGATCGTCTGGTTGCATACAAGAAGAGAGAGAATTGCCAGGTGGTCTTGATCTTGATTCCTGACTATTCATTATTACATTCTCCTGTTTGGCCCCTCTGGAGCCCTGGAGTATCAACCTTGCTTGGCAGATGTATCATTCTGTTGCTGCACCCCCACGCTGGGTTCTGAAATTCGCTAAGAAAAAAGTACTGGATAGGAGATCTCCACTATGCAAGTACAGGCGCGTCCCTCAGTTCTGGATGACATGACCAACCTGCTGGATCGCTATGCCGAAGGTGAACGGCAATTTTCAGGCTCCCATCTTCGCTATGGGCAACTGCGAGGAGCCGACCTGCGGGATATCATTCTGGCTGAGGCGGATTTACCGAAAACCTGGGTCTAAAGCCCCGTCCTTCTAGGACGGCTTTTATCCTGAGTTGAGCTAGGATAATATCATGTTAATCAGAGAAGCTAAGCTCTCAGGAAGTATTGAGCAGTTTGCCCGATTGGATGAGGCGATCCGCACTGCTCAATGTGTACGCAACCGCTGTATCCGTCATTGGATGGAGCAACGTGGTGTGGGCAAAAACGATCTGCAAAAGTTGT
>JAAUUJ010000102.1 GCA_012030715.1 Synechococcaceae cyanobacterium SM2_3_1 | reverse complement strand
GGAACTCCGTTGTAGAGACACCGCCAGCCGAGTGGCAATGGCTGAATCCCTCCGGCTGGCTTGTGCTAGCAGCACTTCTTTCGGGGCAGATCGGCAACAGCCTGGGCCTGCTCGACGATTGAGGGCCATGCCGTCAATGGCTGCACCGCGAAATTCGGTTTTCTTGGTCTTTTTTTGAAAATCCTGAAAGATCTTGACGGTCTTGCCAATATCCCCACGAATGAGAACAAAGACATTGGGTCCCGACAGGAATTCTCCCAGTCCAGCCCAGGTGGGACGATCAGAGATGGCTCGGCGCATGAGTGTGTTCTTCACGACCATGCACGTCGCATCAGCAGCCCTTAACTCTGCCCGAAATGTGGTCATTTCCGAGACGGTCAATCCCTTGTAATCAATGGACAGCACCATTTGGGCACTATCCAGGAGGGATCCCACCTCTTCAACAATTTCAGTTTTTTTGGTGATTGGTTGTTTACCCATGAGCACTCTCCTGTAATGGGAGTACGACAGCATTTGCGGTCTAGCCCTTTCGACAGGAAAGCCAGCCCCGGTTAGAGACTGGCGCAGTGTGCATGCGGTAAAGAGCAACAGTTTTTCAGAGACACTGATGTCCTGGATGTTGTTCTCCACCTCGGCAGGGTATTAAGCCTGATGCACCTGCTGTCTACGGCTTCGTTTCCACAACGAACTTATGCGATTGTTTTGCGAGTGATCTTCTACTTTTGCCTCACATCACAACAACTCTGACGGATCAAGCCGTGAGCTTGATATCACGCAGCGCGTTGACGTCAACTTCAATCGAAGGTCCCATTGTAGCAGACAAATGCAGGGTCCGCCAATACTTTCCCTTCGCTCCCGAGGGACGGTTTCGGTCCACCGACTCCTGCACAGCTTTCAGATTCTCCAGCAGATCCTCCATTGAAAAGCTGCATTTGCCAAACATAATGTGGACAATGCCGGTGCGGTCGGCGCGGTACTCCAATTTCCCTGCCTTGAACTCCTGAATGGCATGGGTCAGATCTGCCGTGACAGTGCCCCCTTTGGGTGAAGGCATCAATCCGCGCGGACCCAGAAGCCGTCCCAGCTTGGCCACCTGGGGCATCACATCGGGAGTGGCAATCAGCAGATCAAAATCCATGCGGCCTTTACTGATTTCATCGATCAGCTCTTCCGAACCCACGATATCGGCTCCGGCCTCCTGGGCCTCAGTTACTTTTTCCCCACGGGCAATCACCGCCACCCGAATCTTCTGGCCGGTGCCTTTGGGCAGTACCACCGTGGTTCGCAGTTGCTGATCAGTGTACTTCGGATCAATACCGAGGCGGATATGTACCTCTGCGGCTTCATCAAACTTGGCCACAGCCGTCTCTTTCATCAGGGCCAACCCTTCTTCAGGCAGATAGGGGCGATCCTCTACCTTTTCCAGCAGGGCTTTCATCCTTCTGGATACTTTTTTAGTCATCAGAACAACTCCTTGGGGTGCAGGCGAGCTCAGCTCTCCCCCTGAATGTGAACAGAATCAATACAATTACGAGTCGGCGATCAATACTCCCATACTGCGAGCTGTTCCCGCAATGATCTGCATGGCTGCCTCAATATCATTGGCATTTAGATCGGGCATTTTTTCCTGAGCAATTTGCCGCAGTTGATCACGGGTCAGGGTCCCTACCTTAACTTTGTGGGGTTCACCCGAGCCGCTTTCCAGCCCGAGGGCCTTTTTGATTAACACAGAGGCAGGGGGAGTCTTGAGAATAAAGGTGAAGCTGCGATCTTCAAAGATGGAGATCTCCACCGGAATGATCATGCCAGGCTTATCAGCGGTTTTGGCGTTATACTCCTTACAAAAGGCCATGATATTCACGCCGTGCTGACCCAGGGCCGGACCAATGGGGGGTGCCGGTGTTGCCTTACCCGCGTTGATCGCCAGTTTGACGACGGTAACGAGCTTTTTGCCCATAAATTTAACTTATCCTTCCTTGCGCACTTGACCAAACTCTAATTCTACCGGGGTGTCGCGGCCAAAGATCGAGATCAGGGCCTTGAGTTTGCTGCGCTCAGGGCTGACCTCCACCACCTCACCATGAAATCCCTGGAAGGGACCCGAGAGCACCTCGATCTTGTCGCCGGGAGCCATATCGATCTTGAGGGGGGCTTCCTCTACCTCAGCCGAACTGAAGATCCGTTGGACCTCTGAGTGGCTGAGGGGTTTGGGTTTCACATGGCCGCGGCCCCGACCGTAGCGGCGGGTTTCTTCTGTTCCCACAAAGTTAATGACGTTGGGGGTACTCTTGACCACCAGCCAGGAATCATCCGTGAGCGCCATCCGCACTAGGACGTAACCGGGAAAGATCTTCTCCTCCGTGCCCTGACGCTTGCCCGCTTTATCCAGCTTGAAGCCAGTGCGCTTGGGGATAACCACTTCCAGGATTTGTTCCTGGACATCCAGAGCTGCAGCCCGCTGCATCAGTGTACTCTGCACCTTATTCTCACATCCAGAGGCCACCTGCACGATGTACCAGCGGGGGGGTTGGCGGGATGCCTCATCCTGATCGCGGCCTCGGTGCTCTTCTTCTGCTTGATACAAATCCTGATCTAAATCCATAGTGATGTCCTTCCACGCCCGTTCGCCCTACCACTGCCTGGTCAGAAAACACGATATGTGTCCCCTCCAGACAAACCTGGGCCGATGGCTAACCAAAAATTTGTTGGGCCGCCCACCCGAAGGCCTGATCGATGAGGTAGACAAAAGAAGCAAAAGCCAGAACGATCAGAAGAACTGCCACCGATTCACTGATCAACTGCCGCCGATCGGGCCAGGCCACCTTATCCAGTTCCTGGCGGGTAGAGATGAGAAATCCCAGCGGTCCCTTGGCGATTTCAGCCCCCTGACCACTGCTTCCCCGTGAAGCCGGATCTAGGCGGTCAGAGGCATTACCCTTCTTGCCTTTTTCGGAAACCTTCTGCTTGTCTTGGCTGGGGGCCGTACCTTTAGCCATGGAATTCTCCTCAGGACTGGCGGATCAACTGCGGATGCAGAAACACCTGTGCTGCAGTAGCAGGAACTCTACTGTAGCAAAAGTGCCAACGCGCCCTGGAGGACTCGAACCCCCGACATTCGGTTTTGGAGACCGACGTTCTACCAACTGAACTAAGGACGCGCATGCTAGAGCAGCGGCATAAGAGAATACGCGCTTATTCCCAAGCTTATCAGGTGTAGCCCACCCTGAGGCCCACTGTCAATAGCTGCCTCGGGGACGCGATCAAGCTAAACCTTGCGATCGTTGCGCTGCTTGATGCGAGTCGCCTTGCCCACCCGATCGCGCAAGTAGAACAGCTTGGCTCGCCGGACCTTACCGCGGCGTAACACCTTGATTGACTCCACCCGCGGGGAATGCACCAGAAATACCCGCTCTACCCCAATCCCCTGGAAGATGCGGCGAACCGTGATGGTGCGGTTGACTCCGCTGTTGCGCATGGCGATCACGGTTCCCTCGTAGGGCTGGACCCGCTCCTTGCCCCCCTCTTGAATACGGACACCGACTCGCACCTGATCACCCACGTAAATGCGAGGTAGATCGGTCTTCAGGTACTCGGACTCAATGGAGTGAAGAATTTCTTGCGCGTTCATGGCTTTTAGCAAAGCGACAGTAGAGAATTCTAACACAGATACAATGACTGCCTAGGGTGCCTCCGCAGGGTGGTAGGGATCAGCACGCGAAATCTCCTTTTCGATCCCTGCTGGTTGGGCTTAGGATTTTGTAAAGAAATGTACTATGCCTTTGCCTGTGATCGGCTCTTCCTCGCAACCGACGGTCCCTCCAACGGAACCCTGCCCAACCTGTATCCCCAGCAGCCAGAGGATCCTACGCCTCCAGATCCTTCCCCGTTCCGCTGGCGCTGGTTCCTTCTGATTTTGGTCTTGGCCGCCTGCGGTGGGGGAGGCTGGTGGTTCTACAACCATCTGCAATCTCAACAGCAGCAACGACTCCTGGCTTTGACGGTCCCCAGTCGGCGAGCCGATCTAAGTCAAAATCTGCGTGTGAGTGGTCAGGTTCACCCGGTCAGACAGGTGAATGTCAGTCCTCGTGAAGCTGGCATCCTGGCAGAAGTGCGGGTGGAACAGGGGGATTTTGTTGCAGCAGGCCAGCTGCTGGCGCTCATGGATTACGGCGATCTGGAATCAGGACTGCAGCAAGCTCAGGGACGATTGGCGGAACTGCAGGCCCGTCTGGCAGAACTGCGGGCGGGAGAACGAGAGCAGACCATTGCTGGGGCTCTGGCCCGTCTGGAGGCAGCTGTGGCTGAGCTGGAGTGGACTGAGCAGGATGTGGAGCGCTTTCGGCGGTTACAGGCGCGCGGAGCGATTGCCCTTGGGGATCTAGATCGGCGGCAGGCCACGTTAGCGCAACGGCAGGCTGAGGTGGAGGCGGCAGCCCAGGAACTGGATCGGCTGCGGGCAGGCACCCGTCCTGAAGTGATCCGCCAGGTGGAAGCTCAGATTGAGCAGGCACAGGCGCAGGTGCAGCAGCAACAATCTCGGATCACTGATACCGAGGTCCGATCTCCGTTTGCCGGAATTGTGGTCCAGCGTTATGCCGATGCCGGAGCGTTTGTAGCTCCAACCACCTCGGCCTCCACGGCCACTGCAGCCTCCTCCAGCTCCATTCTTGCCCTGGCGGAGGGACTGGAGATCCGCGCGGATGTACCGGAAGCACTGATCGGGCAGATTGAGGAAAACCAGAGGGTGGAGATCCGGTCGGTCTCGTTTCCAGAGCAGGTGGTGCAGGGTCGGGTGCAGCGGATCGCGCCCTCCACCGTGGTGGTCCAGGAGGTCACCATTTTTCGGGTCACGATTACCCCCATTGAGGCTGCCGATATCCTGCGGATCGGCATGAATGTGTCAGTGGATTTTGTTGGGGATCCCGTCACGGATGCCCTCACTGTTCCGGTGGTGGCCCTGATCTATCAAGACGATCAAGCTGGGCTCATTGTCTGGGATCCCGAGCAACAGCAACCTCAGTACCGTCCCGTGGAAACTGGTGTCACTCAAGGCGGGCTGACGGAAATCCGCCAGGGACTGGAGCCCGCGGAAAAAGTGTTCACGGCGCTTCCTCCGGGGGAAACCCTGGAAGCGTTGATCCGGGCTAGTCGTAACGAGGAGGTGGAGTAATGCGGATCTGGACCAGTGCAGGCATGGCCTGCCAGATGGTAAGGCGGCACAAGCTGCGCACAGGTCTGACCATGCTGGGGATCTTGATCGGAAATGCAGCGGTAGTGGCGATTGCGGGATTTGGTCATGCAGCCCAGGTGAAGGCCGTGGATCAGTTTCGAGATCTGGGCACCAATTTGCTGATCGTTTTCTCCACCAGTCTGGGGCTAGCAGATGCAGGGAACATCCGACCCCTGACCCTTGGGGATCTGGAGGCGATTGCCTCGGAGGTGCCCGCTGTGGCAGAGGCGGTTCCCAGTATTTCCACCAATGTGCGGGCTGTAAAGGGGGGAGTAGATCGTCGCTACGAAGTCACCGGCACCTGGCCTGACTATCTCTCGGTGCTGAGCTTGCAACTGGAGCAGGGGCGATTCCTCAACCCCCAGGATCTGCAGGAACACCGATCCGTAGTGGTGCTGGGTAGTGAAGCGGCAGTGCAGCTATTTGGCGTCGACAAAAATAACGCTGTCGGCCAAACCCTGATGCTGGATAACCTGCCCTTTGAGGTGATCGGCATCCTCAAGGCCAAGCCCACCGTCTTTGGCAATAGTGACTCCGGTCTCTTTATGCCTGCGAATGTGGTGGCTCGCCAGTTTGTGGGGCGCACTTCTCCCTACGGCATTCCCCTCACGGCCATTTTTGTATCCGCCCTCTCCACAGATCAGCTGCAGGCGGCGGAGTTTCAGATGCGCAATTTGCTGCGGCAGCGGCATGAACTGCAGGGGGAGGATGATTTCATCATTCGCAACCAGCAGGTGCTTCTGGATGGGGCCACCCGCATTCTCGGGCTGCTGCGGCTCCTGCTCACCGGAACGGCTGCTTTATCCCTTCTGGTGGGTGGGGTGGGGATCATGAATGTGATGCTGATCTCGGTGGCGGAACGCACGCATGAGATCGGGGTGCGCAAAGCCATGGGGGCCGACAATAACTCTATCCTGCAGCAGTTTGCTACTGAAGCGGTGTTGGTGGCGGTGAGTGGGGGCACACTGGGGATCCTCTGCAGCAGCGGGCTGTTACTGATCCTGCAGTTCACCACCGGACTGGCCACGATTGTCGATCCCTTGACGGTGCTGGTGGCCTTCAGCCTGTCTACAGGGATCGGCCTGGTTTTCGGTATTTTTCCGGCCCACAAAGCCTCTCAACTGGATCCAATTGAAGCCCTGCGAGTTTGAGCCACTTTTCCTGATATCTCCCGAGTCTACATGTCTCTCACCTCCTCCCTGCCCCAGTCAATCTCCAGCCACAATGGGCACCCCGCCCCGAACGCCACGATCCGCATGGAAAAGGTGGTCAAACGCTATCACCTGCCGGAGGGAGAGTTTCTGGCCCTTAAGGGCATCGATCTCAGCATCCAGCGGGGGGAATACTGCGCGATCATGGGCCCCTCAGGATCGGGAAAATCCACGCTCATGAATATCGTGGGCTGTCTGGATCGACCCAGCAGTGGACGCTACTGGCTGGATGGTCTGGAGGTGTCCACCCTCAGCGATCCGCAACTGGCCAAGATCCGAAATCGCAAGCTGGGGTTTGTGTTTCAGCAGTTTCATCTGCTGCCTTCCCTCACCGCTTTAGAGAATGTGATGCTGCCCCTGACCTACGCCGAAGTCCCGGGACGGGAACAACGCCAGCGATCCCAGCAAGCTCTGGAGCAGGTGGGGTTAGGTAGCAAACTGCAGATGCGTCCCAGCCAGCTTTCGGGCGGACAGCAGCAACGGGTGGCAATTGCGCGGGCGATGGTCAATCGTCCAGCCCTGTTACTGGCGGATGAGCCCACAGGGGCCCTGGACAGCCAAACCAGCAGGGAGGTCCTGGCCATCTTTGCCGATCTGCATCAGCAGGGCATGACCCTCCTGATGGTGACCCATGATCCGAGTGTGGGGGAGGCCGCCCAACGGATCATTCGCGTCCGGGATGGGTGGTTGCAGGACTGAGGAGACTCGCCTTCCCCAGGACATGACCGCTTATGCTGGCTTAGAGACGATTGCTGGATGCACGGGCATGGCTGTTTGGAATCTGGTTGTTCCCCCTTTGGCAGGTCTGGTGGTTGGCTATTTCACCAATGATTTCGCCATCAAAATGCTGTTCCGCCCCTACCGCCCCTACATTGTTCTGGGCAAACAGCTTCCTTTCACTCCAGGACTCATTCCCCAGAATCAACCCCGTCTGGCCCGGCAGATCTCCAAAACAATCATGGAATCCCTGCTTACACCGGAGGAACTGCGCAATCTGGCCCGGCGACTGCTGCAGATAGAACGCATGCAGGCTGCCATCCAGTGGTTACTGAAATCGGCTCTGGAGCGGCTGGATAGTCCCTCTCAACAACATCACACTGCCCAGGTGCTGGCCCGGATCCTGGCGGACTTGTTTAATCAGTCGCTGCCCCGGATCCTCAAAGTATGGACGCGGCAGGAAAACTTTCTGGAACCGCAGTTGAACCAGATCTTTGATCAATTTTTGCTGGAGATCCGGCTGACTCAGGAGCAAGCACAGGCCCTCAGCACCTGGATACTGGAATTGCTCCTGCCACCAGCGGTACTGCGGCAAAGCCTGGTGGACTTTCTCACGGATCGCAATATTGAGGCCCTGGATCTGGAATTTCGGGAGCGGGCCACAGGCACCTACTGGCTGGTGGCCAACTTTCTGGGCATCAAAAACACGTTGTTACGGCTACGCAGCTTTTGCCTGGAGGATCCGGAGGCAGCTGAGCAGATCCTGGAACAGATCCTGCGCGATGTGGGAGCTGGGAATCGCCTGACTGAGATCCTGCAAAACCTGTCGCTGCAAAATTTACCCGTGGCTGCGGTGCGACAATTGCGCAAAGAGTTGCGCCAGAGTATCCAGGATTATCTGCGCAGCGAGGGGCCGGATCTGATAATCAACCTGGGCCATTCCGTGGATTGGGACAGTCTCTCGGTCCTGATCTTGAATCGGCTGCGCACTTCGCAGGTCTTACAAAACTCGCTGGAACAGGTGAGCCTGGATCTGGCTTTGGTCCTAGAGCGCTATCTGGATCGAGACCTGGAATCGCTCATGGCTCAGGTGATTCCGGTGTTGAATCTGGATCAGGTGATTATTGATCGTGTCAACGCCACCGCCCCTGCGGACCTGGAAAAGGCGATTCAGCAGATCGTGCAGAAGGAGCTGCAGGCGATTGTCAACCTGGGGGGGAGTGTTGGGCTTTATGGTCGGCTGTATGCAGGCTGGGTTTCTCTATTTCTCGGGTGGCTAGCTCCGCTTCGCATCGGCAGGCTCAATCTCTTAAGCTGAGAGGGACCGACCCTTTTGCATTCATGCCCCTCCTTACCCTGTTAGGAACCTCCGATGTTCATGCCCATATTCATCCCTGGAATTACTTCCGGGGAAAGGAGGCGGAGGTGGGGCTGGCGAAAATCTCGACGCTGGTGAAACAGGAACGCGCTCGCCAGTCTGGTCAGGTGATCCTGATTGACAATGGCGATACTTTTCAGGGCAATCCTCTGGCCACCTACTTTGGTCGGATCAATGCTCAGGCCCCTCATCCCGTTGTCCTGACGATGGCAGCCATGGGCTACGATGCCATGATCCCTGGCAACCATGATTACAACTATGGGGCCGCCCAACTGGAGACATGGCGGCAATGTCTCCCCTTTCCCCTGATCTGTGCTAACGTCCGTGACTCCCAGGGGCAGACCTGCTTTCTTCCCTACCTGATTAAGGAGATAGAGGGGATTCGGGTGGCGATCCTGGGACTGACCACCCCTCGCATTGACATCTGGGAGCGTCCAGAATTTATTCAGGGGTTGCAGTTTGAGGAAATCATTCCCGCTGCTCAGGCGCTACTCCCTCAACTCCAGGCCGAGGCTGTGGATGTGCTCATTGCCTCAGTGCACAGTGGGCCGGAGCGATTGCCTGCCGAAGCTAACTCGGCGATCTCCTGGCGGTCCCAGAGATCCACCTGGGTCGATCAGCCCAGCCTCGAGGGAGAAAACATGATTTTGGCCCTGGCGCAGGCGGTCCCAGAGATTGATGTGATCCTATGCGGACATACTCACCAGGCCGTGCCCGAGATGTGGGTCGACAATGTCTTGATTACGCAGCCCCATTTCTGGGGATCGCAGCTCTCTCGAGTTCGACTGCATTTAGAAAAGGAACAGGGACGGTGGCAGATTCAGCACAAAGCTGCAGATCTCATCTCGGTGACCGGAGTCCCTGCCGATCCTGAGATCCTGGCCCTCACGCAGCGCCATCACCACCAAACTCTGGCCTATCTGGAGCGTGAAATTGGTCAAACCCTGGAGACCATTCCAGCGGGCTGGCAGGCTCGGTTTCACCATGGGGGGCTGGCGGGGCTGATCAACCAGATACAGATCGAGGCAGTCCAAGCTGCAGGGGTGGCTGTGGATCTTTCTCTGGCCTGTATTTACACCGATCAGGGACATTTGCAGGCGGGACCCATCACCCTGCGCGATGCCTATCGTGTGACTGTCTATGAGAATATTCTCTGCGTCCTGGAGATCTCCGGTGAGATTCTCCGAGCAGCGTTAGAGCAAAATGCCACCTACTTTCGGCAATTGCATCCTCAGCACCTGCCCTCCGATCCCAGTGAAGTGCTTGCACCCAGCTCCCGCCCCTATCAATGGGATATCTATGCGGGCATTGATTACACTCTGGATCTGACGCAGCCCGAGGGAAAACGGGTTCAGCACCTGATGCACCAGGGGCAGCTAGTGGACGATAGCGATCACTTCCGCCTTGTGCTCAACAGCTATCGAGCCCATGGGGGAGGAGGGTTTCCCATGTTTCGGCAGGGAAGCCTGTGCTGGCAATCGGCAGATGATCTCCGCGATTATCTGGTCCGCTATATCCAGACCCACTCTCCCCTCTATCCCACGACATTCGTCCAGAGCAATTTTCAGCTGATTCCAGATCTCTATGATTACTATCTGGAACGAAGTGCCTCCGCCTCCGCCTCCCCCTTGTGAAACCAAAACTCGGGGAAATCAGGGAGGTCGAGAGATATCATTATTTTCCATAGTCAATAATGTTTAAGATAGGATTACTTAGCGTCAGTTACACCCACTTAGCCGTTATTTCCCATGGCCCTAGAAGAGAAACATCCCATTTCACCTGAAGATGCTCAACCGGAGTTGATTGAGGAGGCTCAAGGCGAAGACGCAGAGCTTGAGGAGCTGATTATCGAAGACACCGATATTGAAGCCACAGCTGCTGCCGCCAGTGAGCAATTGGAGCAAAGTTATGAGAGCAGTGCCCAGGTAAAACAGCTTCAGCAGGAATTGGAGGTTGCCCGCCAGCAATTCAAAGAGCAGGAAGAGAGCTATGTGCGCCTGTATGCCGACTTTGAGAATTTTCGGCGGCGGACCCAGCGGGAGAAGGAAGAGCTGAGTCAGCGGGAGCGGCAGAAGTATGTTCTGGAGATCCTGCCAGTGATTGACAGTTTTGAGCAGGCTCAGCAGCAGATGAAGCTAGAGACCGAGCGGGAAAAAGAAATCCATAACAGCTACCAGGGGATCTATCGTCTGCTGGTAGATGCCCTGAAGAAGATGGGGGTAACCCGCATGAAAGCGGTTGGGCAGCCCTTCGATCCCAAACTGCACGAAGCCATTCAGCGACAGCCCAACAATGATCATCCTGACGGAACCGTCCTGGTGGAGTTTCGACCGGGCTATCAGCTGGGAGAGATGGTGGTTCGCCATGCCATGGTGGTGGTTTCTGCCCGCGACGACAGTGCCGAATCTGTTCCGAGCGTAGCAGGTTCAACCGTTTCGGTGGAGTCTTCCGCTCCAACTGAGCCCCCCTCAGAGAGTGGAGACGTAGCCACACCTGCCGAGGAGGGATAAACTTCTGGCAGGGACCTGACTTCAATTGTTGATTGGGACGGCATGGGTGGGCATCCTTATCTTCAGAGTGTTCAAGGTTGAGGTGTATTGAGATTTCACTGGTGTTCCACAAGCCCCGCACTCTACAGCGATGCTTTAGGTTATGAGTAAAGTCATTGGCATAGATCTAGGTACAACAAACAGCTGTGTGGCTGTTCTGGAAGGTGGCCAGCCTGTGGTGATTACCAACACAGAGGGTGGTCGCACAACCCCAAGTATCGTGGGATTCGCGAAGAATAACGCGCGGCTGGTCGGGCAATTGGCCAAGCGGCAGGCCGTCACCAATGCTGAGAATACTGTATTCAGCATCAAGCGGTTTATGGGGCGAAGCTGGACAGAAACAGAGGAAGAACGCTCTCGGGTTCCCTACAAGGTGGTGCCAGGGCGGGATGAGATGGTAGAAGTAGCGATTCAGGATCGCTCTTACACGCCTCAGGAAGTTTCCGCCATGATCCTGCAGAAGCTGAAGTCGGATGCGGAAGCCTATCTGGGAGAGGGCGTGACGCAAGCGGTGATCACGGTCCCTGCCTATTTCACCGATGCACAGCGCCAAGCCACCAAAGATGCGGGCACCATTGCAGGTCTAGAGGTCTTGCGCATCATCAACGAGCCTACAGCTGCCTCGCTAGCCTACGGTCTGAATAAACAGGATCAAGATATTCGCATTCTTGTGTTTGACCTCGGGGGAGGCACCTTTGATGTCTCGGTCCTGGAGCTGGGGAATGGCGTGTCGAGGTCAAATCCACCTCTGGCAACAATCACCTGGGGGGAGATGACTTTGACCAGCAGATCGTGAACTGGTTGGTGGCCCAGTTTGCCGATGCCGAAGGGATCGATCTATCTCAGGATCGGATGGCTTTGCAGCGGATGCGGGAAGCCGCCGAGAAAGCCAAAATTGAACTGTCCTCGGCCCAGTCCACGTCCATTAACCTGCCGTTCATTACCGCAGATGACTCCGGTCCCAAACATTTAGAGGTGGAACTCACCCGTGGAAAGTTTGAGCAACTGGTGCGGCATCTGGTAGAAGGCACTATTGAACCCACGGAGCAGGCGATTAAAGATGCGGGCATCTCAGCGGGCGAAATTGATCGCATCATTCTCGTGGGGGGATCAACCCGCATTCCCGCCATCCAGGAACAGTTGCGCAACCTATTCACTCAGATCTCGCTAGATCGCTCTGTGAATCCTGATGAAGCAGTGGCTCTCGGGGCTGCCATTCAGGCGGGGATGCTGGGGGGAGAAGTTAAGGATCTGCTGCTCCTGGATGTCACACCTCTGTCGATCGGGGTGGAAACACTGGGAGGAGTATTCACCAGAATTATTGAGCGCAACACCACCATTCCCACCAGTAAATCCCAGATCTTCTCCACCGCCACCGACAACCAGAGCGTCGTGGAGATCCATGTTCTGCAGGGAGAGCGGGCCATGGCCAAAGACAATAAGAGTCTGGGACGCTTTCAATTAACCGGGATCTCAGCCGCTCCCCGTGGTGTTCCTCAGATTGAAGTCTCATTTGAGATTGACTCCAACGGCATTCTCAATGTCTCGGCTCAGGACAAGGGCACAGGCCAGGCCCAGAGCATTACGATCACTAACAATGGTGGCCTGAGTGCCTCTGAAATTGAGCGCATGCGCACAGAGGCAGAAGTCTACCAGGGGGAGGATCTCCGCCGCAAACAGCTGGTTGAAATTAAAAATCAGTCGGACAGTCTACTTTACAACTACGAGAAAACCCTGGAGGAGAATAACAGCCGACTGAGTCGCGAGCGGAAAGAGAAGGGAGCGGTTGTGGCAGGGCGCTTGAGGGGCCTGCTCTCAGATGATAACGTAGACATAGCAACTTTACGTTCCGCAATGGAAGACCTGCGCGTCTCGCTCCTGGACATGGGCAGTGAGATCTATTCCTGAGCCCATATTTTTATGTTAGGAAGGGTGACGGCATGCCCAAGACGCAGCAACCGCTTCAGCTTTGGGTGAGCTCATCCTCACCTTTTTTGTCCCCTTGATCATCCCCTGACAGGATCCACTATGCCTCGTGACTACTACGAAGTTTTGGGAGTAAGCCGGGACAGTTCCAAGGAAGATATCAAACGAGCCTTTCGGCGGTTGGCCCGCAAATATCATCCCGATGTCAACAAAGAACCGGATGCGGAAGAGAAGTTTAAAGAGATCAACCGCGCCTATGAGGTGCTCTCGGATAGTGAACTCAAAGGCCGCTACGATCGCTTTGGCGAAGCCGGTCTGGGGGGAGCCGCAGCAGGAGCCGGGGGTTTTCAGGATATGGGCATGGGAGGCTTTGCCGATATCTTTGAGAGCTTTTTCACCAACTTTACTGGGGCCAATCCCTATACCCGTACCCGGCAGGGACCGATTCGTGGGGATGATCTGCGTTTTGATCTGAAATTGGATTTCTTAGAAGCCGTATTTGGGGGAGAAAAGCAGATCCGCATCAGCCATCTGGAGATGTGCTCCGTCTGTGATGGCTCGGGGGCTAAACCAGGCACCAATGTGGTAACCTGTCCCACCTGCAATGGCATGGGTCAGGTACGGCGTGCCACCCGAACCCCTTTTGGCAGTTTTACCCAGGTGTCGGTCTGCCCCAGTTGCAATGGAGAAGGCAAGGTGGTGGAAGAAGCCTGCGCCAACTGTGCGGGGGATGGCGTGGTGCAGGCCACCAAAAAACTGCGGATCACGGTTCCGGCAGGGGTAGACAGTGGTACGCGGCTGCGAGTCTCCTCGGAGGGTGATGTGGGGCGTCGCAGCGGACCTCCCGGCGATCTTTACGTCTATCTATTTGTGGAACCGGATCCCGAATTTCAACGGGATGGATTGGATGTCACCTCTGAGGTCAAGATCAGTTACCTGCAGGCCATTTTGGGTACCCATCTCCATGTTCCCACGCTGGACTCCCGTGCGGGTCTGGAGGAAGAAGCGGAGCTGACCGTGCCAGCAGGCTCGCAACCTGGAACCATTTTGATCCTGGAAGGCAAAGGTGTCCCCAGAATTGGCAATTCCGTCAGCCGCGGTGATCATCGCATCAAGTTAGTGGTCGAGATTCCCACTCGGATTAGCAATGAAGAACGGGAACTGCTCGAGAAACTGGCCGAGATTCGGGGTGAACGCCTGGAAAAAGGCCAGGGATTTCTGGGTAATCTGTTCCGTGGCTTCGCCCATCCGCACCGCGATGAGGAGGCCTAGCACCTTCAGTTCCAGGCCGACAGAAGAAGATGAAAGTTTGCCAGTCAAGCCCTGATCTGAGTTGCCCCATGCCTGATATGGATCTCCGTGGTGTCCCCTGCCCCCTCAACTTTGTGCGCACCAAACTGCGGCTGGAAAAACTGTCGGTGGGCGAGAGTTTAGAGGTATGGCTGGATGCAGGAGAGCCCGTGGAGCAGGTGCCCCATAGCCTAGAAATTGCGGGTCACCGCATCTGTGAGCTGGAGCCCCAGATGGAGGGCCATTATCGGTTAGTTGTTGAGCGGGGTTCATGAGCACAGCCCCGATCTGGCATGGGGTGGTGCAGGCTGCCCAGGCCAACTTTTATCGGGTGGGCGTTACCAACACCGAGGGATCTGATCCCAGAAGTTTAACAGCCAATCCATCCACGCAAGCGATCCTCTGCACCTGCCGAACTCGTCTCAAGAAAATGGGCTATCAGGTCATGGTGGGAGATCGTGTCCAATTTGTCCTTGGAGGCGAAACCACAGCCAGTGATGCCTCTGATCAGCGGGGAGCCATTATTGCCATCGAACCCCGCTCCAGCCTGCTGTCTCGCCCTGCCATTGCCAACCTGGATCAGGTGATGGTTGTCTTTGCCCTGGCAGAACCGGAACTGGATCCCTATCGCCTCAGTCGCTTTCTGGTGCAGGCTGAAACCACGGGATTGCCAGTACAACTCTGCTTGAATAAATGTGATCTGCTCACTCAGGCGGAACAGCAGGGCTGGGTGGAACGGTTACGCCGCTGGGGTTACGATCCACTACTGGTCAGCGCCCGTACGGGAGAGGGGGTACCGGAGTTACTGCAGGTGTGTACCGATCAGATTTCGGTTCTGATGGGATTATCGGGGGTGGGTAAGTCCAGTTTGCTCAACCGTCTGGTCCCCGATCTGAACCTCCCTACCCAGGCCGTCTCTGGTCGTCTACAGCAGGGACGACACACCACCCGCCATGTGGAATTGTTTCCTTTGCAGGGAACCAGCGGCTGGGTGGCCGATTCTCCTGGCTTTAATCAGGTGGAGCGCTATCACTGTCCATCCCAGGATCTGATCCAGTGTTCCCAGAGGTCAGGGAGCGTGCTGGCAGCTGTCAGTTTCGCAATTGTTTGCACCAGCAGGACCCTGGATGTCAGGTGAACAATGGGGCATGGGAGCGTATCCCTGGTCACCTGGATGGCTTGAGCATGAAACTCTACCAGATCGAGGAGCGCGAGAGTACAA
>JAAUUJ010000101.1 GCA_012030715.1 Synechococcaceae cyanobacterium SM2_3_1 | reverse complement strand
CGATCATACGAAGGCTTGGGCCCAAACCGCCCATCCGAACGATAAACATCGTCTACATATGGCGGGCATTCTTCTGCACCCACCTCAATACGACCATCATTTGCACTGTTCAGTTGAGAACTATCCCAGCCAGGTCCACTGCCAGGCAAAGCAGCGTAATTTCGCTGAACCACATTATCGGCAACAACTAGCTGTAAAGGATCAATAGCTATGTTGGCAGGCTCACCCCCCGCTGCCCCATCATCAGTCGAGTCGTTGAGGTTATAGACGGCAGTGGTTACACTGGGAATAATACCCTGATCTCCAGGGTGGTTATCGAATACAAAAGATCCATTGGATGTGGTAAAGAATTGGTTGCGGCCAATCGCTCCAGCCACCAGATCAAAACGAGCTTTGATCTCTGAGGTGGACTCAGGAATGTAGAAGCAGGAGTCTGGGTCACTGATCAGATAAGCATGGAAGCCACCGTTTACGGGAGAACCAGCAGTCGCATTGAATTGATCAAAGAAAAGCTACCCCAGCGTACATGGCACCATTCCAGTTAAGCTGAGGCGTATTGAACACTTCTAAGTCAGTACGACCAAAAGCCCCCCAACGGTTCAGGAGGTCCCGACGGCGATCCTGTTGATACTGCAGGGCAGCAACCGCATCGGTGGTCGCGTCTCCTGAAACCAGGGGAATGGTAACCGCGTAGCCCTGAAAAGGCTTAAAACTTGAGGATCCCACCTGGAACCAACTTCCTTGATCGGGTAGGACCGTGAGAGCAGAAACATCAGCACAACCCGCCTGGCCTACCCCGCGTAAAGGTCCATTTCGTGAAAGTAGGTAGTCAGCTTTCAAGAAATCGTCAAGAGCTGGATCCTCAAGCGTGAGTATGTCCCCTGTTCCAGGATCTGTCACTGAACGATTAAATACCAGCATGTAGGCAGTAATGGCATCGTCTACATTGTCATTATTTAGATCCGTGGGATACCACCAACCAGGCACTTGAACATTAGGATCAAGAGTAGAGGTGATTGTAAAGGGTTGCTCGTCTGGGAGACGATATGGACTCGTCAATCCTCGGCTTGCAAAGGTTGGTGCCAATGTATCCAGAACCGCCTGCTGAAATGCTCCATCATTTGGGGCACTTCTTGGCAGGCGCTCGTCCTCTACCAGGGTTTGTATCTTGGCGCGGATCCTATCCAGAGCAGAGTTTAACTGCCGATTAGTTAGCTGGCTGGCCCGCTCCTGACTTGTCTGGCGTGTACGCTCACCAGAGCGATTCAGCAACCCTACTGTGGTGACTGACAAGACCAATACAATAAGAATCGCTACTGGAAGAACAAAACCCTTGCGGCGGTACTGCCGTCTCAACAAGCTAGGCCGCAATGAGGCAAACAGGTCAAGCGCTAGCTTGATCAGTAGAGGAGGTTGAGGACGTGGATCTACAGGCATGTTGAAACCCCGAAAAGGTTACATCTAGGAGCGGTGAGTCTAACTGGCAATGGAAAGAAATGCTTTGGAAAATGAATAAAAGCAATAAATTAAGGAGATCTCTTATTTGCTTCAGCTTCAAAAGCTACTTTCTCAGATGTGATGAAAATCACTAAGGGTGAACGCAACTTGCATGAGCAAAGGTAGCAATACCCCTAGCAATATGCATTTTTCATAAAATTAGTATGCGGGTAACCGTCTTGATCTGCATCCCCACCTCTGGGGGGTAAAACTCACTTAGGAGAGCAACCCCAGTTCCTGAGCCTTGAATACCGCCGTAACCCGATCACTGACCCCCAGCTTCCGGTAAATCCCACTGGCATACTCTTTAACCGTCTCAATGCTGATTCCCAATCGGCGGGCAATTTGCTTGTTGGCCAATCCCTGAGTCATCAGCTGCAACACACTTAACTCTCGAGGGGTTAGTCGCGGCAGTTCCATCACCACGGGCAACCAATCCTTCTCCGGTTGCTGGATAATCCTGTGGATTGTATCTGCCAGATAGGAAGGGTCCGTTTCCTTGGAGAGAAACCCTCGAGCTCCTGCCTGTCGGGCGGCCTGGATCAGGGCAGGCTCCTGAAAAGTTGTAAGCAGGATCACCACCAATTTGGGATCGCGTTCGACCAGCACCTGGCAGGCATGCAACCCATCTCCATCGGTCATTTTGACATCCAGGATAGCTACATCCACCGGATGAGAGTCGCAAACAGCAATGGCCAGATTACCGGTATCTGCCTCTGCCACCACCTGAAATCCCTGGGCCTGCAGAGCATATTTCAACCCCAACCGGAAGAGGGGATGGTCATCAGCGATCAGCACTCGCAAAGAACTCATGACCGATCACGGTTTAAGTGAGATGCACTTTATTCTACCGTTCCGATATTAATGTTGAATCAATTAAAAATATTTCGACGCAACTCGATGTATAATCAAACACTTTTGCTTGTGGGCGTGGACTCTTGAGCTGGTGAAGCGGGCAGGATCATGGCCAGGGTGGTTCCCTGGGAGTCGCTGTGAATCAGACGCAGGCTGCCCCCATGCGATTCCAGGATGCTGCGGGCAATAAACAATCCCAGGCCACTTGTCCGGGAGGTGTAACGCTGCCCGGCAATCTCAAAGGATTCAGATCCAAAGGGCTGGGCTAATTCTTCCAGGGGGGCAGGTAACCCCGGACCATCATCACACACCCGAATTTCGGCAGGCGAAACATGAATCAGAACCTGTTGTCGGGCATATCGCAAGCCATTATCCACAAGATTGTAAAGGGCGCGTTCCAATTCTGAAGGATCCACATGGGCGGTGGCCTGACCCTCGGCAAAGAGCTGCAGATGGCGTTGTTGGGCCAGGGGCAGCAGTCTCCGTACCAGGTTCTGGGCCATTTCTCCCAGATCACAGTGTTGGAGCTGGAGCTGCAGATCCCCCCGTTCCAGACGATGAACCTCCACCAGTTTTTGCACCAGTGAGAGAATGCGCTCACTCTCCTGCAGGAGTTGGGTCAGGATCTCCTCCTGCTGATCTCGAGCCAGACCTGGCTGGTCTCGCAGAGTTACCAGTAAATGGTTGAAGGCGATCAAGGGGGTTTTGAGATCATGCATCAGGGTAGCAGTAAAGGCATTGCGGGTTTCTTGTTCCAAACGCAATTGCTTTAACAGCTGAGCAAATGCCTGGCGTAGGATCAAAGCCTCGGTGGGATCTTCAGGTCGGGGGATCAGGGTCCAGGCTTCGGGTTGTTGCAGGACATTTTCTAAGTAACTCAGCTCACCTGCCAGACGCGTGAGGGGGCGCAGCATGTAATGGGCGGATAGATACCCGACCGCTGCCGATGAGATGCCCAGAATGACGACCCAGGTAATGATGCCCACGATCCAGGTCAGCGGAACATCAGGGGGAGACAACCAGAAGGTGGCCATGATCAGGGCCAGATTGGGCACGAAGGAGAGACAGGCGATCAGAAAAGCCACCTGTGCTCGCATGCTGCGTGTCCATTGATAGCGAAGCCGTCGATAGGTTCGCACGCCCTCTAGCAAGACGGTGCAGGTCATGGATCGGTGGCAGGGGGATGCGCCTACTTTACCAGGATTTATTGGGCCGCTGGGGGGGTGTGAGCCCTTCTGGATGCCTCGTTAAGATATTTAATACTCGGTCACACTTCACTGGACTATTCTGTCGAAAGAGAGGATCCTAGATCCCAGTCTGAGAAAGAACCCATTTAACATTTTCCTATTTCATTCATCTGATCTTGAAGGAGGCAAAGTGAGTCTCGAACTTGCAACGCAGCTGCGGGAAGGCACCAAGCAATCTCACACCATGGCAGAGAACGTTGGTTTTATTAAATGTTTTCTCAAGGGTGTTGTCAGTCGTTCAGCTTACAGCAAGTATGTGGGCAACTTTTACTTTGTCTACGCTGCCCTAGAAGAATGCTTTACGCAGCACCGGGATCATCCGATTGTCGGTCAACTTTACTACCCTGAACTCTGGCGACAATCCAGCCTGGAAAAGGATCTGGAGTATTTCTGCGGTCCCAACTGGCGCAATACCGTTAAACCCTCGCCTGCCTGCCAGATTTACGTACAGCGGATTCGGGAAATTTCTCAGTCCGATCCTGTGCTTCTGGTGGCCCACGCCTACACTCGCTACATCGGAGACCTTTCCGGGGGACAGATCCTGAAAAATATTGCTCGGCGAGCCATGGGATTAGTGGATAGTCAGGGCACAGCATTCTATGACTTTGAGGCCATCAAACACGAGGGGAAGTTTAAGCAGGAGTACCGCAAGCAACTGGATAGCCTTGCCATTGATCAGGAGACAGCTACCCGGATTGTGGATGAAGCTAATTATGCCTTCAAGCTGAATATGGACATTTTTAAGGAACTGGAGGGTAACTGGCTTCTTTCCATGCTGCGTCTCACCTGGAACTCATTCCGTAGCCAGTTTCAGCGCCGCTCTCCTGCAGAAGCTGCTCCCCAGGCATAAGTCCACCATAGGTTCACTGCAGGAGGAGGATCGGCATCCATCCAGCTCAGGGTGAAACCGACGAGACCTCCTCTTCCGGTTGAGATGTCTGCTGCATCACAAAACTGACCGCAAGGGGACCTGCTGAGTAGATATCTCGATCCGAAACTACACGCACCTCTGTGTCCTGCTCTGCAAGTTGCAGCTGCTGTACAGCCTCCAGAAGTTTAACTTGAGAAAATTCTCCCACGGTTCCCGTGAGTGGATCTGCCAGTAACCCTGCCTGCTGAGACAGCACATTAGCTTCTGAGAGCAAGCCCAATAGACGGCTTTGCAACAAATCAGGGGATTGCCCTGGCCTGATCACGGTTTTCACCAGAACCTCCCCCTCCCGATAGAGCAGGCGGTTGGGATGGATATCGGCGATCACGGGCACCGGCTCGCCTTTAAGCAGATTACTGACTGAAAAAATGCGGACCACCCATTCTCCCGGTTGACTTAAACGTTGGAGGAGCTCCTCCAGGGACTCACGCCGCAACTGGACAGCATTGGGCAAGGGAGGTTGAGGACGGGCTCCCAACTGTCGCGCTCGTTGCTCCGCCTGACTCAGGAGTAAATTCACCTGTTGCCGCAGTTGATTTTGCTGGATCAGAGAAGGTAACGGGGCTACTTTGGGCTCGGGTGGCTTGATCACACCTCTGGAGAGGATCTCGCCAGCCATAATCGAGAGTTCTCCCCGTCGCAGACGCAAACTGATTTGTTGCAGTTGCTCAATGTCTTGTTCCAGGCCTTGTTTTTGGGAACTTAATCTCTCCAGGGCTTGCTGGGCAATGTTTAAGGATCGCTCTAGTTGATCTCGATCCAGCTGCAGCACTTCTTTGGTTGCATTCAGTTCCTGCAACTGAGTTTCCAACTGACTGACCTGAGTTTGTGTCGTGGCAGCGTCTGCCTTCAGAGCATCCAATTGAGCTTGGGCCTGTTGGCGCTGTTCCTGGGCCTGCAAGAGCTGAGCTTGGGCTGCTGCCAACTCGGCTTTTAAATTTTCCAACTGTTCCTGGTTCTTTTCTAAAGAAGTTGTGACCTCCTCCAGACGGGTAGAGGCTTCGTCCCTCTGTTCCAGCAGTTGTGCTAGGCGTTCCTGAGCATCTCCCCGTTGGGTGGTCACTTCCTCTAAATTGGTTTCCAGAGAACTGAGCTGATTCTGCTGGATCTCCACCTGTTGATTTAACGCTGTTAGGTAAAGCTCATAGGTCGAAACCACGCGTTGGTAATTAAAAAGGGCATCCCGGAGCGTGCGGTTTAACAACAATAAGGTTGCCAGCGTCAGCGCCGAAATCGTGACTCCCGTGATCACAGCCACCAGAATGGCAGTGTGACGAGGACGTAACTGAAACCAGCTCAAGCGTTTTTTCCCAATGCGGTAGCCAACACGGTCCCCAACGACCGCAATCAGGCCACTTGCAATGAGAATAGTCAGGATCAGCAGAATCCCTTGCATTGTTTCGCCGGGAACTACAGGCCCGTCCTGCAGGTATCAAGCAAATCTTAGCAATGAATATCCGGACTGGGATGCCAGCCTAGAGGCCAAGCAACTGCTCAACAGCAACGATAATGTCTTCGGGCTGAACAATGGTGTAAGTCTCCAGAGTACCGTTGTAAGGGGTAGGAATATCCTGGGAGGCCAGCCTCACCACCGGGGCATCCAGCTGATCAAATAGCTCCTCATTAATCCGCGCCGTGATCTCAGCTCCGATCCCCCCTGAGCGCATGTCTTCTTCCACAATGATCACACGGTGGGTTTTGCGAATCGAGGCACCAATGGTTTCCATGTCTAGAGGTTTGAGCGAAATCAGGTCAATCACTTCCGGGTCAATCTCTGCATTCACCAGTTGATCTACCGCTTTGAGCACGTGATAACGCATGCGAGAGTAGGTCAAGATCGTCACATCAGAGCCTTCTCGCACCATCTCTGCTTGATCTAAAGGCAGCAAATATTCCGCTTCGGGCAGATCTTCCTTCAGGTTATAGAGAAGCACATGTTCAAAGAAGAGCACCGGATTGTCGTTGCGGATCGCTGATTTCAGCAGACCCTTAGCATTGTAGGGGGTGGAGCAGGAGACAATTTTTAGGCCAGGCACCGCTTGAAAGTAGGCTTCCAACCGCTGGGAGTGTTCAGCACCCAGTTGTCTGCCCACGCCCCCAGGGCCGCGGATCACAATCGGGATCTTGAAATTTCCGCCAGAGGTATAGCGCAACATGCCTGCATTGTTTGCGATCTGGTTGAAGGCCAGCAGCAGAAAGCCCATATTCATGCCTTCGATCACAGGTCTCAACCCGGTCATCGCAGCCCCAATGGCCATGCCTGTGAAACTGTTCTCACAGATGGGTGTATCCAGCAGCCGCAATTCCCCGTACTTCTGGAAGAGATCTTTGGTGACTTTATAGGAGCCGCCGTAGTGACCCACATCTTCCCCCAGCACAAACACATCTGGATCGCGGGCCATCTCCTCGTCCAGAGCTTCGCGGAGGGCGTTATAAAACAGAGTTTCTGCCATAACTGATTCAAACTAAGGTTGGGTGATCAGTGGGTCCAGGAATCAACTTGTATTAAAGCATGCTTTGGATCCGTTACTGGTCAGGGGCGGAACTCCCGAGTTGCCTGAAAAATCCTCATCAGGTAGGGCTAGAGTAGTCAAAGTCCCTGCAAGGATGATCCATGGCGCGCTCCCATCTGCAACAACTGGCCCACTACATGTCCCCCTACCGTAAGGAACTGGTTAAGGGCATCAGTGCGCTCCTGATCGTGAATGCCATGGGGGTGTTTCTACCCTGGTACATCAAAACAGCGATCGATCAGCTCAATAGTGATTCGACGATTGAGGCCAGTCAGCTGGCAGTCTATGCGCTGGTGGTCCTGGGGGTATCGACGGTCATGATGCTGATCCGCATTGCCTCACGGGTGTGGATGTTTGGGGTGGGTCGCCAGGTGGAATTTGATCTCAAGCAAAATATCTTTGAGCACCTGCTCACCCAGCCGCCTTCCTACTTTGGTCGCCAGACCGTCGGCGATATTATCAGTCGGGTAACCAGCGATGTGGAAAATGTCAGGCGCCTGTTGGGGTTTGCCATCCTCAGTTTGGCCAATACCCTGTTTGCCTATGCTGTTACGCTTCCCGCCATGCTGCTGATCAATGCTCGCTTGAGCCTGATGACCCTGTGTGTTTATCCAGTGATGCTGATTCTGGTGAAACTTACCAGCGCCCGACTGCAACAGGAACAGATGGAGGTACAAAAACGATTAAGCCATCTTAGTGACCTGATCCAGGAGGACATGAGCGGCATTACCTTGATCAAGGTGTACGCCCAGGAAAAGCACGAGCAAGCCGAATTTGATCAGCGCAATCGCGATCTCTGGCAGGCCAATCTGAAGCTAGCCTTCACCCGCAACTGGCTGTTTCCCTCTCTGGTTGCGCTGGTGGGGATGAGCCTGCTGATCCTGCTAGGGGTGGGAGGAGCCCAGATTGCGGCTGGAGTGATCACTCTGGGGGATTTTTCGGCCCTGACCCTCTATATTGAAAGGCTGGTTTCCCCACCGCCCTGTTAGGGTTTACGATTACTGCCTACCAGCGAGGTCAGGTTAGCCTGGACCGGATCGAAGCCATTCTTTCGGTCCAGCCCACGATCAAAGACTCTCCTCAGGCCCTTTCACTGGCGAAGGTGCAGGGATCCATTGAGGCTCGACAGCTGACATTTACGTATCCAGATCAGGAGAAACCCGCCCTGGATCGGGTTAGCTTCAGGATCCAACCTGGTCAGATGGTAGCCATCGTCGGCCCGATTGGATCTGGCAAATCCACCCTAGCCAATGCCATTCCTCATTTGCTGGAGATTGATCCGGATCAGCTCTGGATCGATGGAGTGGATATAACCTCAGTTACTCTCACTTCCTTACGCAAATCCATCGCTTATGTCCCTCAGGAAAGCTATTTATTCAACGCCACAGTTTTGGATAATATCCGCTACGGTCAACCGGATGCCTCAGAAGCACAAGTCAAAGAAGTGGCGCAAATGGCTCGGATCCACGATGAGATTCTGCGCTTTCCTCAGGAGTACCAAACTCTCGTAGGAGAACGGGGGATCACCCTCTCGGGAGGACAACGGCAACGAGTGGCCCTGGCCCGGGCCCTACTGATTGATGTGCCGATCCTGATCCTGGATGACTCCCTCTCTAGTGTTGACAACCAAACCGCGCTTGAGATCCTGGCCAATCTACAACAATCCTGGCACCGGAAAACCGTGATTTTTATTGCTCACCGCCTGACCACGATTGCCGATGCGGATCAGATCCTGGTCATGAAAGAAGGCAAAATTGTGCAAGCAGGCCGTCATGGTCAACTGATGCAGGATCCGCAGGGCTTATATCTTTATCTGTGGCAGAAACAAAAGCTAGAAGAAGTATTGGCCTAATCAATCTCAGTCCAGGTTGGTTTTCCTGCTGCCACAACTGTCTGGTACCATCCCCGTTTTGGGATCATAATGCTTTCTGGAGGAGGTTAGGGTTCCAAATAATCCAGAACTTGAACTTTAGGTTGATCCAGAGTCTGAAAGGTTGCTGCAGCGATCTCGATTCTTTCTAACTGCCCCAGGGCTCGACTGCAGGGAAAACCAAACTTAGCCTGGACCCGCTCGCTGGCAATCTGCAGCGCCTTACGCGCACGCCCCACAAACTCAGACAGATCATAATCTTCGCCAGGGGTAAAGTAGGTTTTGATCACCAGGGAGGGGGAATAACAGGTTTCTTCCGAGCCATCAGGCCAGCGAATGCGGAAATGAATTTCAGGCATGGTGCATCTCCTTCACATGAGATCTGGATTGTAGAGCATGGTACTGCTGCTGATGCCGTTGAGCGGATTGCTCCCAGGTGTAGCGGTGGATCACCTCCTGATGTCTGGAGATTAAGGATCCGGCAACCTCAGGCACGATCAACTTCCGCATGGCCTCAGAGAGGGCAGAAACATCCGCGGGATCGACAAGCAGCGCTTGATTGGAAGTCAAAAACTCTGTAAACGGCTCAATCCCTGAGGTGAGGATCGGCAAACCCGCCGCCATCGCTTCCATCACTACCAGCCCCCACCCTTCCTGGATCGAAGGAAATACAAACCCGTCAGCAGCATGGTAGAGAGCCAGCAGCTCTGCATCTGAAACCACCCCAGGCAGGATCAGAGACTGGCCCAGCTGGATCCGCAACTCCTCACAAGTGGTAAAAAACTGCTCTCGGTAGGCGGCGTAGTCAAACAGGGTCATGCCCCCTGCGATCACCAGTTGAGCTTGTGGGTCAGCGGCCAGAACCTGATGAAAAGCCTGGAGGAGGCGAATGGAATTTTTTCGGGGTTCAATTCCGCCCACAGTCAGATAAAGGGGAGTCCCGCATAACCCGTACTTGAGCTTGATCTCGTCAACCCTTTGGGGATCACAATCTTGAAAACGTTCCCTGCAGATCCCATTCCATATCCGTGTTGAAGATCTACCGTACTCCCGTAAAAGCTGTTCCTGTCCCCCCCGGCTGACACAAAAGCAGTGATCCACCTCCTGCACCGAGCGCCGCTGACATTCCTGCAGAAAAGGGCTGGTGAAGGGATCCAGATGATGAACGGTCCTGACGATCCATCCCTTCGTGATCGGGTTTTGAGGATCCTCCTGCCGCAAGCGCACCAGGGCGTTGGCACTAATACAGTCCTGAGCATGGTAAATGTCAAAGGCGTGGGGATAGTCTCGAAAAAACTCCACATAGTCCTGGATCCGTTGTTGGATCAGCTTTTCTGTTCCTGGAGGTGCGGGTTGGGTGGGCACCAGCTGCCATGCACACTTGAGGGGCCGACAAAACGCTTGCCCCCCTTTATCGAGAGCAAACAGACAGATCTCATGACCCAGCTGATCTAGAGCCTCCGACAGCTCCATGGCATGGATCACCCCTCCCCGTGGATGGGTGGAGTAGGTGAGCATGGCAATTCGTAATCGGGCCATCAATGAGTTCCTCCCCAGCCCGTCAGAGGATCTTGACCCAAATCCCAAAACAGCAGGGATTCCTCTCCAGACTGGAGGTGGAGCTGGCCATCAGCGGTCATCGAGCCGATCTCAGCGCACCAGATCTTGTGGACCTGAAACAGATCCTTCACTTCTGCAACTGACACAGGAGCAACGCTGAAAAGAAAACCGTAACTGGGGAAACAGGTGAGCCATTCCTCAAACGCAAAGTCCCGCGGACAGGGAATCTGATCCAGATCCAGAATTGCTCCACACCCGGAGGTTTCCATCAACATCAAGAGGGTTCCCAGGATCCCACCCATGCTGATGTCTTTGCCTGCTCGACAGAGACCCCGCTCCGCCAGGGTGGGCAAAAGCTCGAGCTTCTGGCGCAGTTCCCCCGGATCCGCTTGAGTGGCTGCATTCCAGAAGGCATACAGAGGATGGCGTTGTCCCTGCAAATCTAGGGCCAGCAGCACCTGATCCCCGGGGTGGGCAGCAAAACTACTGATCAGATGAGTCGCTCGACCCAATATGGCCACGGCTAAAGCCTGATAAGGACTCTGGGCGTTGGTGTGTCCTCCCACGATGGGAACCTGATAAGCTGCCGCTGCCGCCTGCATCCCAGCCCATAGTTCCGTTTGCGCCTCCAGAGAACCACTCCAGATCACATCCACCAGGGCCAGGGGCCGTCCCCCCCATTGCGTAAATATCACTGACATTCACCATGACAGCGCACCAGCCCGCAAACCACGGATCGGTTTCCACAAGCGTGGGCCACATGCCTTCCGCCGCCAGTAACAGATACCCATCTCCATCCGCAATTGCGGCACAGTCATCTCCCAGCAAAGGAGCAGCAGATCCCAGTCGTTGCGCCACCCTCTGAATCTCTTGCTTCTGCCGGATCCCCTGAGAATGACGTAGATCCTGGATCCGCTGCCAGTCCATCACGATACCTCAGCCCACTCCAGCATCGGTCGAGGTTGGATCTCGGGAGGATAAGCCGCTTGGTTGGCCTGCATCAGATGGTGAGGACGATCCAGAAGACTGATCTCAGAAAGCGTCTGCCAGTGAAGTCGTCGAAAGAAACGGACATTTTGCAGCTGGACTGTGGCTAAAAACTGCTTGCATCCCCAGCCATGGGCAGTGGTCACAGCTTTATGGATCAGACCCTTCCCAATCTGGCCCTGCCTCCGAAAGTCAGGATCTACCCCTAGACGACCGCCGTACCAGATCCCAGGTTCAGTTTCATAGATGCGCACCACACCCACCACCTGCACTGTGTTGCTGCCGTCCACCTGCAGCGCCACAATTGGATAAGCAACGGTATCCCATGCATCCCGATCCGTCTCGGCAAAAAGCCCCTGCTCGTTACAAAAAATCTGGTGCCGGAGATCGTAGTAGGCCCGCACCTGAACGGGAGTGGTGGCCAGAATAAATGAGAAAGCGTCTTTCATAGCATCGAATCTTGTTAAATCATGCATGCGAGATCAAACCGCAATCGGCTCAAACTGGGACAGGGCTGAACAGGCTCCACATTTGGCACATCCGGCCTTCATCGCTGCTGAGGTCATCCCATACTTTTGCAACAGCTGCCCGATCTGCTGATAGAGATCAAACATGACTTGACTGTCGGGAGCCGGGTGATGGGCCAGGGGGGTTCCCATCAGAGGTACAAACGGCACCACAAACGGATAAACTCCCATGCGGATCAGGCGCTCACTGGTGGAGACAAGGATCTCCTGACTATCCCCCAGTCCGGCCAGCAAATAGGTGCTCACCTGGCCCCAGCCAAAGATGGCTACTGCCCGTTCAAAGGCTTGAAAATAGGTCTCGACATCCACAGCAGCCTTACCGGGCATGATCCGCTGTCGTACCTCGGGTGAGATGGCCTCCAGATGCATCCCCAGGCTATCCACTCCTGCATTTTTCATCCGTTCTAACCAGATCAGGTCTGCTGGCGGTTCACACTGAGCCTGAATGGGTAGATCCACCCCCTGTTTCACCGCTCGGGCACATTCGGCCAGGTACGCCGCGCCCCGATCCGAGGTTTGAGGTGTGCCTGTGGTCATGATCATGTGGGTCACACCATCCAGCGTCACAGCAGCAGCAGCTACCTCGGCTAACTGAGCTGGAGTTTTACGAGCAATCGTGCGTCCTGCCTCCAGCGACTGACCAATGGCACAGAACTGACAGGCGGTGGCCCGATCCGTGTAGCGCATACAGGTTTGTAGCACTGTCGTTGCCAGCACGTTGTGGCTATGGAGAAGAGCAATTTTCCAGTAGGGGATCCCCTCAGACGTGCTCAGCCCATAAAAACGCGGAGCATGGGGGAATTCAACAGGGGTCAGGGGTTCGCCGTTGCGGGTAAGAATCTGGGCCCGGGAATCCTGTTGAGAGGTGATCTGATACGGGGAAGTGGCGGCAGCATCTGTATAGATGGGCACCATGACCGTCGTTCCCTGGATCGTGACAGCCTTGTGATCTGAGGGACCGGCCCCCCCCTTTCGGCCTGCAGAACCCTGGGAGGGATCCACCAGACGCAGGCCCTGAGTCTGTAAATCGGTGATGAGTTGCTGGGCGTTCATAGAATTAGATGGGTTCAACTGCGGCAATCGAATCAAGTTCAGCAGCCTGTCCATTGCTGGATGAAGGGATAGGAGGAGAATCAAGGGGAGCAGCTAGGGGACGGGCATCCTGGTTGAGCCTTAACTGCAGAAGATCCGGGCGCGCGTAATGGCCAACGGAGTCCATCATGCGTTTGCGCTTGATAATCAGGCTCAAATCCAGATCTGCCATGGCCAGACCTTCTCCTTCCGTTACCGGAGAGCAGAGATGGTTGCCTTCAGGACTGATGATGGCAGTGTTACATCCCCCACTCAGAACCCGCTGTAGCTTCTCATCCTGGGTGATCTGGTTCACCTGCTCAGGCGAGAGCCAGCTGGTGGCATTGACGACAAAACATCCTGATTCCAACGCGTGATGGCGAATGGTGACCTCAATCTGATCCGCAAAGATCTGTCCCACCATCGATCCTGGGAACTGCGCACAGTGGATTTGCTCCCGCTGCTCCATCAGGGCAAACCGGGCCAGCGGATTGTAATGTTCCCAGCAGGCCAGGGCACCCACCCGACCCACAGAGGTTTCCACCACCTTGAGCCCGGATCCGTCCCCCTGACCCCAGACCATCCGCTCGTGGTAAGTAGGGGTGATCTTGCGGCGTTTGAGCAGTAGGGTGCCATCCGCATCAAAGATCAGTTGCGTATTGTAGAGAGAACCGCCATCCACTTCATTGATCCCCAGCACCACCACCATCCCGCCGGATCGTGCAGCCTGCCCAACCGCCTCGACCTCTGGCCCCGGAACCGTCACAGCCTCTTCGTAGAGTCGGAGATGCTCCTTGCCCATGGCCACCGGAGGCTGGACAAAGGAGAAGTAGGGGTAATAGGGGATCAGGGTTTCGGGAAAGACAATCAGCTGAACACCTTCCCGAGCAGCACTGGCAATCGTTTCCAGCACTTTTGCTGTGGTACCCTCCCGGCTGAAGAGCACAGGACTGATCTGGGCTGCTGCTACCTTGACCCGCGCTGAAGTGGTCATGATCTCTGATCCTTGGATTTCACTGTTTTCTTTACAACGTCCAGGTATCCAGGATCAGCGCTCCCTCCTTACGATGCATTAACACCAGATCCAGAACATCCAGGGGATTGATCGGACGAATGCCGGGAAGCAGAGCCGGTTCACCGTGACCGTAAAGAGCCTGCAGAGCAAAGCGACAGGCGTAGACCTTGCCCCCTTCGTTCATAAAGCGGGTGAGATTGTTGGCGAAGTTCTGGTGACCAGGAAAAGCCTCATCCCCAATTTTGGGAAATCCTCGCTGCACCCCCAACGTCACCCCTGGACCATAAAGCAGGATGGACGTCTCAAACCCTTTCTTGAGCAGACGCAAGCCCTGCAGGATATTCACCAGACCAATCGATCCTTCAAAGGCAACTGTATGGAAGGTAACCAGGGCTTTTTCGCCCGGTTCTGCTTTCACATCAGGAAATACTTTTTCTTCGTAGTCAACAAAAAAATCACCTGTTTGATAGGCAGGAGCAGTAACTGCAGGCATGAATTCTTCCTCAAAAATAGGTTCTGATCGGTCAAAACAAGCTTGAACGACAGAATAGAAGTGCCTTTCCTCTTTTCTTGTATCAACAGCCACAGTTTCATACTGTTTAGCAGAATCAGCAGAACACTAAAGAAGTTAATGATTGAACTCTATCTTTTGCCCGAATCAACCTGTCGAAAGTGATAGGTGGATCTATCCATTCCCAGCCACCGCTAAGTCCTCCTGAGAAGGTTGATGCTCGAGAATAGGCGGATCAACAGTTTTTTCCCCCCTTAAAGGGACAGTCCTTTCCAGGTTTTCCATGGCCGAAGATGGCTAAAAATCTGGCCGCCTACCTAAACGATTAATCCCATAGAATCTGTAGCAAGAACTACAAAAAGCCAACTTTTAAGTCGATAGGTTGAGGCAAAGAATTTAAGAGTAGCTGAGATGCAAAACCACCAGGACGTGATTATTGTGGGCGGCGGACAGGCAGGATTAGCCATGAGCTACTGCTTGAAAGAACGCGGAATAGAGCATCTGATCTTTGAGAAGCACAAAATTGGCCATGCCTGGGAACAGGAGCGCTGGGATTCCTTTTGTCTGGTCACCCCCAACTGGCAATGCTGTTTACCCGGGTTTCCCTATGCCGGTCCCGATCCCCAGGGCTTCATGAAAAAGGATGAGATTGTTGAATACATCCAGGCTTATGCCCGCTTTGTGGATCCCACCATTCAGGAAGGGGTAGCTGTTGAGAAGTTAACTCGCCACGAAGAAGCAGGTTTTGTTCTGGAAACCCCCACTGGAACCTACACAGCTAATCAGGTGGTGATCGCTACGGGAGGGTACCATCAACCTCGGGTTCCCCGTTTTGCGGAAAGGCTGCCCAGTTCTATTTATCAGATCCATTCCTGTCAGTACAAAAATCCGGAATCCCTCCCTGATGGGGATGTGCTGGTGGTGGGGACAGGGCAGTCAGGCTGTCAGATTGCTGAGGATCTGCATCTGGCAGGTCGGCAGGTACACCTGAGTGTGGGCAGTGCCCCCGAGCCCCCGACGATACCGCGGTAA
>JAAUUJ010000100.1 GCA_012030715.1 Synechococcaceae cyanobacterium SM2_3_1 | reverse complement strand
AGCTTCTGCTACGGTTAATAGCCTTCCTTGATGGAGATAGGTGGGTTCCACCCAGAGGAGATCAGGGTGGCTGCGTTGCAGGGAAAGATGACAATTGCTGCACTGACCACAGGGCTGAGGTGACTCTGTACACAAGATCGCCCGCGCAAACCAGCTGGCGGTGAGAGCCCTTCCTACCCCCTCAGGTCCGGCAAAGCAGTAAGCGGTGCTGAGACGTTTCTTGGTGAGAGCTGCTGCCAGCAGAGAAAGAGCCAGAGACTGCCCCAGGAGGGTAGAGGGGAGCTGGATCCGCGCCGGGGTCTCCACAGACTTCACAGGGTTTCTCAGCTGTTATCCCCAGAAAAACTGCTGGAGACAAAATGACGAACGAAATAGTCAGCCGCCGCCGCGGAGAGGTAGCCCTGATCCACCAACGCCTCTCCCAGGAGCTGTCCTTCAGGTCGCGCTGTGATCACCGTCTGGATCTGTTCTTCACTGACCAGACCAGCGGCTTGCAAATAGTCCCCGATGCGATGACAGCTTCCCGACAGGCGTGCCGTGTACCCTCCATCACTGAAGAACTTGACCGTAGTCTGCTGCAAGCCCGTATGATCTGCCAGCACCTGAGTCAGGCGTCCCCCCTTTTGCTGCCAGAGAGTCAGGACCTGTTCCATATCCTGATCGGTAATCAATCCCGCTTCCTGCAGGTGGAAAAACAGATTCCGTGCCCAGGGGGTGAGAACGGGCTTAGGGATCGGATCCTCTGGCGGCGGTTCGTCTGGGATGGGCAGGGTGACGGTATTGGCAAGGGTTCCTGGATCGGTCTCGCTCTGCACAGGGAGGGGCTGGGGACTGGCTGAAGTTGCAGACAATCCGTTCCCAGAGACGGTATCCCGTAAACGATCCAGGCGGGTGGTTTCTGCCCGATGCCGTTGCTGATCCAGACTGGTTTGCAAAATCTGGTTTTGCTGTTGCTGGATCTTCAGATTGTGCTGCAGAGATTCAATCGTCTGGCGATAGGTGTGCAGGAGTTGACGCGATTGCTCCAGCTCTTGAGTGGTAATGTCGTGTTGTTCCTCCAAAAAGGAGAGCCGTGTCTGGGTCACCGCCTGGCGGGCTTGGGCAGCCTCCAGTGCAGCTTTCAAAGTTGCGTTTTGCTCAGGATGAGGTTCTAGAGAAGTGGTTGTCAGTTGTTCCTGCAGTTCCTGGATGCGTTCCTGAGCCTGTTCTTGTTCGGTCTGTAATTGCTGGATCTGAGCCTGCAGTTGTTGGCGCTCCAGCGCTACAGCTTCCGATTGATCCGCCTGCAATGCCGCATTCAATTGCTGTTGTAAGGTTTCGATCTGCACCTGCAGTTGTCCCACCTTTTGCCCATGTTGAAAGGTTTGCTGGTGCAATTTCTCCTGATTTTGCTGGGCCTGAGAACGTTCCAGTTGTAACTCCTGTTCGATCCGTTCGGCCCGATGGCGGAGCTGTTCAACTTCGGTATCACGATTGCGGCGGATCTGTTGGAGTTCTGCATCCCGTTCCCGCAGGCGAGCCTCCAGTTGGTGAATCCGGTGCAAGTATTGCTGCTGATACTCCTCAATTTGCTGGTTCATATCGGCCACAAAGGCTTCCCACTCTCGTTCCCGCATGTGCAGCTGCAACTCCAGAGCCGCAATTTGATTCTGGTAATCCAGACCCGGTGAAGATGGCAATCGCACGGGTGGGGGGGGCATCAAGGCAGGATCCAACTCCTGGGGTGGCAGGGATTGAGGGAGAGGAACAGTGTCCTCTCGGGGGATGGGATCGGCTTCAACCTCGGGCTGGATCTCGATAGCTTCTGGATGGGCCCCCTCCCCCACCGCTGCTTCTGGATCAACCTCCGGTGGGTTGAGCATTGCCTGCAGCGCATCCCAGGCATTTTCGGCATTCATTCCCTGCAGCTGGTCCTGAATTTGCAGGGCCTCATTCAGATCTTCCACCTGCAGCCAGCCTTTCCATACCAGGATTTCCCCCAGTTTGCGGCCAAAGCGGCGTTGCTGAGCCAGAGCCACTCGTAATTGATCCAGCTCTAAATAGCCCAAGGCCACCAGGATTTCTCCCAATGACAACTCCTGACTGGACGTAAAAGAGTACAGATCAGCAGGGGTTAACCACCCATGTTGCATACAGACTTCCCCCAACTTCATGTGGGTTTGCTGCTGTTCTCGTAACGCCTGGGCCAGCTGAGCCTGGGTAAGTAATCCCGCCTTGACTAACCGTTGCCCCAGGGGCAAATCAGGAGATGTCGGCAGGTCTTGATCCGGTTGTGATCCCGGAATTAGAGGGGATCCTTGGGGAGAATCAGGATTGGGGAAGAGGGTGGATGAACGAGTAGCCATCGGAGAAACGCTCCTCTACGGCAGGGATCAGAGCATCGGAGACTCGCTGGAAGGAGTCACAGAAAAGGGCAATCTACCTACAGGAAGTTTACCCTCAACTCAGCCTAGCCTTCATGAGCTGAAAAAGCTGGCATGCCAGAGATGAACTGGATATCCCGCTTGATCCTGGTGATTTTGTTCGCTGATCTACGTGCATTCATCCAGACCGTCAGGAGCTGGAGACAAAAAAAGCGATAAAAAATAAAGATATATAGAGTAGCGATCAATGTTTTTGTTGATATGTATGGACCTCTTTACAAACAGTAAGACTCTAGCCAATTTGCGCTCTTGAATCTTAAGTGATAACGATGTTTTCCCTTCAAACCAGATCCAGTCTCCTATACCAGAAATGAGAGTTCATAACGTTGAGCATGGATAGGACCCAATCTTCTTATCAATCCCCTGAGACACAACAGGCCATTCGCTTACGTCAGCTGTTGATCCAGGAGCGTTGGCCCGAGATGGCCCGTGGATGCCGCGCCTGTATCAACTGGAGCGACTTAAAGCGACCTGAAAGCTGTGGTGCCTGTGGCATCGGAGAGCGTCGTCTCCAACAGGAGCGGTAGATATCTATCATGTCTTTCGCTGACCGGGCAATCCACAGGGCCACTTCAACCCAGATGGAGAGGGCTCCCCTGGTGATGCCGTTTCTCTGGACAGCAACAAACTGAGGCACTAATCTAAAGTCATTCCTGACAACAAGGCTGGGAGTGAATCATGTCAAAGTTCAACGTATCCTTAACGCTTATTGTCCTGGCTGGTCTCAGTGTCTGGAAATTACTTCCCCAGCAGTTGGGAGAGAAAGCCGAAACTCAGGGACCTTCTGCTCAGCCCTCTCTGCTCTCCTCTGCTTCGGTCGAAGGCCTACCCCAATCTCGGGGACAAGTGGCGCTTCAGGAAGGAAATTACTCAGAAGCCCTGTTCTGGCTGCAAAAAGCAGCGGCAGAGAATCCTGATAATCTCAGCCTGCGGGTTGATCTGGGTGAAACCTACTTGCGCCTGGGTCAGTGTGATTGTGCCTTGCGTCAACTCAACTATGTGCTCAGTCTGGTCCCCGATCATGCGCGGGCACGGCTCCTGCGAGCTGAGGTATATGAACACCAGGGCAATTTTGCTGCGGCTGAAGCCGATCTGCGGCAGGGGTTGTCCCACGATCCCAGTGCAGTACCCTTCTGGCGGCAGTTAGCCCGCGTCCAAGCAGCCCAGGGAGATCTGGAGTCGGCGCTGGCTTCTCAGCGGGTCGCCCTTTCCTACGCTCCTCTGGTTGCAGACCTGTGGCAGGAACGCGCCCAATATTATGCCCTCAATGGAGATCAGCGGGCAGCTCAAGGGGCAGCAGATCAAGCACAACGGATTCAGGCCTGGCAGCAGGTCGTTCCCCAGAGCTCCTCTGCAGATGTTGCCTGGCAGGGCCCCCAGGAGGAGATGCGCTCTCGACACTCAACCCCGATCCAACGGCGCAGCCCACAGCTAGCTTCCCACTTCTACCTGCAACGGGCGTTGGTTCTCTGGCATCAGTATCAGACCCTTTTAACCACGTCCTCGACGCCTGACGTCACCACCCTGGGGCATTTTCTCAGCCAGGCTCAACAGGATGCCTCCCAGGCCATTGCCCTCGATCCTCTGGGGGCAGAAGCGGCTTATGTGCTGCGTGGACAACTTCAGGAAGCGAGAGAATACGCTGCGGGAGCCATTTCAGATTACACCCAGGCCATTGCTCTCAATCCCCTGAATGCAGAAGCCTATTACCGCCGTGGATTATTGCGGCTGCAGATGACCGTGGATCCGGTCTCCGCTCATACGGATCTGCACACTGCTCTTCACCTGTGGGGATATCCTGCAGACAGGGTTTTCACCACGCGAGGATTTGATGATCTGGACATGGGTGCCCAAGGATTAAACCTGGACTGAAGTGCCTGTCCCCATGTCGAAATCCCGTCTACTCATTGCATTTCCAGGGATCTGGCTGCTACTGCTGGCTGTGCTGTTGCTTCTATTGTTCTGGCAACTGCGCAATCTGGTGTTGGTGCTGCTGATCTCCATTGTGGTGGCGGCTACCCTGGGTCCCATTGTGGATGGCCTGGAACGGCTGCGCATCCCTCGTTGGCTGGCGGTAATTGTGTTATATCTGCTCCTGATCGCAGGGTTAACGGGCGCAGGTTTGATTATTGGCCCGGCAGTGATCACCCAAATTCAGCGCTTGACCTTACAACTGCCCTCGTATCTGGAGGAACTCCGTTTGCTAGTGGCTGGTGCCACGGCCCGCTTTGGAGTAGCTGAACCCGGACTTTTCGATCAATTGGTGGATACTCAGGCTTTAACCGGATGGCTGATCCGCTCGAGTCAGCAGCTACTGATCCGGTCTGTGGGTTTAACTCGAGGCCTGGTGGGATCGCTGGTGAACCTGCTGCTGGTGCTGGTGGTGTCTGGGTACATGCTGGCTGGCAGCAAAGTCTTGATCCAGGGGTTGGTGATGTTGTTTCCCTATCCCTGGAATAAGCGTCTGGAAGAGCAAATGACCCCGATGAGCCAGCGCATGGGGGGCTATATTCAAGGGCGGATTGTGGTCTCGGGGATTTTAGGGATCGCCATCACCCTAGGTCTGCGTTTCCTGGGTTTGTGGGAGTTTGCCCTTGCCCTGGGCGTGATTGCCGGGTTCACCAACTTGATCCCCTTTGTAGGACCCGTTTTGGGAGCCCTTCCCGCGCTGGTTGTGGCGATTGCTCAAGGGGGATGGGTCTTTATCTGGGTGTTGCTCTTGTTTGTGGTCCTGCAGAATGTGGAAACCTATGTTCTGGATCCGCTTCTGGTGGGGTCCAGTGTCAATGTGCATCCGCTCTACCAACTTCTGGGAGTGCTTGCAGGCACCCAAATTCTGGGAATTATCGGGGCTCTGATTGTCCCGCCCTGGGTTGCTGGGGGAGCTGTGTTGCTGGAAAATCTCTATCTGCGTCCCAAGCTGGCGGAAGAATCGCTGCTGGATCAGCCTCAACAGATGTCTACCGATCATGGTGAGGTCGCGGCCCCGATGCCCACAGCTGCGGCCAGCTCAGATCCCAGCCACCCTCCGTAGCTGATGTATTAAGCTGAGAATCCCTTGAAGAGTTGCTTACGCGGTTTGGCGTAAATTGACAGGTAAAGGTAATTCCCCTTGGCTAGGACGGTACCTTCTGTCTAGTAGCTGTTTCAAGAATAGCGGATACTGTAAATATCTATCCTTGAGTTTGGTTGTCAACGACCGCACCGCATAGGCGGATGGGGTATCTCGGAGAAAACTGATGAATCGCTCCTCTCAGGATCAGGGTTTCGACCAGCAGATCGATCTGACTAGAAAACCTTCCTCTCGAGGGGAGGGATCAGGTCCTGAGGTGAGACTGGACAGCCTGAATACTAAACAACTTCATGCCATTCTGGGCAAGTTGGTGCTGGCGAAATCGGCCTGGAGCTGTTTCAGTCTCAAGGAAACGAGTCGTCTGCTGCGCCCCCTACAAATTTCACCTGACCTGACGGGAACAACCGTCCTGAATCAAAATGCCACGGCTGAGATCATCTACAAATTTCCGCTCAGTAATGGCGGGATCGGAATTATGTCGGGCCTGGTTTCGATTGAAGATTTTCGGGGTACCAAACTGCGACAGATTTTCGAGCAGATCCATGTGGAGAAGATCATTAATCTGTTCATGGAAGTGATCATAATTCAGATGGTAGATGTCATTAAGCCTATCTTCACACGTGAAGAAGATGAGGCCCTCTGGCAGGAGATGATTATCTTCTCTCCACTGGATTTACGGCATGATGACTTTTTGCTGAGAGGATTAAGGCTGGAAGCGATTCCTCGCTGTTTTAGACCTCATTTACAGGCAATCTACAAGGCGATCCGACAGTTCTGTCCTGAATTTCCCAATGTCGCTTTTCAACTATGTTTACGGTCTTATCTAGAGTATAATGACATCTTCAATTCAGAATTGATTAATCGGCTGCTAAGCAAGTACTTTTACACTGTCTATCGACGTGGTGGTCTGGAAACTGTTGATCTCACTTATCAGATTCCTACCTATGGGCTCTACGACCGCAAATCTCGCTTAAAAGCACTTTCTCGTGTACTAACCATTGATAATGAAAGTGATGAATCCCTGGAAAAAGCTGGGCTCGTCGAAAAATTTGCTCCTGAGATCTATGGAGGGTTCCTAGGTGGAACTGCTGTGGCTATCACTCCTCAGGAAGTGGAAAAACTGCGGCATGATTTTGAGACAGTCAAACTGGAGTTTAATGAGGCCCAACGGATTATTGTTCAAAGCCAGACCGAGGAAAAACACGACCTCATTAAGCGTCTCAGCAATCCAGACAAGTTTTTGCTCTTCAGTGTTATCCAGTTTTTTGAAGATATTTTTGAGCGTATGCCTGAAGGAGTCGGATCTGATTACGGTCTGGTGTGGGTACCCAAAACATCCTACTTAGATGAGGGAAAACGGATCCAGTTAATTGAACATTTGCACAAGGTCACTGACGAAAAATATCTTTACCAGATTCACTCCAGCGAGTCTTCAATCATTGGCTACTGGAAAACCCTGGCAGAATCTTTCTACAACCAATGGGTTCTCAATCAGTACAAAAAATTAAAAGAATTCGGATCCGAACTGGAGGAAATGGGGATTGAGATTGTCGGCAGGGATCGATTTGTGGAGGAAGTGCAATTGCGCTTTGCCTCCCGCCATCTTGAAATTGTCCAGCAAAATAGGACCAAGATCGCAGCTATTCTCGTAGATAAACTGGCACAGAGGGTAGCGATCAATACAGTTAACCAAACCTTTCAGGCAATGCATGCCAAACTCAATAACGTTCTGGAAATGGATATTTCTAAAAGTGACATGAGCAATATCACACGTCTGATTGATTGGTTTGAGGATGTCTTTATGGGGAAAAAAGAAGAAGTTCCTTCCCCCTATCCAGTGGGAACGATTCTGGAGTCATTTGAGGATCTAAATCATAGACCTCGTGAAGGGCGCACTTTGATTGCCATGGAAGTCCTTAAACAGATTTACCAGCGCTATCTCCAGGCCCTTTGAACTCAATATCCTGGAGTGCCTGACGCACGTTTCCAGCAGCGCTGTCCAGACATTGACGGGCTGTATTTGGGGAAACTGCAGCCAGGGTGGCGATCAGGGCCACCTTCACATTTCCCTGACATTGATCCAATCTTTCCTGTGCCTGCGCTGGATCTAGATCTGTGGCAATCTCTAGGATGCGGCGGCAGCGTTTTTTTAACTTGGCATTGGTGGCCTGCAGATCCACCATCAAATTACCAAAGGTCTTCCCCAGCTGGATCATGACGCCAGTGGAGATCATATTCAGCACCATTTTTTGGGTGTTCCGGCCTTCAAGCGAGTGGATCCCATAATCACTTCTGGCCCTACCAGGGGAGCAATGGCAATATCCACCACCCTGGCCAGTGGAGAGGGCTGGTTACAGGTGAGACTGATCGTCAGGGCTCCCCGACGCCTGGCTTCCTCCAGGGCAGCAATCACATAGGGGGTCTGACCGCTTGCGGCAATTCCGACAAGGCAGTCTTCTGGGTTGACCTCAATTGCCTGGATGGCTGCGACTCCCTGGTCCGAACGATCTTCAGCGCCCTCCACTGCCCTACGGATCGCCGTCTCCCCCCCCGCGATCAACCCAAGCACCTGTCCAGGATCGGTATTGAATGTAGGCGGACATTCCGCTGCATCCAGAACCCCCAGCCGTCCCGAGGTGCCAGCCCCGACATAGATCAGACGCCCACCCCGGCGCATCCGCTCTGCAATCCTCTCGATCGCAGCGGCAATCTGCTGCTTTTCTGCGGCCACCGCTGCCGCAATCTTGCTGTCTTCGGCATTCATCACCTCCACGATCTGCAGGGGCGAGAAGCGATCGATCTCCAGGGTGGTGGAATTCACAGCTTCGGTCAGGGTTGCCATGGATGCCACCGCTTCAGTGAAATTCTGGATGCGATGGGGAGCAGGCGTGATCTGTCCCAGCAGGGTTGGATGCGAAGCACCCGTAGCGGCAGGTAAATTGCCAGGTCTCTGATGCCAGGTCTCGTAGGCCAGCACGGCAAAGGCCAGAGCCTCTTTAGCCTGCAGCGGGATCCCCAGTTGATCACTACCAATGATGCGGGTGGAAGGCAGGAGCTGCCGCAGCCTTTCTCGGATCAGAGGATTGTGAGCTCCCCCACCGCTCAGAATCAATTCCTGGGGGAGGGTAGGAAGAAAGCGGCGATAGGCCTCCACCATACTGTCCACCGTGAAGGCGGTGAGAGTCGCCACCCGATCGACCTCAGGCAGTTGCAGCTGGGCTCCGCGTTCCCAGATCTGCTCAAAATAGGAAGATCCGAACATTTCCCGTCCGGTGGTTTTTGGCGGAAGTTGCTGGAGAAAGGGATGGGCCATGAGTTCCGCCAGCAGTCCTGAATGGATCTGTCCCTGCCGCGCCACCCGGCCATCGCGATCAAAGGTGAGTTGACCTTGAGTCATGCGGTGGATGGCGGCATCGATCAGCACATTGCCCGGTCCTGTATCAAACGCAAAAGCAGCTTCACAATCCCGATGGGCCAGGGCAGGAAGGTAAGTGACATTGGCCATACCCCCAATATTCTGAGCGGCCCGATCCTTGTCGGCATGGGTAAAAAGCAGAACATCTGCATAGGCCACCAGCGGTGCTCCCTGGCCTCCTGCTGCCATATCGGCAACCCGAAAGTTATGCACCACCGGAATGCCCGTTCGCTCAGCGATCACAGCGGCTTCCCCCAGTTGCAGGGTGGCAGGAATCGGCTCCTGCGGAGCATGCCAGACCGTTTGCCCATGACTGGCGATCAGATCCACCTCTGGAAGTGGGATCCCCAGCTTTTCCAACCCCTGCAGAATCGCATCAGCCAATGCATGACCCAGAGCAAAATTCAGGCAGCAGAGCTGATCCACCCGACTCCGGTCGGGATCCATCGCCTGCAGAATGGCCTGCCGCAGCTGAGGAGGATAGGGCAGGGTGAGAGAGCCCAGCAACGACCACTGCAACCGGGGAGGGGCTCCCGCCAGTTTCAGCACCGCCAGATCGATGCCATCCACGCTGGTACCAGACATGAGTCCCACGACCGTCAGAGGCTGGGTGCAGAAGGATCCGGGTGGGGCAGAGCTCAGGAGAGACATAATCCGGTGGCTTCAGCTTGAAATCCAGCCTGCTGCAACGCTTGCACCGTGGCCTGCGCATCCCGCACCCGAAACTGACCGCCCAAACGCACAGCCTTTTGTCGAGGGCCCTGAGTGATCAGTGCAACCACGGGAATTCGGCCCTCATCGGCTTCACCCCGCAACTGCGTCAAGATCGCCTGTAGCTGATAACAAAATTGAATATCCCCCGCCTGTTGGGCTGGTAAACGCACCTGAACATACTGCACCGATTCCACCGGCAACAGATCCTGGAGGATGAGTTGCACCTGTTCATCCCTCTGATCCACCTTGGCCCAGATCAACAGTTGCTGATCCTCCTGCAGTTGCTCACTAAATTTTTCATAAGTTTTGGGAAAGACCACTGCTTCGCAGCTGCCCGTCAAATCTTCTAACTGCAGGATAGCCATCCGGTCCCCTTTCTTGGTGGTCACCCGCTTAATGCTCATGATCAGGGCCAGCACATTCACCAGCGTATCTGCCGAGAGATCGGCAACCCGACCCAAGGGCACTGGAGCCAGAAGCTGCGCCTGCTCAGCCACCCGCTTCAAGGGGTGATCGGAAACATACAAACCCAGGAGCTCTTTTTCCAACTTGAGTTTTTCCTGAGGGGAATAGTCTGGGGTAACGGGAGCGTGAGGCGCATCAGCGTAAGGGGTCGCTTCAGGGGATGCCCCTCCGGTGGAAAGCAGATCAAAGAGACTAGCCTGCCCGATCTTTTTGGCTTTAGCACGGTCTATGGCCCAGTTGATCACCAGCTCCAGGTCATCCATCAACTGCTTGCGATTGGATTCAATACTGTCAAAGGCCCCGGCACAGATCAGGGCTTCAATGCCACGGCGGTTGACGGTATGTAGATCCACACGCTCACAAAATTCCGCCAGCGAAATAAACGGACCCTCTTCCCGAGTCTGCAGAATCGACTCAATCGCGGCATCGCCAATATTTTTCACGGCCCCCAGCCCAAAGACGATCTTCTGAGTCAGAGGCGTAAAGTCCAACCCGGAGCGGTTGACATCCGGGGGTAATACTTCGATACCAATGGCCATGCAGTAGGCAATGTAGCGCTGCAGCTTCTCGTGATCCCCTCCCACAGACGAGAGCAGTGCTGCCATATACTCTGTGGGATAGTGGGCTTTGAGATAAGCGGTCTGAAATGTAACGAATCCATACGCGGTGGAATGGGATTTATTAAAGCAATTGGCGGCCACCCAGCCACCCCTAAGCAGGAAGTTGTGATCCCGCTCCACACCGATGTCATAGACTGCGACTTGACCAAGAGAGCGGCGGCTCAGGATCTTGACCACGACTTTTCCCTCAACCCACAGCTTCAGTGTAGCGGCTCAAGGATCGTCCTCCCGGCCTAGATCCTGCTCTAGTGCCTGGGCCAGGGGATTGAGCGCAGAGATCGCTAGGGCTTGAGTGAAGAGGTTGACAGCCATAGAGGAAACCGCTATATTTGCTCTCGGTGAGGAGTGAAGAGAAGAAGCCTTCGGAGTCGAAACACGGACAGACGACCGAAGGTTTTTTCTTTTCTTGGGGTAGCTAGCGGCGTTTGACCCCAACTCAGGTTTGCGCGATCACGCGTGACAAGTTAGAACTTATTTTTCTAGGCTTGAATGCACTGTGGAGTGAGCTTAGAAATGACTGATTCCGAAAAAAAACAACCTCATCCGCTCTTTGATCGCCATACCCGTTCCTTCATAGAAACAATCTGGGGCTATGCCCTGGGTGGCATGTTTGTAGGAGGCATCTTCAGCGGGTTCAACCCTTATGTGGTTTCGATCCCTCCGATTGGGGCCACGATTATTAGTACGGTGGCCATGAGTCGGTCTGCTCATGATCAAGCAACGGCTCGCCGCTTAAGTCAGGCTCAGGTTGAACAATTGCTCGCCAGAATTGAAACCCTAGAAACCATTGTCACCCGAGAAGGATTTGCTCTCCCTCCCGAATCCGATTCCAGGGATCCTTCCTGATAGGCTAGGGGAACTGTAGTGGTGCTGTTTCTGTGACCCCATCATTCCCTTCAACCCCATTGGATCGCGATCAGCTTAACCAGCGCATTCGTCGCTTTTATGATGCCTCGTCGGGTCTGTGGGAGCAGATCTGGGGTGAGCACATGCATCACGGCTACTACGAGCCGGATCAGCCCCATAAAGATCGACGTCAGGCACAAATTGATCTGATCCAGCAGCTGCTGAACTGGGCCGAGGTGACCAGCGCCACTCACATTCTGGATGTGGGATGCGGGATCGGAGGGAGTACGTTGGAGCTAGCGCAACGATACCAGGCAACGGTGACAGGGATCAGTCTCAGCCCCTGGCAGGTGAAGCGGGCACAAGCCCGGGCAAAAGCACAGGGTCTGCAGGATCAAACCCACTTTCAGGTGGCGGATGCTCTGACCATGCCTTTTCCAGATCAGCAGTTTGATCTGGTTTGGTCGCTGGAGAGTGGGGAGCATATGCCAGACAAAACCCAGTTTCTGCAGGAATGCCTGCGGGTACTCAAACCTGGCGGAAGGCTGATTCTGGCCACCTGGTGCCACCGCCCTGAACCGCGTTCTGCCGTCGATCAGCGACACCTGCAACGCATCTATGACGTTTACTGTTTGCCCTATGTGATCAGCCTGCCGGAGTATATTCAAATTGTTGAAAAGTTGGGCCTGATGGATCTGAAAAGTGCGGACTGGTCCACCTATGTTGCCCCCTTCTGGAATGTAGTGATTGACTCGGCTCTGGACTGGCGGGTGGTGCCGCAGTTATTTCAAGCAGGATGGGAAACGATCCGGGCTGCCCTTTCGCTGCGCCTGATGTCACGGGGGTTTGCGAGTGGTCTGATCCGGTATGGGTTGCTGACAGGAATCAAACCTGCCATGGAGGAATGATCCTGATGCAGATCCTGAAGTCGCTCTGGCGTTTCTCTCGGCCCCACACAATCTACGGCACCAGTCTCAGTGTTCTGGGTTTATTTGCCCTGGCGATCCCTGACTGGGGGCAATGGGGGCAGTACCTGCCTCAGCTCCTGATCGCGCTGGTGGCCTGTCTGGGGATGAATATCTATATCGTGGGGTTAAACCAGCTCTTTGACTACGAGATTGACAGGATCAATAAGCCCTACTTGCCTCTTGCCGCTGGTAACCTGACTCACATGCAGGCTCTGGGGATCATTCTTTTGACTGGAGTTCTGGGACTGGGGCTTTCCCTCTGGCAGTTTCCTTATCTTTTTGCCACCGTCTGTCTCAGTGGACTGATCGGGACAGCTTACTCATTGCCGCCTGTGCGTCTAAAGCGATTTCCAGCAACAGCAGCGTTGTGTATCTACGTGGTGCGGGGTTGGATCGTCAATCTCGGTCTATACTCCTACTTCCGCCAGATCTTTAATGCTCCAGTCCAGCTCACTGCCCCCCTGTGGATATTAACGCTATTCATTTCTGTTTTTGGGCTTGTGATCGCGGTTTTCAAAGATATTCCTGATATGGAAGGGGATCGCCGCTTTCGGATTCAAACTTTTTCCATCAGCATGGGACCTCAACGGATCTTCAATGGCTCGATCTTGATCCTGTCAGCCTGCTACTTGCTGCTATTTGGCACCAGTTTCTGGCTCCTGCCGCAGGCAAATCACTGGATCCTGGGGATCGGGCATCTGGGAGGATGCGGATTGTTGTGGCTCTACAGGAGAAACACTGATCCTCAGGATCGGCAGGCAGTTACCAACTACTATCAACTGATCTGGAAGTTGTTCTATCTGGAATATCTGATCTATCCCTGGGCCTTTCTTTAACTCCGTGCTGCCCCACTGAAGCCTATGGGGATGAGTTGGCGCATCATTATGGAAGCAAAGCGCTTCACCCGTTGGCATAACTTGTCATTTTTGCAGAACCTAAGCCAATTCAACATTTCAGTGGTTGTTTTAGACGATCCCTCAAATCGCTTAGCAGACTTAAAATCCCTCGCTCCAAAGGTTTGAGCTGTGCTAGATACTTTAATCAAAGATTAAGTTATGGTAATCACTATGTAAAAAAATTAATTAAGTAATTGGAAATACTAATAGTCTTAATACATTAATAGAAAAGAGAATATTAAAAGAAAAGGATGAAGTATTGCGTCCATTTTTTATTTGGGAATACAATTAAAGATGTTCGCAAACACAATGATGAAAGGAATTCAAACAGTCGGATTAGCCATGACTATCGGGCTTATTCACAGTTGTGGTGGTGAAAGCATGACTACAACCTCAGTCCCAAGTCCAGATACAAATCTGATCGTCGGTGGAACCCCCGCAAATATTAATAACTTTCCCTGGCTAGCGAGGCTAGACCTTGAGGGAAGAGTCTGTAGTGGCACATTGATTGAGAAGGACATGATTCTGACGGCAGGGCATTGTGTCGAAGGAATTAACCCAAGTAATAGCAAGGCCATTTTTGGTCAGACCGATACCAGAGAAGGGGTGCTCACAGGCCAGATCGTCAAGACAAGGAAGTTTACAATCTTTCCTGGATATACTCAAGAGAATCCCAGAGGTCCAGACATTGCTCTCATTCAGTTAGAGCGATCCATTGATCGCCCAACATTTCCCTGGAATGACGACCAAACAACAGATTTGAGTGGACAATCTGCAACAGTTGTCGGTTGGGGAGCCACCCAAGTGGTAACAACAGCTCCCATTCGAGCCAGTCTAGAACAACTGAACCAGGGAACCGTTACGATCTTGAGTGACGAAGCATGTGTTGATCAATTCACTACAGGACCAATCAACATAGAAAGAACAATTTGTGCCTTTGATATCGATACTAGCAGCTGTTTTGGGGATAGTGGAGGCCCTCTAATCAGCACTATCAGCGGTCAAGCCAAAGTATTGGGCATCACGAGTTGGACTCAAGGTAACTTCTGTCGAACCTTCCCTGTTGCTTTTACAGAAGTTAGCTTTTTTTCTAATTGGATCAATGCTCAACTAGCTCAGCGGATTATACCGGATTCCCGCCCAGATCTAACGCTTGGAGTTATAGTAAGCGACCAGATCACAGGACAAGAACCATTCAAGGAATACAACTTTATCTGGGGAGGAGATGCGGATCGGTTCCTTCAATCTAGATTTATTGGTGTCCAGATCTCAAATTCTCAAATAGTAAGTAAAATTGAGGTCCTTAACGCTGATAACCAACTAATCAGAGAGGGCAAACCCCTGGTACTCAACCCCCTTAACTCCCGTCTATTCTTTGTGGCAAGAGCCAACCAGGAATATACTATTCGTATCAGCAGTAACACTAGGCAAGAAACAGGAACCTTCCAACTCACCCTATTCTAGTTATATCTACTCTCTGAGAAGTGCCTGTTGATTGAGTTTTAATTATCCTGGCAATTTTCTGTAACTCAAAAAATTGCCAGGTAAACACCAGATCCAGTTAGAAAATTTAGATTGGTTACCGGATTGGTATAATAAATAGTGTTGAGCAAACCTAGTGGGCTATCGCCCGATCATGTGGAAGTTCAACACTTCCTGCCTCTGGAAGACAGGAGCTTCTAGAAAAGCAAACGTTAACTCCTGGGTGGCCGGAGATTGCAGACGCCTCCGGAGCTAAACCATGATCCCCCTTCTCCTAGCCCTACAAAGCTGGGCGACTATAGCGGGATCCGGGATCCAGACGCAGCCCTGTCTGGATCATGTCTGCAACTCATGGAGATCCCTGAACCATGACAGATCCTTCTCCTCCTTCAGATCTGGATGCTGCCTGGAAAGAAACTCTGGATCTCTATTTCGAGCCTTTCCTAGACTTCCTCTTCCCAGATGCTCATGCCGCCATCAACTGGGATCGATCGGTTGAGTTCCTCGACAAAGAATTCCAGGACCTGATCCCTGAAGCAGAGATCGGTCGCCGCTATGCCGACAAACTGGTGAAAGCCTGGCTAAGTAACGGAGAAGAAGCGTTCATCTTGATCCATGTGGAAGTCCAATCTCAGGAGGACAGTGGCTTTGGCCAGCGCATGTTTGTGTATCACTACCGGATCTTTGACTACTACCAGAAACGGGTGATGAGCCTGGCCGTGCTGGGGGATGAGAGAAGTAGCTGGAGACCGGATCGCTACACCTACACCCTGGCCGGATGCGAACTCAGCCTGAGATTTCCCATCGTGAAATTGGTGGATTTCGAGGATCGGTGGTCCGAATTGGAGGCCAGTGGATA
>JAAUUJ010000099.1 GCA_012030715.1 Synechococcaceae cyanobacterium SM2_3_1 | reverse complement strand
TATGGCACTGCAGCGCATCGGCGAGCCATCTGTGCGCAGGGACCGACACGCTTGCACCGCCGCCGATTTCTTCATCCAGAGGCTTGGCAACTTCTCCTGGATCTTGATACCCTTGATCAGCTGCCCTCGTAGCTCAGTGGACTAGAGCACTTGGTTCCGGTCCAAGGTGTCGGAGGTTCGAATCCTTTCGAGGGCGCTTATTTATGCTCATGTTTACCCGCTGCGGCGGGTATTTGTTTTTGGTTTGGACCCTCCCGTTGCCAGACGATAGGCGCTAGGACTCAAGATTGAAACAAACGGCTATAGAGGTGCTGATGCCGCTGGCTATCTCGCTCCTGCAACCAGGCCATACTGGATAACATAGGCTGCTGGGCTGGGCATGATGACAGCACCCGCTCCACCTCACAAGAGATCTGCAGTGACAATTTCGCTAGAATCTGCTGTCCTTCTGTATGCCCAAGTGGAATCAACTTGACTCCAGCGGCTACTAATCCAGTCAGGGTGGTCAACCAGTAGGATCGAAGTGTATCTGCCGCCGGAAGACCGGCATTGGCACAAACCCAGCCAAAAACCAGGCAGTGATGGGGAAGCTGAGAACCGCTGTGAGACAAGGACGGGCATTGCAATCCCCAAACCCGTTGAGCCAGGTGCTGGAGTCGGTTCCCCATCTGCAAGCTCGCCTGCTGGATTTCATGGGCTCTGGGTATGGCATTAAACTGGTGCTGTAACCGGATCCAGGCGGCAGGTCTCTCTGTCTGGGCATAGTGATGGGCAAGATAACAGGCCATGCCCTCCTGGGGAACAAGACTGATCCTCAATAGCCCCTGAAGATAGGTCTCCAGCGCTTGCCCAGACGTAAGCTGTTGATCTTGAATCACCGTCTCCAGCCCCCAGGAATGGGAGTAGCTACCGATCGGCAGTGCTGAATCCGTCCACTGAAGCAGAAATAACTGGGGATCAAGGGACATCAGGGTTGATCTATCAGACAGAAGCCGAGGGTTGCAGCAGTGAATCTAACTGCCCCTTCCGATCCAGGGCATGTAGATCGTCACATCCACCGATGTGCTGGTTATTGATAAAGATCTGGGGCAGAGTCCGTCGTCCATGGGCGCGTTTGGCCATCTCCTGCCGCGCCTGATTATCTCCGTCGATGCGATACTCCTGATAGTTGACGCCTTTGCTCTCCAGTAAATGTTTGGCTCGAATGCAGAAGGGGCAAAATCTCCAGGTGTAGATTTCAACTTGTGCAGACATAGGGTTTCCAGGTTGGTGGTCTCTTGTTAACCATTCTAAATATTCCCCAGGAGCAATCGGCAGGCAAGGCCGGAAATGCTTACTTCACCTCAATCCTATTCTCAAGCCCAGTACCCTGCAGGTTGGCTCCGGACCAAATTACACCCCTGAGATCGGCCTGGTCCAGTTGAGCACAGAGGAGATTGGCCCGAGAACAATTGGCCCCCCGCAAGATGGCCCCCTGTAAGTTGGCTTCCTCTAGATCGGCGCCTGTGAGATCAGCCCCCGCAAGATTGGCATTCATTAAATCCGCCTGTAACAGACGAGCGCCCACCAGATTTGCACCGCGCAGATCCCCCCCCCCGCAGATCCACACCCGACAGATCCAGATGCGAAAGCACCGCCCCCGCCAGAAACGCCCCTGTCAGAGTGATGCCGTGAACATGGGCCTCCAGCCAAGAGCTGCCGCGCAGATCGGCGTTGCGACAGTCTGCTCCCTTGAGATTGGCTCCCGATAACTCTGCTCCCCGCAGATTGGCCCGCAGAATGCTGTTGCGCAGATCCGCTGCTGTAAGATTGACGCCAGTGAGGTTGGCTGCTTGGAGGTTGACCCCCGCCAGTCGCGCTCCCGACAAATCGGCTCCCGGCATCTGTGCTGCTGTCAGCACCTTGAGTTGACCAGAGCGAAGCAGATCAAGATCGACTGAGGTGGGGATCATGCAGGTGGCAACGGTGAAGGGTCAGAGGCGGGCTCATCCAGCCAGATGGCAGGAACATGGCTAGGGCGATCAGGCAGCTTCATCATACCCATCTCAGTTAATCGGATCACGGTGGTCAGGGTTTCGATGAGCTGCGGATCAAACCAGGACTGACTCAACTGGCGGCACAGCTCCAGAGCTTGACTGGGGGATTGAGCTGGACGGCTGCCTCGCGGCTGGGTGAGTCCCTGAAAAAAACGCACCAGTCCCAGAATCCTGGCTTCTAGCAAAATCTCTTCCCCCTGTAATCCCTCCGGATAGCCGCTGCCATCCCAGTGTTCTAGATGTTGGGCAATGATCTTAGCAATGGGGGTCAGTTCCGGCATGGACATCAACAATTGGCTACTCACCAGTACCTGACCCGTCCAGAGGGTTTGGGTATTGGTATCCAGATAACTTTCGGAGTGACTGAAGACATCAGCCGGAGCCTGGGAGAGTCCAATCCGAAAGAGCAAGCCCGCCAGTCGCAATCGCCGGAGCTGAAGTGTGGGGAGATCTAGCAACTGACCCAGGGTTTCACAGAGGGCCGCCACCTGAAATGAGGACACAGGATTATCGGGATCCTGACTATCCACTCGTTGCGCCATCCGCAGAAAGGCCTGTAGTTTGTTGGCATTGATATTGCGGTTGAGGCGCAGGGCCTGGTGCTCCAGCTCCCAAAATTCGCGGGTCTGCCGCTGCAAGGTAATCAGCTGTTCCTGACTGGTTTGCAGATAATTAACAATGCGAGTCACGACCGGAGAAAGATCCTGTTGACGGCTCTGGTGGGAGGCCATGCAGATGGTCTGCTGCAGGGATCGACAGTGTTCCACCAGCTGAGGCTGATAAGCATGAAACTGGTTCAGGAGGATCTCAGCGGCCTTTTCTACCTGAGGTCGATCAAAGGTCCAAAATCCAAAAAACTTTCGTTCCATATCCCGATCTGGGGGTCCCTGCGGTCCATACTCGGCATCACTGACCTCCTGACAGAGAACCATGGCAGCATAACCAGCATCCAGGATAATTAAATTCCATTCCTGCACCAACGGGTCTTGGGGCTCCAGATTGACCAGAGAAACATTAGATAACTGACTGGTGCGATGACCATGAAAGCCACTATCCGGCAGAGCAGCAATTACAATCTGACCCGCTCGACTGGCAATCTGGGCGTAGCGATCCGCCTCCTGCAGATACCACTTGCCCTGCTGAAAGGTGGTTAATACCAGGGGCTGGTTCTGCTCTGCCTGCAAAATATGATCTTCAAGGGCATGACAGAGGGCAACCAGAGTATTTTTGAGATACACCCCAAAGCTGGAGGGTAACCCCTGAGGAAGGGACTGACGAAGTTGACTGAGGGTAGAGGCCGGACGCATGCAAAAAGCTGGTTAACAGGAAAAATTTAAATTCGGCTCATATGTATTCATGGTAACTGAGGACTGCCTCCCTGCGCTGCTTCTCCCCCCAACTCCCCCCAACGGAATTACTTTTTACGGAGACGATAGGTGATCCGTCCCTTGGTCAAGTCGTAGGGGGTGAGTTCCACCTTGACCCGATCTCCAGGCAGGATTTTGATGTAATTACGGCGGATCTTTCCTGAAATGTGTGCGAGAACATTGAAGCCATTGTCCAGATCCACCCGGAACATGGCATTGGGGAGAGACTCGGTTACGGTCCCCTCCATTTCAATTGCGTCTTGCTTGGACAAACTGTTCCTCCTTAGTCATGAACACGGGGTAGGGAGGGAATCATCACCCGCAGTGAGAATCCCCTCACCATCAAAAAAACCTGAGATCACCCCCAGGAGCCTCTCAGATGTGGATGTGGTGTCGTTGTTAAATCAGAACTCCCTTACTAGCCTAGCAGTTCTGCCCATGCTTCTTCTCCTCCATTGCACCTAGGCGTGGCCGTTATTGGAGGGGATGACCTGCTTGACTTCCTTGTGGATCTCCTCAATGGAGCGGGTGCCATCCAGACAATTGAGACATTGACGGGATTGATAGAACTCAATTAGCGGTTGGGTGGTCTGGTGATACACTTGCAGGCGGCGGCGGACCACGGTCTCATCATCATCCGAGCGGCCTTCCAGTTGCTTACGTTCCAGCAGACGCCGGACCAGCTCCTGATCCGGAACCTCCAGGCTAATCACCTGATAGGGATTCTGGTTGAGCTCCACCAGAATGGTATCCAGGGCATGGGCTTGATTTAGAGTTCGGGGAAAGCCATCCAGGATCCATCCCTCGGTGGCGGTTTTCAACCGTTCGCGGACAATTCCTGTGATCACCTCATCCGGGACAAGATCCCCCCGATCCATGTAGCTTTTCGCTTCTAACCCGAGAGGGGTCTGATCCCTAACTGCCGCTCGCAGGATGTCGCCTGTGGAGATTTTGGGAATATGGCAGGCTTCCGCTAGCTTTTGCGCCTGAGTTCCTTTGCCTGCGCCTGGGGGTCCTAAAAAAATCAAACGTGACACTACTGCTTCACCATCCCTTCGTAACGCTGGGAAACCACATAAGTTTGAACCTGCTTGGAGGTATCAATAGCAACGCCCACCAGGATCAGCAGCGAGGTTGCTCCCAGACCCTGGAAGGTGGTGATGCCTGTTGCTCGTTCCACAATCGTAGGAATAATGGCCACAGCCCCCAGGAAAAGCGCTCCTAACAGGGTGAGTCGATTCAGAACCCGTTCAATATATTCTGTGGTTGCCTTACCAGGTCGAACCCCCGGAATGCTGGATCCCATTTTCTTCAAGTTCTGAGCCAGATCCACGGGGTTGATGATCAAAGAGGCGTAGAAGTAGCTAAAGAAGAGGATCAAAATCAGATAGAAGGGAATGTAAAGCCAGGAGGTGGGAGCCAGCGCATTGGCAATGGTGATCAGGGTGGGATTCTGAGAGAATTGGGCGATCGAAGCAGGCAGGAATAGAACAGAGGTAGCAAAGATAACAGGCATCACCCCTCCCTGGTTAAGGCGCAGCGGCAGATAGCTTTTCTGCTCTGAAAACAGCCGATTCCCCACCTGACGCTTCGCAGAAATGATCGGGATCCGCCGCTGCCCCTCCTGCACAAACACAATGCCCACAATCATAGCCAGGAAGATCACACCCAGCAGAATAATCCCCCCGATGCGGCTGCTGTCTGCCTGAGCCAGACTTACGGTTTGACCCAGGGCGCGGGGTAGGGTGGCAACAATATTGACAAAGATCAACAGAGAAGGGCCATTGCCAATGCCTCGCTCTGTGATCAGCTCCCCGATCCACATAACAAACATCGAGCCAGCCGCCAAAGCCAGAGCCGAAGAGAAAACAAATCCGGCCAGGGCATTTTGATTGGAGGCAAACCCACTGGCCCAAGTGGAAAGACCTACCCCCTGCACCAGCGCCCAAAAGAGCGTGACATAGCGGGTGTACTGAGATAGCTGCCGCCGACCCTGCTCCCCTTCATCCTTCTGCAGCTTTTCCAGCGACGGTAAAGCTGAGGTCAGCAACTGCATGATGATCGAGGCGTTAATGAAGGGCAAGATTCCCAGAGTGAAAAGACCCAGGGCTGAGAATCCCCCCCCAGAAAAAATGTCCAGAAAGCCCAGGACGGGACTATTACGGATACTGGCAGCAAACGCCTCACGGTTGATATCGGGAATCGGGATATAAATTCCCAAGCGCACCAGCAAGAGCAGGCCCAGGGTCAGGAGCACACGCCCCCGTAATCCTGCAGCCTGAGCCAGTTGCGTAATGGTCTCGCGGGGAGTCGGCGTCGATCCACGGCTGACGGTCATAGTCAGATCCTCTTAGCACCTTAGTTAGTTGGGAATACCTGTGGGGCTACCCTGATCACGAACCTGGAAAGAGAGAAGACTCTTTATGATGACAAGTCTAACCCTCTCCCTACCCCAGGACCAGCACTCAATCCTCCGGAGTGGTTTCAGGTTCGGCTTCGACTGTGGCACCGAGAAGAATTGCTTCTCCTGCTGCCGCTTCAATCTTGACGCGGGCCGACTCGGTGAACGCAGAGGCCCTCACCGTCAACTTGATCTCCAGATCTCCATCTCCCAGAATTTTGAGAGGACCATCATTGGTGGTCGCAATTCCAGCTGCTAAGAGCGATTCTAGAGTCACCTCACTCCCAGACTCAAGATCCTGGAGGTCACCCACGTTGATCAGCGTATAGGAGGTGCGCCGCACTAGGGGAAAATGATGCAGCTTGGGCACCCGCCGATACAGGGGCATTTGACCCCCTTCAAAACCTGGCCGAGTGTTACCGCCCTTGCGTGCCTTCTGGCCGCGCATGCCTTTACCGCAGGAGGCTCCCTGTCCAGCGGATATCCCCCGACCAAGGCGCCGCCGCCGTCGCTGGGATCCCGCATGGGGTTTGATGTCTGCTAAACGCATCGTTCCTGATCTCCTTCCGCTTAGGCTTACCGCATCCGCAATTTGGCAACATCAATGCCCCGTTCTTCGGCCACCGCTTCGAAGGTACGCATGCGGCTAAGGGCATCGACGGTGGCACGGGCGTTGTTGAGAGGATTGCTGGATCCCAGCTGTTTGGCCAGGCTATTGCGTACCCCCGCCAGTTCTAACACCGTGCGCACCGCACCCCCCGCAATCACACCCGTCCCTGGAGCTGCAGGCATCACCAGAACATTGGCTCCTCCCCCTTCTCCCTTCATGGGATGAGGGACGGATAGGCCAGCGGTGAGGGGAACCTCTACCAGGTTTTTTTTGCCATCCGCCACACCTTTGCGCACAGCCCCGATGACGTCTTTGGCCTTACCAACACCCACACCCACCTGCCCCTGCTCATTGCCCACGATCACAACCGCACGGAAGCTCAGCTGTTTACCCCCCTTCACCACCTTGGTAACCCGGCGGATCTGAACCACGCGTTCCTGCCATTCGGAGGACTCGCGAGTCTCCCGTTCCTTTTTCTTGCGTCGATCCCGTTTCTCAGCCATTGCAGACCTCTATCTCCCTATAAATCCCATGCGTTTAGCTGCACATTAGAACTCCAGGCCGGCTTCCCGCGCTGCGTCCGCCAGTGCCTTGACCCGCCCGTGGAAAAGCTTGCCCCCCCGATCAAATACCACCCTGGTAATGCCCAACTGCAGCGTCCGTTCTGCTACCGAGCGACCCACCATCGCCGCAGCCTCCTGATTGGCTGTCGCTTCCATCTGCTCCCGCAATTCTTTGTCGAGGGTGGAGGAGGATGCCAGCGTCCGTTGAGACTGGTCATCGATCACCTGGGCATAAATGTGAGTGTGGGAGCGAAACACAGCTAAGCGGGGACGCTCGGCAGTGCCCATAACCTTGCGCCGGATCCGCTTGTGACGATGTTGAGTGGTGGTTTTACGATTGAGTTTCATAGTTCTTTACTTCTTCTTACCGGATTTACCAACCTTGCGTCGCACCATCTCTCCGGCATAACGGATCCCTTTGCCCTTGTAGGGTTCTGGGGGACGGACATCCCGAATTCGAGCTGAGGTGTTGCCCACCAGTTCTTTATCGATGCCAGCGACAGTGATGTTGACGTTATTTTCGACCGTGATCTGAATACCGGGGGGAAAGGGCATCTCCACAGGCTGGCTATAGCCCACATTGAGGACCAGTTTTGATCCCTGCGTGGACGCTCGGTAGCCCACCCCCTGGATCTCTAACTTTTTCTGGAAACCGAGAGAAACCCCATTCACCATGTTGGCCACCAGGGTGCGGCAAAGTCCATGCATCTGTCGTGCCGGGCGGGATTCATCCACACGGTTGACCAATAATGTGGCATTTTCCTGCAGGACCTGGACCTGGGGAGGAAGGCTGCGGGCCAGCTCTCCTTTGGGTCCCTTGACAGCAATATCCTGACCGTTGATCTTGACCTCAACTTTAGCAGGGATAGGAATGGGGCGTTTGCCAATACGTGACATGATGGGGATCCTCTCAATGGCGCCAGCGGACATGGGGGTCAGATAACCAGAATGTATATTTTCAAGTTAGTAGACGTAGCAAAGGATTTCTCCGCCTACACCCTGCCGCCGGGCGTCGCGGTCGGTCATGATTCCATGGGAGGTCGAGATGATGGCGATGCCAATACCCCCCAGCACCCGCGGCAATTCCCTACGGTTACGGTAAACCCGCAGGCCGGGCCGACTGATCCGCTTCAGGCCTGTAATTATAGGTTTCCGTCCCTTGCCGTGATATTTCAAACCCAGAACCAACAGGGTCTGGATCCCTTCACCTGCTTCTGTGACTTCAGAAACAAACCCTTCGGCAAGTAGCACCTGGGCGATGTTGCGAGTCATACGCGTGGCCGGGATCTGCACGGATTCATGGCGAGCCATGGTGGCATTGCGAATCCGCGTCAACATATCTGAGATGGTGTCATTGGTATGAGCCATAAGTGGGGGTACCTCGGGTTCTCCTCAGGATCGGAAGGACGGTTTAACTGGAAAAAGGCATACCAAAGGCCTTGAGCAGGGCTCGACCCTCTTCATCAGATCGAGCGGTAGTAACAATGGAGACATCCATGCCGCGAATTTGGTCAATTGAGTCGTAACTGATCTCGGGAAAAATCAGCTGCTCGCGGATGCCCAAGGTGTAATTGCCGCGGCCATCAAAACTTTTGGGGCTGATCCCCCGAAAATCACGAATTCGCGGCAGTGCCACATTGATCAAGCGATCCATGAAGGCATACATCTTCTCCCGCCGCAGGGTGACCATGAGGCCAATGGGCATGCCCTTGCGAATCTTGAAGCTGGCCACGGCTGTTTTGGCACGTGTTATCACGGGGCGCTGACCGGTAATGACGCTAATTTCCTTGACCGAAGACTCCATCGCCTTGGCATTTTGAGCCGCATCCCCAAGACCGCGGTTGATCACGATCTTCTCCAGCTTGGGCACCTGATGGATGTTCTTGTACCCCAGCTCCTGCTTTAGCTTGGGCACGATCGTATCAAAGTAGAGGGTGTAGAGACGTTGTGTCATGGCTGATCCTTAAGGCTCTGGTCTTGGTCAGAGCAGGGGTAGTGAACGAGAGATTAATCCAGAACTTCGCCGGTCTTGCTGAGAACTCGCACTTTGCGGCCATCCTCCAGAATTTTGAAGCTGACCCGGCTGATCTGCTCCTTTTTCTTGGAGTACAGCATGACATTGGAGGCGTGGATAGCGCTTCCACATTTTCAATCGTGCCGCTCTCTCCTTCTCGTTGGGGTTTCCGGTGGCGAGTGATCTTGTTTACTCCTTCGACCACCACCATATTCCTGGCAGGAAGCGCACGAATCACTTCTCCCACCTTGCCCTTATCGGCCCCACTGATCACCTGAACCGTGTCGCCTGTCTTGATGCGCATCCGGTAACGCAGACCATTGCGGTGGGGGCGAATCCCAGGCTGCTTCACCAATTGCTGAATCTGACTGGGCTTGAGTCGGCGTGGCATCAGAGCACCTCCGGTGCTAACGAGATGATCTTGGTAAAGTTCTTATCCCGGAGTTCGCGAGCGACAGGCCCAAACACACGGGTACCACGGGGATTGCCCTCTTTGTTGATGATTACGGCGGCATTATCATCGAAGCGAATACTGAGACCGTCTTTACGCCGCACGGTATCCACCGTTCGGATCACCACGGCCCGCACCACATCCGATTTTTTGATGGGCATATTGGGAAGGGCATCCTTGACAACGCCAATGATCACATCCCCAAGGCTGGCATAGCGACGGCCACTGCTTCCCAACACACGGATACACATCAACTTGCGGGCTCCGGTGTTATCGGCAACCGTCAACATGGTTTGCTGCTGGATCATAGTTTGATCGCCTCCTGCAGAACATCGGTAATTTTCCAACGCTTGTGCTTGCTCAGGGGGCGAGTTTCCTGGATCCGGACCCGGTCGCCAACTTTGCAGCGGGCCTCGCCATCATGGACCTTAAATTTTTTAGTTTTGACGACAATCTTGCCGTATTTGGGGTGGGCAACGCGGTTCTCGACCGCCACCACCACCGTTTTGTCCATCTTGTCACTGACCACAACACCAACTTTCTCTTTCGCAGCCATGGCGATCTCCTAGTGCTCTGACATATCGGTAGACGGGATCGAGTGGATCACCGTGGATTGCTTGCGTTCCCCTTCCACCATCAGCAGTTGGGCCAGGCGGTGCTTGCGCTGACGGATCAGGTGGGGCTGGTTGAGCTGCTTCGTGGCCTTTTGCAGCCGCAATTCAAACAGCTCTTTCTTCACAGCCATAATTTCTTCGGATAATTGCGCGTCCGAAAAGACACGAACTTGATCCATCGGTACTGCTTTGGGCATGGGCATAGTTGGTGATCTCCTCACGACTCAGCAACAGGGGTCTCGGGCTCTGCCAAGGAAGAACTCGAGGGGGTGTCTTCCTGAGGGAAGTCGGCCTTGGTAACAAACTTGACCTTAATCGGTAGTTTGTTGGCGGCCAGGCGCATGGCCTCGCGGGCCACTTCCTCCGTAACCCCGCCCCCCATTTCAAACAAAATGCGTCCCGGCTTGATCACCGCCACCCAGAACTCAGGGTTGCCTTTACCGGATCCCATTCGGGTCTCTGCCGCCCGCATCGTGATCGGCTTGTCCGGGAAAATCCGGATCCAGATCTGGCCACCCCGGCGAATGTAGCGGGTCATGGCTCGACGACTGGCCTCGATCTGGCGAGCTGTGATCCAGGAGGGCTCCAGGGCCACCAGACCAAATTCGCCAAAGTCAAGCTTGTTGCCACGGGTGGCCTTGCCGCGCATACGGCCCCGTTGCTGCTTGCGAAATTTAGTACGTTTGGGACTGAGCATGGATGGAACTCCTCAGGACAGGGTGGGGGAGGAAACTTAGGAATCCGCTTCAGAGCGGTCTTCAAACACAGGACGACGGCGCTGCTGGCGACGTTTGGGTTGCTGAACCGGAGGTGCCTTCTGGGTCAGGTGCTCCTGTCCAGGTAACACCTCACCCTTAAACACCCATACCTTGACGCCGATAATGCCATAGGTGGTCTGGGCAGTGGTTTCGGCATAGTCAATATCCGCCCGCAGAGTATGCAGAGGAATACGACCTTCCCTGGACCATTCGGAACGGGCGATCTCCGCCCCATTCAATCGCCCCGAGATCTCAATCTTGATCCCCTGGACTCCAGCCCGTTGGGCCCGTTGCATCACCTGGCGAACAATGCGGCGGAAGGCAATACGGCGCTCCAGTTGCTGTGCAATATTCTCTGCCAGCAGCGTGGCTTCTGCGTCCACCCGCGTGACTTCTACAACATTGATGCGGATGGTGCGTTCCCCTGGGGTCGGGTTGGTATCCACAAGTTCCTTCTGGAGACCCTGCCGCAGAGCATCTAGACCTGAGCCCCCTCGACCCACCACGACACCCGGACGGGCCGCACGGATCTCCAGATCAATCTGGTCGCCTTGCGCTCGATGATAATATCCGCCAGGCCAGCACTGCCGAGGTTCTTGGTGATGTACTTCCGGATCTTGAAGTCCTCCTGCAGCAGGATCGGATAGCGAGCTGGTTCCGCGAACCAACGGCTGCGGTGGTTCTTGATGACTCCCAGTCGGAAACCGTTTGGATGGATCTTCTGTCCCATAGGGTGCTCGTGGTAAAAAGTGGGGCGAACGGGTCAAGGAATATGGACTAAGCGGAGGCGACTGGACTGGGACTGACCGCGATGGTGATGTGACAGGTACGCTTCAGGACTGGATAGGCACGTCCCTGAGCCCGAGCCCGGAAGCGACGCAGCGTTGGACCTTCATCAGCGAAGGCCTTACTGATGATCAAATCACGAGGATCAAGGCCATTGTTGTGTTCTGCGTTGGCCACGGCTGAGCGCAGCACCTTACGAATGGGATCACAAGCCGCAAAGGGCATAAACTCCAGCAGGATCAGGGCTTCGGAGTAGCTGCGGCCTCGGATCTGGTTGAGCACCCGCCGAACTTTGGAGGGAGACATCCTGATGTAGCGCGCAATTGCTTGAATTTCTTGAGTATCAGTTGCCATCGTCACAACCTCATCGGCGAGATGCTTTCTTATCCCCCCCGGCATGCCCCCGGAAGGTGCGGGTGGGAACAAATTCCCCTAACTTGTGGCCCACCATCTGTTCAGAAATGAAAAGAGGCACATGCTCTTTGCCATTGTGGACGGCGATGGTGTGACCAATCATGTTCGGCAAAATGGTGGAGGCCCGAGACCAGGTCTTGATCATCTGCTTTTCATTGCGAGCATTGAGCTTCTCAATTTTTTCGAGCAGATGCACTGCTACAAACGGCCCCTTTTTTTTAACGAACGTCCCATTGCTGTTTCTCCCCTAGCACGTGTAGAGCTTATGAACGATCCTGCCGACCTTTACCCCGCTTGCGGCCCCGCAGAATCAGCTTGCTGCTAGCCTTCTTGCGCTTGCGAGTCTTCTTACCCAGGGTTGGTTTACCCCAGGGCGTGACAGGGCCTGCTCGTCCCACGGGCGCCGACCCTCACCACCACCGTGGGGGTGATCCACCGGGTTCATGACACTGCCTCGAACTGAGGGGCGACGACCCACATGGCGGTTCCGACCTGCTTTCCCTAAACTGATCTGGCTGTCTTCGGTGTTCCCTACCTGTCCAATTGTGGCAAAACACTCCTTGCGCACCAACCGCACCTCTCCCGAAGGCAGCTTCAACGCCACATGGGTACCTTCCTTGGCCACCACCTGAGCTCCGGCTCCGGCTGCCCGTACCATCTGTCCTCCATTACCAGGGATCAGCTCCACATTGTGGACCACCGTACCCAGGGGGATCTTCTCCAGAGGCAGAGCATTCCCGATCTCAATCGGCGCGTCAGGACCGGACATGATCGGGGCCCACCTTGAGAGTCCGAGGGTGAAGAATATAGCGCTTTTCCCCATCCTCATACTGCACCAGAGAAATGCGTGCATTGCGGAAGGGATCATACTCTATGGTGATGATGGTGCCGGGGACACCCACCTTGTCACGGCGGAAATCCACCAGACGGTAAAGCTTCTTGTGCCCACCCCCACGGCGACGGCTAGTGATCACCCCACGATTGTTGCGGCCCCGTTTGCGGTGAATAAACCTCACCAGGGACTTCTCTGGTTCTGAGGTGGTGATCTCATCAAAGTCCGACACCGTCATATGACGGGTGCTGGGGGTGTAGGGGCGGAAGGAACGAATACCCATGGAAACTACCAGAGTGTTGGATCAGAAGGGTTACACATCAGGGAAAGGGTGATGGAATCACCAGCTGCCAGAGTGATAATGGCGCGCTTATGACGGGTACGAAAGCCGATGTGTCGACCCAGACGCCGTTTCTTGCGGGGAGGATTCTGGGTGTTGACGGAGGTAACGCGCACCCCAAACATTTCCTGTACAGCCTGCCGGATCAGGGGCTTTGTCGCCGTGGGCAGCACCTCAAAGACATACTTCCCCTGTTCCATAAGCTGAGTCGATTTCTCGGTGACTATAGGCCGGATCAGAACGTCCGCCAGGATCCGTTGACTTTCACTCATGCCTGTTCCTCCTCTGTATCCAGTTCAGCCGTTGCTGCAGGGGTATCGGTGGCAGGCAGATCTTGAGGAACTTCTGCTTCCATCTCCTCAGTTTCCATCTCCTCAGCTTCCTCATCGGGTATCGCACTATTGGAACTGGCTGGTAAGAGTTCCTCTACTTCGCTGGGAGCCGATTTGCGAGGGGCCAGAACCCCTTTCTCCCCTGTGAGACCTCGCTTTAGAAGATCCAGGGCCGACTCAGTGATCAGAATCCAGTCCACGTTCAACAGATCATACACATTGATGTTGTTGGCACTGATCAGCTTCAGGCGGGCAATATTGCGGGTGGCTCGCTCTAGTGCTTCCGTTTTTTCACTCACGATCAGGAGAGCTGACTGGTCCTCCATCACTCCCCAACGCAGGAGCGCCTGAGCCACATCGCGGGTTTTGGGGATCGGTTGCAGGTTTTCCAAAAACTCCCGCACCACAATCAGATCATCAGCACGACTTTGCAGGGCTGTCCGTAAGGCTAACCGCCGCTCTTTGCGGTTCATCTTCAGGTTGAACTCCCGCTTACGGGGACCGAAGATTACCCCCCCCTTCCGCCAGAGGGGAGAACGGATCGATCCAGCCCGTGCCCGTCCGGTGCCTTTTTGGCGCCAGGGCTTGCGGCCACCCCCCCGCACTTCGGAACGAGTCTTGGTGTGGGCATTTCCCTGCCGTGCATTGGTCATCTGTCGCCGCAGGGCCAGATAGAGGAGGTGGGAGGTGGTTTCTGGCTTGGCCACTGGCAGATCCAGTTCTGCCTGACCCACTTCTTCCCCCAGCCAATCTTTAATCGCGCAGTTTGCCATAACTAAGCCCCTTCCCTTGCTCACTTACCATCAGGCCTTTTGCTTCCCAAAAACCTTGGTGGGCCGGATCTCCAGCAGTCCACCCTCAACGCCAGGGACAGAGCCCTTCACCAAGATCAGATTCTGTTCCAGATCGGTGCGCACAATCTTCAGCTTGCGAGTGGTGGCCCGCTTACCCCCATCCCGTCCAGCCATACGAGTGCCTGGAAATACTCGCCCAGGAGTCGTACCCGCCCCGATCGATCCGGGTAGACGGTGGTTTTTGGACCATGGCTCATGGGACCCCGACCAAAGTGGTGACGTTTCTGGTTCCCCGAGAAGCCGTGACCAATACTGGTGCCTGCCACATCGACAAGCTGACCTTCCTGAAAAAGGGTGACATCCAGGGTTTGACCCAGCTGATAATCTTCCGCCGTTTCCACCTTGAACTCTCGCAGGTGGCGCAGCATGTCCTGGATACCGTGTTTCTGAAGGTGACCGCGCTCTGGCTTTGTCAGCCGCTTCTCCATCGTTGGATCAAAGCCGATCTGCACAGCGATGTAGCCATCAGTTTCTTTAGTCTTGATCTGAGTTACGGTACAGGGACCCACCTGTAAAACCGTCACGGGCACGGCCTCACCCTCAGGGGTGAAGATCTGTGTCATACCGACTTTCTTGCCCAAGAGACCCATCGCCATGGCAACCTCCAGTGAGCAGGTGTGCTATCCCTGCGGAACCTTATTCACTCAGCAATTCAACTCTCCCAGAGGATCTACTGATCCATTGGGATTCACCCTCACGCAGCCTAGAAGGTTCCCAACAGATCAACCGAAGAGAGCCAAAATTCAGGATGCTCAGTCATTAACTCTGGCAATCGCCAGCCACTGCCGGACTTGATCACTGCACCTGATCACTCAGGTGAGCAACAGTATCCTTAACTAGCAGTACGTTCTGCCATTTAGGCAACGGCCTCTCATAATAACGGGTCAAGACCAGATCTGTCCAGTCCCCCTACCAATCTTTCTAGGTTAAGTCTGGGTCAGCCGCGACAGCTCGCTATTGTTCAGCAAAACCAGATTGTTTTCATTCGGATTCGAGAAACTCAAATCCAGACCTAACAATCTCTTCAAGTGGGTCAGGAGATATTGACAAATCTCACAGAATTCAGATTTGAGTGCTAGTTGGGTTGAGAAGAAGCCTTTGTAGAGTGTTCTGCCAGCCATTGAATAAGACCATCCAGGGAGTCAAGCTGCAGAAACGGCATCAGGAAATTACTGTGCTTCGATCTGGGTTAGTAATTGTTCCACTTGATCTGTGGATAGTTGGGTTAGGCTGACAATCTGATCAATGGACATCCCTTGTCGAAGCATATTGAGGGCAACCCGTTGGATCCCTTCCTGTTTACCAATCTGGATCCCGCGCTCTTCCCCAATCTGGATTCCTTCCTGTTTTCCAATCTGGATTCCTTCCTGTTTTCCAATCTGGATCCCTTCCTCTTTGGCCAGTTCTTCCATACTGCTGATCAGGGGCATCTTGACCTCCGCTTCGTACTGCTCCAACTCCTCTCTAAATTGTCGCTTAAGTTCTGGGGGGAGTGTCATGA
>JAAUUJ010000098.1 GCA_012030715.1 Synechococcaceae cyanobacterium SM2_3_1 | reverse complement strand
TCCTGCTGGATTTGATGATGCCTGTGGTCAACGGCTATGAGATCTGTGCCCAGATCCGACGGGTATCAGGCCTCAAGTCGGTTCCGGTGGTGATCCTGACCAGCAATGATGGGGTCGTGGATCGGGTACGGGCCAAGATGGTGGATTCTACCGACTTTCTGGCCAAGCCTGTGGATCCGAAGAAGTTGTTAGAGACAATGCAGCGTCACCTACCTGGCTAGTTCAGGAGGGATTTGAAGTTAATCTGACCCATCGATCAACCCTGGCCAGAGGATCCACCGGACTGAAGGTGACGATTTTGGCTTAACCTTGATCCTTGATCCTCCATGTTCCCTGCCATCATGCCTGATCTGATCCCACTGCTAGCCCAGGAACTGGCGCTCTCTCCCCATCAGATCAAAAATGCCCTGGATCTGTTTGCCGAGGGAGCAACGGTTCCGTTTGTGGCCCGCTATCGCAAAGAGCGCACGGGCGAAATGAATGAAGTGCAACTGCGGCAACTGCAGGATCGCTATACCTACCTCACAGAATTAGAGGACCGCAAGCAGAGCATTCTCTCCACGCTGGCGGACCAGGGCAAGCTCACCCCCGAACTGCGCTCCCGCATCACCACCAGTCTGCAAAAAACAGAGCTGGAGGATCTCTATCTTCCCTTCCGAAAAAAGCGCCGCACCCGTGCTTCCATGGCCCGAGACAAAGGTTTGCAACCCCTGGCAGATAAGATCCAGTCCCTGAACCATCCCCGCGCCCGTCCCGTTTCGCTTGAGGCAGAAGCTGCTCACTATTTAGATCCAGACCAAGGGGTAGTCACTGAGGCAGAAGCGCTGCAGGGAGCTCGTGACATTCTGGCTGAAATGATTGCCGAGGATCCCGATCTGCGGACTGAGCTGAAAAAGCTGATGCTTCGCACCGGAGCCATTCATTCTCAGATCAAGAAGGAGCACCCGGAAGGATCGACGCAATTTGAGATGTATCGCAATTACCAGGTCAGTCTCGCTCGTCTCGCCCCCCATAATCTGCTGGCACTGATGCGGGGACAAACGGAGGCGGTTTTGAAATTCTCGCTTGTCTTTGACGAAGATCAAGCCCTGACTCTCCTGTATAGACGCGTGATCCAGTCCGCGCTTCCTGCGATCCAAGCGATATATCAGACCCTGTTGCAGGATGCCCTGACCCGTCTCCTTAAACCGTCACTCACCACCACGATCCTGGCAGAGAAAAAGGACTGGGCTGATGCGGAGTCTGTAAAAACCTTTGCCACCAATTTGCGGGAGCTGTTGCTGGCTCCTCCTGCGGGCATGAAATCGACTCTGGGCATTGATCCAGGGTTTCGCACTGGTTGTAAAGTGGCGGTGCTGGGGGAAACTGGACAGTTGCTAGATTACAAAACCCTCTATATCCATCAAAGTGCCCAAAAACGGGCAGAGGCTGCCGGGATCCTCAGAAGTCTGATCCAGAAGTACACCATTGCCCTGATCGCCATCGGTAATGGCACCGCCAGCCGTGAGACAGATCTGTTTGTGGGGGAGGTGCTCCAGTCCCTGAGTCCTCAACCCTTAAAAGTGATGGTTAGTGAAGCGGGTGCATCGGTCTATTCTGCCAGTCCGGTGGCCATTGCTGAATTTCCCGATCTGGATGTCACGGTGCGGGGGGCTATCAGTATTGGACGGCGTGTACAGGATCCTCTGGCGGAGCTGGTAAAAATTGATCCCCAATCCATCGGCGTGGGACAGTATCAGCACGATGTCGATCAAAAGCTGCTGCACAGGTCTCTGCAGACCACAGTCGAAAGTTGTGTGAATTTTGTGGGGGTCGATCTGAATACTGCGTCCCAGCAGTTGCTGACCTATGTGGCCGGGATCGGTTCTAGTGTTGCAGGGAATATTATCACTCACCGCACCCAAAAGGGGCCATTTCGGAGTCGCCAAGAATTATTGAAAGTCTCGAAACTCGGTCCCAAAGCCTTTGAGCAGGCTGCTGGCTTTCTGCGCATCCGCGACGGGGCTCATCCCCTCGATAACACCGCAGTTCACCCGGAAAGCTACGGGCTCGTGGAAAAAATCGTCCAGGATCTGCAGCTCAATCTTAAAGACATGACCAGGGTGGCCGCCACCCTTCCCCAAGTGGATCTCCAGCGTTATGTCCAGGCAGGGATCGGGGAACCCACTCTGCGCGATATTTTGCAAGAACTGGAAAAGCCAGGCCGTGATCCGCGTAAGCAATTTGTCTATGCCACATTTCAAGCAGGGATCAACTCGATTGCAGATCTGGAGATTGGCATGATCCTGGAAGGTGTGATCACCAATGTGGTCAACTTTGGCGCTTTTGTGGATATCGGCGTTCACCAGGATGGTCTGGTCCATATTTCTCAACTAGCGGATCGCTTCGTTAAAGATCCTCTGGAAGTTGTGAAGGTGGGGCAGGTGGTCAGGGTCAAGGTGATCGAAGTGAATGAAAAACTGAACAGGATCAGTTTGAGTATGCGACAGAGCTGATCGCTTATTGTGTGTAAGCAAGAAAGAGGCTGTGCCCTATTCTCACCGCAAAGATCTTTGGCTCGGGTGGGACAATTACAGACGTAGGTTCTGGGATGACTTGGTAGCTTTATTTACTCAAAAGGGATCGTTCTGATGCGCTATTCCAGAATGGAATGAGCAATTTGTCATTGTGTATATGCCTACACAGTGTGTTGAGTTACAGCTGCTATTGTCTTGTTAACTGAAGAGAGGGTCTTTCTCGGAATTAGTGGAAGGCTAGTCATTGTATGGCCTCTTTATAACAAGTTTGGGAGAAATTATGCTGGACATAGAATTAATTGCCAATCCTACATTGGCGCCATTTCAAGGCATCTTCATGTTGTTTTTGCTGGGCCTGATCTCTTTGGGTGTTGCTTTTTATGTGAAGTCAAAACTTGTAAGAAATACCCATGACTTTATTATTGCAGGCCGCAAGTTAGGCTTTGGATTTGGTGTGGCAGGACTGATCTCAGTATGGACCTGGGCAATGGCTGTCATGATGTCAGCTGCCATGACGTTTAACTTCGGTTTGTCAGGCTTGTGGTGGTTTACAGTCCCAAATGGCTTAGCAGTTATTGCTGTGATCCCATTTGCAAAAAAACTCAGGGAAAAGATGCCACATGGTTACACGATTGGAGAGTTTGTCAGTTCCAGATTTGATGGGGCAATACTGGCACGAATTGTTGTCACCATCGGCTTGATTTTTGGCTCCCTGATCGAGATCATTATCAATCTGAAGGGAACATCGCTGGTCATTTCTACAGTGTTTGGCATTCAACAGGCCATGGTGGCAATTGTGGCGATTGCGATTGTTCTGATCTACAGCATGCTGGGAGGATTGTGGGCCTCAATGGCAACATCAACTCTGACCACCTTGTTCATTACTGTGCCTGCTTCTGTGGTCTTGATGGCCGTCATCAGTCATTTTGGTGGCCCTGACTTGATCTGGTCTGCAGTGGCTGCACGTGGAGAGGAATTTCTATCCGTTTCCCGTGCCGATGTTCCTGCTATTTTTGGAATTACCCTGGCTTTGGGTTTGCTGACGGCAACATTGGCCGGACAGTCCTTCTGGCAGGTGGTCTGGGGGTTAAAACCTAAAGAGGTGGGGCGCACTTTCCTGTGGGCCGGAGCCTGGTTCTATCCCATTCCTATTTGTCTTGGCATTCTCGGATTGGTTGGGCTGGCATTAAATGTTGATCTAGCAACAGATCTGGGAAATGATGCTGCAGCAGTGGGTCCATTTGTGATTTCTCATATTGGTTTACCCAACTGGTTGATCTATGCCTATGTTTTTGTGATTTTATCTGCCTGCTACTCAACCATGGACGGTGCTTTGTCCTCACTCAGTTCTCTGGCTGCAGTTGATGTGGTGAAACCGCTTGCACCTCGGATGCCCGATCAAAGGCTATTTGCGCTCACCCGAGTTTCTATGTTGATTGCTGCGGTGATTGCTCTGGGGGTTGTGGTTTCAGGTGTTGACTTCGTGACCATCGTGCTCACAACCTATGCAATTAGAACAGCAATCCTGGTGCCGCTGATGCTGGCGATCTTCTGGCCAAAATTGACTGCTGGTGGGTTTATCTGGGGAACGATTGCCGCCATTGCCGTTGGCATGCCTCTACGGATGGTCTTGGGAGAGTTGTCAGGAACCCTGATCATTTTGGGGATCAGCACGGTTGTGCCTCTAGTGATGAGCTTTGGCAATAACAATATCTTTGACTACAACTCTCTCAAGCAAGTTAAGGACCTCTGATCCAGTTATCAGTAGGGTTAGCTGAGAGACTTTGGGTTGGATCGAAATTACTTCCTGTCTTTGGTTCATGACTTTCATTTTGAGGAGAGACAATACCATGCTACGGAAAATAAAAATCTTTCTGGGTAAGCAACAGTCCTTTGTTGTAGGTGCTCTATTAGCGCTACTCATGGGAGGTGTCCACACCACCGTTCAGGCACAGTCAGGTACGAGTGGCTCCTGGACTCTTGGGAATGCCATGTCACCAATCACTATTCTCTTTTTGATCATTGGCATTGTCATAAGCATTTTGTATATCAAATCGATGTTAACTGTACTCAATGAAGCTGCAGATAGTTATTCTGAAGCAGAAGATGAGGCGGGAGGTGTTTATTACTCTGCACCTGCCTGGGGGGCAGCAATTGCCGGGATTATTTCTGCAATGGTGATCTGGTCCTATGGTGCTGCTCCAATGCTTTTATATCTGGGTCCGATTCTGGTAATGCTGAGCCCGATTGCGATTCTTTACTGCATGGCACAGGATATCAAAGAATTTCGATCAACTCATTCTGTTGCAGGGGGTCAGCAAACAGTATCCAAAGAATTGAGTGGTATGCGTAGCTGATCCATCTTTTCCCTGCATGCTCTGCTATTGAACTCGGTAATCTGCATGAAGCTAGAAGATATTACATTGAACCACATCCGCATCCTCAAGGTAGTTCATGATTGTCAGAGCTTCTCTAAGGCTGCAACTGAATTGGGGTATAGCCAGGGATTGATCAGTAAAAAGGTTAAACAGCTAGAAGATTATTTTGGCACCCGCTTGCTCAAACGATCTCCTGGCCTTGTGTGTCTTACGAACAAAGGAGAAAGGCTGATCACGAAATTCTGTGGTCTTTACGAAGATGTTGAGGCACTTCATCAGGAATTTCAGACATCTGGTCTCGATTTGACTCGCCATGAACTGGTAGTCGGTACAACCTCGTTGCTCTCAGCAGTGTGGTTTGATCAGTATCTCCATCGATTTCGGATGTGTTTTCCTGAGCGTCAGATCCGCTGGCAGGTGGTCGATACCGATCAGTTTGCCCGCCTGAGCCAGGATGAGTTTGATTTCCTGGTGAATACTTCATCAGCCTATCAGAGCCAGCATTGCTGTAATCGTCTACAAACGTATCGCCTTTTTTGGGTTGATCTAAGCAGTAAGGTTCCGGTCAGCCAGGCACAGGTTAACTCTGATGGCATCCGTCTCAGGTGTATTCCTTTTAATCAATTAATCTTGCTAGAAGAAATTTGGAATGACCTGTCTCGGGGTGGTATCGAGGAGCTTGATCTGCTCAGTCAAGCTATTGTTGTGAATGGCTACCAGGATCTTCTCCAGAGATTAGTTAATGAAAAGAAATCAACAATCCTGCCTGGATTTTGCCTGACGGTATTACAACAGCACTATAATCTGCAGGCTACGGCGATCCTGGATGCTGGGAAATATGGCATTCATATTCATGTCCCCAGTCATAGTGAACTGCTGATTCTGGCCGAGAGCCTGGTGAGGAGTTTTCAACTGGAACAGGATCATCTGGAAACTCTGCCACAACTGCCTGTATCTATGCGATCTCAAAAACCTGAGGGTCAACAAGGTAACCCTGTGCGCATTGGCTTACAACGAGACTCGATTGGTCAGGTGATTGCTGGAAACGGTGTGGCTTATATTGCAGATCAATTACGTTTGTCACCTCCAGAGTTTGCCATTTTTCCAGATACAGGAATCGATCATGATTTTGAACTGCAGGTGAATCTTTTTGCCTCCAGTGATTTGATTACACGGCAAATGCAACAAGACGAACTTGACATTGCAATTCTTGATGATATAGCCTTATTGAGGAACGGCTCAAATTTTTTCGATAATCTAAACTTTGGTTCTAAATTGATTGGGATTGCCTCTTATAATATATCAGGAAGAGATATCAGCATCCTTGTTCCGAGAAACTCAGAGATCAACTCAATCAAAGATCTAAAGAACAAGCAAGTATCTGTATTATTTGGATCGAATTCTCATCGTTTTCTGATCACTGTTTTTGATAGCTATGGATATGATATCGAGAAAGATTGTACATTAATTAATGAAGACTCACGCACTGCCAGCAGCAGCCTGGTCAATGAGAGTATTGATGCTCATGTATGCTGCCAGGCATTCGCTGCTCAACTTGAGAAACATCGATTTGGTCGCAGGCTAGATCTGGCAAAGGATCAAAATATCCGTCTACCATCATTGCGAGGTATTGTCTGCCGGAGCCAGTTTATTCGTGAGCATCCTCAAGCTGTTATTACCTATCTTTATCACCTGATTCTGGCGAATTACTGGTTTTTATCCAACCCCATGCAATCTGCGCGTAAACTTGCTCAACTGGCAAACTTTAACCCTGCTATGATCCTGTCCTATTTTGATGCTGATTCTGGAAATCGCATTGATCCGACTCTTAAGCCTCAGTGGTCATGGCTTCTAAAAACACTGAATCGGCGTCTGGAAGGCCATGCAGGGATTGCTAAGTTTGATGTGGACTTTTGGATCGATGACTACTTTCTTCGCCTCACCTATAGCCTCTTAGGCATTGACTATCATTTTCAGCAGGTCTCTTTTGCCAATGAGTTTTCCAATAGCTATTTTGCCGATGAAAAATTTAGCAAGTACATGGAATTTCTTGCCAGTCGCCAGAGGCGGTGTAGCTAATTGCACTTCCTTGATCAATTTACTCTCTTTATCTGTTGAGGAATAAAAGTATGCATGATGTTTTAGCCATTGCTGGCAGCCCCTCCCAATCATCTCGATCTACAGCTGTACTGGAGCACTCAATTTCTTATCTCAGGGCTCATGATGTAGAAACTGCCATGTTTACCGTGCATGATATGAAGCCAGAAGATCTGGTTTTTGCTAATTTCGAAAGTCTCGAGTTACAGCAATTTATCCGTCTGGTAGCTGAAGCTAAAGGGATCTTAATTGCAACTCCCGTCTATAAAGCAACCTATACAGGTATTTTGAAAGCGTTGCTGGATCTGTTACCTCAGTATGCTTTTTCTGGGAAAACTGTTTTGCCGATTGCTACAGGAGGAACGATCACTCACCTGTTATCAATTGAGTATTCAATGAAGCCTCTCTTTGCTGTTTTAGGATCTACCCAGATCCAGCAAGGTGTGTTTATTGTTGATTCTCAAATGAAACGCCTTGAGAATGGTGAAATTGTCTTGGAGGAAGAAGTAGAGATGCGTCTTCAGGAATCTTTGTTGGATTTTGTGGGCGCTGTCAAATCTAAAGAACGAATTTTGCAAGATATTGCCTGACAGCTTGATCAGTTAATCAATCAAGCCGACACACAAAAATAAAATTAGTGGATCAGGAGTCGTGATATGGCTGCGAAGAAAAGAATGCACTTACTGGGCTTCATCCAGCATGGTGTAAATAGTCATGCCACGGGAATGTGGCGGCATCCCAAAGATAAAGTCAACTGGGATTGGAGCCGACCTCCCTACTGGCAGCACATGGCCCAAACCATGGAGCGTGGACTTTTTGATGCCATGTTTATTGCGGATGAGCTGGCCCCCTACAACAATTATCAGCAAAGCTCTGATGCCTGCGTTAAATGGGCGGTGCAATGCCCAACCCATGAGCCATCGACGATCGTTCCGATTATCACCACAGCAACTAAACATCTGGGTGTCGGGCTGACCCTATCCACGGCATTTGAGCATCCCTACTCCATGGTGCGTCGGCTTTCTAGCCTGGATCATCTTTCTGGGGGGCGTCTGGCCTGGAACATTGTCAGCTCCTATTCCAAAAGTGAATGGGATGCCTATGGGGCTGAGATGACCGATCGCTCTGGGCGCTATGAGCGCATGGAAGAATACATGGAAATCTGCTATCAGCTCTGGGATTCCTGGGAGCCTGATGCAATCATTGCTGATCGAGAAACCGGGATCTTTGCGGATCCTGACAAGGTGCATGAAGTTAATTTTAAAGGGAAATATTTCAGCTGCAAGGGACGCTCCTTTTGCTTCCGCTCGCCACAGGGTCGTCCGGTTTTCTGGCAGGCAGGATCTTCAGATCGAGGACGTGATTTTGCTGCGAAACATGCGGAGGCCATTTTTGCAGTACATCCCAGCGTTGATCGAATGCGCCAGTACTCAGATGACCTCAACGACCGCCTGCAAAATCGCTTTAACCGTCCCCCCGGCAGCGTCAAGCTGATCTATGGCCTGCAATGCATTGTCGGTGAATCGCGCCAGCATGCACAGGAAAAATATGAGCAGATCCTCAGCAATATTCCTTTAGAAGGTGCATTGGCCTGGATCTCGGGTCACTTTGGCCCCGACTTTTCCACGTATGATCTGGATGAATATGTCCAGAATATTGAGATCCCCGGGATTCAGGGGCTATTTGAGAGCATTATTTACGCCAAAGGTGGTGATCCTCTGACCGTTAAAGAAGCAGCCCTCTACTATGCCATGGGCATGGGCATGCCTGTCCTCTACGGCACTGCTGCAGATATTGCTGACAAGATGGAATTCTTTGTGGATGAAGGCGGCGCGGATGGCTTTATGCTCGTTGCCTCCTACACCCCCGGTTGTTACGAAGAATTTGTCGATATGGTGATCCCTGAATTGCAGCGCCGGAATCGCTACCGTACTGCCTACTCAGGTACAACCCTGCGGGATAATCTCCTGGCCTACTAAGTGAAAGAGCTAACAGGATCATGACAGAAAGTTTACTCTCCAGATCTCGGGAGACATTTCCTCAGACAACAGGGGTGATTTGAAAGGGCTCGATCCGAGGATGCTCGATCAGTACGGGACTCTTGGGAACGAAGCTAGCGGCGTAGACCGCTTCCTGATCAAACCCCCGCAAAGTTTCGATTTTGATCGGTTGAATGGGCTGCAAGTTTTCCATTTCCCAGTAGAGGGTCCATAGCTTCATGCAGTCGGTGTCATACGCTGTTAAGGGCCGATAGCGAGCTTTGTCAGGATGAGTACCATCAGGGAGAGCCTGTACCTGTCCCACGTACACCCCATGCCAGGAGATCACCGCTCCTAAATCCACCTCGGGGTTGGCCGCATAAATAAAGACATCGACAGTGTCTCGCACCCGCGACAGATCAATTTTGCGAAACAGTTGTTCAGAGCGGCTGCCAAAAGCCACCTTGCCCTCCCGTTGACACACCTGCTGAGCAGCAGCTAGATGGGCCTCCGGCAGAGGTGCCAGGATTGCATAGGCATGGGTCACAGGCATAGGTTGTTCAGGAATCGGTGCTCAAGATGATCATGCCAGTTCACGGTTGTCGCTCAAGCCGCTGAAGTGGGAAACCCTTTTGTTCCGTCTGGGGTGTTTCTGTCCGGATCACCTCCCGCCAGAGGGCAATCCCACCCAGCAATCCCTGCATATTGGAGATCATGCTGACCCCTTCAGGTAACTCAAAGTTGATTTTTTTGGCTTCTCCACCGCCAATGTAGAGGTGATCATAGTTAAAGACCTGTTTCAGGTGAGCAAGCGCCTTTTTCAGACGACGGTTCCAGGTGTGCTGCCCTTTGTCCTTCAGGGCTGATCGTCCCAGCTGTTCCTCGTAGGTATCTCCCTTGCGAAAAGGATGATGCCCGAGCTCCAGATTGGGAATCAGATGGCCGTCCAGAAACAGAGCCGAGCCAAAGCCCGTACCCAGTGTGATCACCAGCTCAACCCCTTGACCCTGAATGGCTCCCAACCCCTGAATATCGGCATCATTGGCCACCCGCACTGGCCGCTGCAGCAGAGTTTCTAGAGCCGCGCTTAGATTAAAGTCAATCCAGCTGGGATCCAGGTTCACGGCAGTCTTGGTGATCCCCTGCTTCACGACTCCGGGGAACCCCACCGAAACCCGATCATAGGAGCCCTGCTGCTCCGCCACCCTTGAGATTGTCTCCAGGACCTGTTCCGGCGTGGCTGGATCGGGAGTCTCTAGCCTGCTACGCTCCGTAAGGGTCTGGCCGTTGGGATCCAGAAGAATGGCTTTTGTGCCACTGCCACCAATATCAATTGCTAAGGTTTTCAATCTGCCTCCTTCTAGGGTCAGCCATGATAATCCCTGATTGCGACCAGAGATCCAGCTGAATCAGGATTGGCGATTATAACAGACCTGTCTGAAAAGAAGGGGGGAAGGGTTCATTCAAGGGGCTTAACCTGACCGAAGATATCTTCTTCCTGCACTCGGGCCTGTTCCAGCTCACTCACATAGCCACACCCAACGGTGGGAAAGGCATCACAATAGGTGACATAGGGTTTGATGTCCAGCACGGGGGTCTGATCCAGCAGATCAATGCCCTCCACCACCAGGCGCATGCCTTCAATTCGCAACAACCGCGTGGCGCTGAGACCGATGGGATTGGGACGGTGGGGAGCCCGCGTAGCCAGAGTGCCTCGAGAAATGCGGGGCCACGCGGAGGGATGACGGTGGGGTTCCAGTGCTGATTCAGGTGCAGCCAGGTGATTACCCAGATCATCTCAAAATGATCCAGATCTTTTAAAGCGGCTGGGGGAATGGTGGCGGCAAACAATTCAATCTCAGCAACTACGGGCCGATAATCTGCTGGAGCCGAGTGCAGCTGGGCCTGCCGCGGAGTTCCGTGCCGCTCTTTATAGGGAGAATGGACTACCCCAATCGGTTGGCACTGGATCTGAGGCGGAAAATCAACCACCTGTACATAATCCTTGGGCGGCAGCTTGGGCATCGGCAGTCCAGTTCAACGCAGAGTGGGCAGTGAACAATCCAGAAATTCGGGCACAATTGCAGATACTAGCAAGAGCTAGGGGGAGAAGCACCGATGAGAGGCTGGATCCTGCGGCGATTGATGCAAATAGGTTTCCTTTTGATCTGCCTGGGGGGAGTCTGGTTGGGTGTGCATATGTCCAGTCTGGCCTCTCATCCCACTCTGACTCAATCTCAACCTTCTTCACCTCCCCCATCAGTCGATCCGCTCACCACTCAGATTCATCGGCAGCTAGAGAAGGCAGTGGCCACAGGATCCTGGGATCAGGCCTCAGTTTTACTGGATTTGCTCATTCAGCTCTACCCCAGCCAGCGTCCTGAACTCCAGCAGTATCGCACCCGACTGCTGCAGCTTCAGCGTTGGCAAGAGCGCCTGCAGCAACTGCGTTTTGAGGATGATCTGCCTGGGGATTATCCCCCTTCACCCGTTCCCTCTCCATTTCAAGATGGCAGCACCTGGCCGCTCTCTCTCCCTCTGCTGGAAAAGCCTTTTCGCGGATCCTTTCTTGTAACGAATGTCTTTGATCACAATCTGCCCCTAGGAGACCAGGATCAGAACCGTAGCTTCCTGACCCTCTGGGGAGACGCACGAGTTCCCAATCCAGCAGATCCCTGCAGCAAAAGCAATGGGCATGCGGGGTATGACTGGCAGATGCCTGAGGGCCAGATCCTGCTGGCTGCAGCTGCGGGACGGGTAACCCTGGCCCGATTAGAACCGCAGAGCTACTGTCCCCTTCTGGATCAGGATGTTCAGGGACAACGGGTGCGGATCAGGCATCAACTGGGGGAACTCAGTTTTGAAACCCTCTACACCCACCTCAGTCGCATGGATGTGCGGGAGGGACAGCAGGTTGAGGCAGGAGATCCTATCGGTTTATCGGGAAATTCCGGCTGCTCAACCGGAGCCCATCTCCACTTTGAAGTGCGGCAGTTTCGTGCCAATCAGTTCATTTCCCTTGATCCCTATGGCTGGAGAGGGACTCAACCCGATCCCTGGGCAGAGCATCCCCACGGAGCCACCAGCTTCTTCCTCTGGAAGGTCGGCCAGGCCCCTGATCTGGGGCAATGCGGAAAGCCTGGGCGTCGCTAAGCTGCTCGAGCTGAGGCAGAAGCCATGATCTGAACCTCTCCACGATTCAGGGCATCCGTTAACTGATCCAGAAGCGCTAGATCTGCAAGTGTGGGGGTACCTTGTCGTAACCAGCTGTTGATCTGTCTTTCCTGCTGAGTGGTCAGAGTGTGGGTACGTAGAACTTCAGTTACCAGCTCCTGTAACATTGCTATCACCTCAAGGGTATTCAGGGCTACAACCAATCTAGCCTTTCCCCTGGGTCTTGCCAGATCCGGAGCCCGTTTGTTTAGGATAGTTTGCAGAAGATGGCAGTTCCATTGCCCAATATTTCTGACTATGTGGGAGTGATAAGCAAGGTGCTTTCACCTGCTGCTCAACTACTTGACATTGACTTCCTGGGGAAGCCGAAGAGTCCAGTCGATAAGAAAGGAGCAAGGTAACCATGTCCCTCTCACAGGAGCCATCCCCGGACCCGAGTCCTAGTTTCGATTGGGATCCTGCAACTTTATCGGCGTGGTTGACAGCGCAACTGCCTGCTGGGGTAAACCTCTGGGCTAAAGAGAAGGAGACACAGCTTGTGCTGCTGGTGGAAACGGATCTGGATCCGGATGCATTGGTGGAAGATCTCTGCAAATCTCTGCGAACGCTTACGGATCAGCCCTGGCAGCACCTGCAGGTTTTTGGGCGTGCCCCTGGTGAGGAGATCCCCGATTGGTATCGCAGCGCTGCGATTGCAGTTCGTTCAGATCTGGTTCAACCGTCCTTAGATCCCCCAGCACCCCAAGCAGGACCCGGCTGGATTGAACTGGCCCAACAGGGGGATCCGCAGGCCCTTACCCATATCTTTGCCTACCTGTTGCGGGAGGATCATGTCACAGTCAGAATTCACCTCAACCGCAAGGCGGGACTATTGCAGATGAACCTGCAGGCGGATCCTGTTCCCGATCAAAAGCGGATGAGTGCCCTGGTTTTTAAGACTCTCGATCATCTGCAGCTCCCCTATGCCCGCCGCCTCTGGTTAACTGGCCAGAAAAAAAGTTCTCTCTTTCCGGCCTGGAGTCAGGAATTGAGCCTGGCGGGGGGATCCTGGCTGTGGCCCCACCTCAATGCTCCCACCAAAAGCCCCGGAGGAGAACATCCGGGAGAGGGCGACCCATCCCAACCCTTCTGAAACCCCAGGTTTTTCCTGGTGAAATCGCATCGCCATGAACATCAAGCCCTAGACTAGGAGGAGATTATGATATTGCTGCTTGGAGGATGCCTGTAGTGGCTCTGCCCCAGACCGCTGATCCTCTGCTTGATTGGGATCTGTCTGATCTGTACCAAAGCTTCTGGGATCCTCAGTTCAGCCAGGATCGCGCCGGTCTAGAAGATCAAACCCGTGATTTTCGCCAGCATTACTGCGGTCAGGTGGCCCAGCTCAGTCCTTCTGAGATCCTTCGCGCTCTCCAGGAACTGGAACAGATCCAGGTGCTGTGCAGCAGGCTCTACGCCTACCCCATGCTGCGCTTCTCGGCAAATACCCGCGATACCGAGGCAAAGCAGTTTCTTGACCAGATCCAGGAAACCATGGCGGAGATTGAAAACCAGCTCCTGTTTCTACGACTGGAGTTGCAGCACCTGCCGACCTCCAATCTGGCCCAGTTACAACAGGATCCTCAGCTCTCCTCCTATCAGCATTACTTTGCGCGGCTACTCCAACTGAAGCCCTACCAACTGTCCGAGGAGGTGGAACAGGCTCTCAACCAGGCCACCCTGACGGGGCGGCAGGCGCTGATCAATCTTCGCGATATCCACCTAGGGTTACAGGAATACCCAGAAGTCGAGACCGATGAGGGGCCAGTCAGCACGGAAGCCGAGTTAAGTGCTCTCCTTTATCACCAGGAGCCTGAAATTCGTCTCCAGAGCTATCGTGCCATTCGTCAGGTCCTGGAGAACCACAATCCCCTCTACGGCTATATTCTCAACACTCTGATCCAGGATCACCGTCTGGAGGTACAGCGGCGGGGCTACGATTCCTGTCTGGCCAAACAGCTGCTCGCTGATGAAGTCACCCTGCCTGTATTCGAAGCCGTGATGGAGGGGACTCGCGATCGCTATGACCTATTTCAGCGCTACTACCGTCTCAAAGGGCGGAGTACTGGTCGGGTGGTGCGGATTTGTGATCTCGATGGCCCCTGGCGTGCGTCTAGTCCGGCCATCTCTTATGCCGAGGCGATGCAACTTCTGATGTCCGCGCTGCAGGATTTTTCTCCTGAATATGCTGCACAGGCCCGCCCTTTCTTTGAACAGCAGTGGATCGATGCCCGCGTCCGCAGTGGCAAGCGCACCGGAGCCTTCTGTGCCTATGTCAATGGGCTGCACAGCTTCCTGATGCTCTCCTATACCCACAGTAGCCATGCCCTGTTTACTCTGGCCCATGAACTGGGGCACGGATTGCACTACGAACGGATTAAGGACCATCAGTCAGTTCTTAACAGTGATCCTCCTCTGGTGCTGGCGGAGATTGCGTCCACCTTTAATGAGTTGCTGTTGCTGGACTACCTGCTCAAATATCACAGCGATGAAGAGCTACGCTTTGATCTCCTGACGCAGCAGATTGAGAGCCAGCTGAATCTCCTCTTCCTCCAGAGTACAATTAGCCGCCTGGAGCTGGTGCTGCATCAACAGGCTACGGAAAGCAGCTTTGATCACGAGTTCATCAATGAAGAATGGTTGAAGCTTTATCAGGATCTGTGTGGGGATGCCGTGGAATTGCTGCCGGAACACCAGTTTGACTGGGCACGGGTGGGGCATCTGTTCTTCCGCCCCTTCTACTGCTATAGCTATACCCTCAGCTTTGTGGTGGCCATAGCCTGCTATCAGCAATATCTGCAACAGGGAAGAGAGTTTGTGCCCCGCTATCTGAAGCTGCTGGATACAGGCGGATCCCTGAGTCCAGACCAGGCCTTGCAACTGGTGGGCATTGATCTCAATGATCCCCTCACCATCAGTCAGGCGCTGGAATATACCGAGTCCCTGATTGAGCAGCTGGAAGCACAACTGGAGGAGTAAATGGTTTCGGATCTACCAGGATCCGTTACAGGGCTCCGCCGCTGGGGGATGGCCTTTGCCGCAGGAGCAATGCTGTTTGTGATCAGTGATGAGATAGGGCTTCGAGCGGGAGGGCACCCTGGGGATCATGACTGGCTTAGTGTTGATGTTGCTCCTGGACATTACCTTTAGCTAACAGACCCCACCCCAAAGATCGATTGCCCTGGCAGCAGGAGGCATAATCATATCTCTTGCCTAGCCAATTCTGCCGCAGGCATTGTAAAGATCAAGTTTTGAGATCCAGATGTCGATAGTGAAGCACCTCGGGAGTCTCCGCAAAGAAGGAAGAGAGTAAAGCTCGCCACTGCACATAGTGATCCGATTGGCGGAAGTTCACGAGATGGGCATCCAGGCTCTCCCAATAGATCAGCAGCAGATAGCGATTCTCCTCCTCGATGCAGCGGTGCAGGGTCTGATCCAGGTGGCCGGGGGTTTTTGTAGATACTGGATCGCCTCTTGCATGGCCGCTTCAAACTCGGTGGTGTTGTCCGGCTTGATCTGCAACCTCACCACTTCCATAACGGGATTCTGATTCATGAGTGCAACCCAAACTCAGCGTGTGCTTGACCCTGCCAGCATCCAGAACCGGGAGCCTGCCCCTCGCGGACACAGGAGCGGTGCAATGGTACAACCCAGGCTGGCGTATCACCGCTCATGTAAAGGATTGTAAGAGATAAAGAGCAGAGGGATGGCCCTGCCCCTGATCATCGGTCTGAATTTTACCGAAAACCTGGGTCTAAAGCCCCGTCCTTCTAGGACGGCTTTTATCCTGAGTTGAGCTAGGATAACATCATGTTAATCAGAGAAGCTAAGCTATCAGGAAGTATTGAGCAGTTTGCCCGATTGGATGAGGCGATCCGCACTGCTCAATGTGTACGCAACCGCTG